>NZ_MOAI01000024.1:0-118014 GCF_001976035.1 Ensifer sp. 1H6 | reverse complement strand
GGCCGGCCCAGGCGGCCGGCAGGTCGGCGCGCAGCTCGAAGCCCTCGTCGGCGCGGCGGATGCCGGTCAGGCACCAGTCCTTGTCGCGCGGGTGGACGACAAACTGCAGGTGATCGGCGCCTGCCTTGACGATGGCGGGACGGAACGGCATGCCCATCGGCAGCTCCAGCACACGGGCCTCGCCGGTATCGACGATCGCCTGGTGCACGACGGCTTCCGCACGCAGTTTTGCGGCGCTACGGCCGATGCTGGCCTCGACGAAACTGCGGGCGATGGCGAGGGCTGAATGGAAGGCGCGATCATCGGCGCCGGGATCGGTCTCGTCGAAAACCGGTTTCAGGGTTTCGAGCAGCGCCGGCAGCGTCAGTCCGGCGAGCGGCCCGGCAACGGAGGGGCTGAGCGCGCCATTGTCCACCAGATCGATTGGCAGCACGAAGCTCTTGTCGAAGGAGGCGTGCACCGCCTCGACATGCGCTTCCGGGACACCGGAGGCGGCGAGATAATCGCGGCCATAATGCTTCCAGATCAGGCCGAACGAGCTGTAGGGCTGGCCATCATCGCGCAGCGGTGCGCCGCGCTGGTGATGGTCGAAGATCCTGGTTTCAGCGTCATAGGCGCCGCCGACGTCGTAGATGATGCGGTCGGTGCCGGGTGTGATCCACTCCGGCGCCCGGCTGCGCACGATCTTCGCCTCAGGGAACAGCCGGGTCAGGATGACGCTCGACATGAGCTCATCGGCATGGAAGCCACCGGAATGGGTGACGAGGAATTCTGGGCTCATGCCGGGATACGCCTTGTGGTTTTCTGAAGAAAGTTCGCCCGAGGGGCGTTTGCGATGGCACCAGATAGCCTTTGCCAGACGCCATCTCAACCCTCTGATCGCTTATTCCGGGGTTCGCGCCCTCATCCGGCACGGCCTTGCGTTTCAGACGGAGGTGCTTTCGGTTCCGGCCCGGAACACCAAGCGGCGGCCCGATCCGGAGGATTTCGCCGCACGCGGATAGGCCGCCGTCAACCCACAACGGATCTGCCGCCGGGGCGCAGCCCCGCGCCGTTGCCCCGCTATGCGGGACGATGGATGGGAACCACGCGGCGCGGACAGAAGACCTGTGCCTCTTATCGCTCGCCGGCCACTTTCCGTTTCACCCCCTGCCCGAGATCGAGCGACCAGGTCTGGCCCACCAGGTCCTTGCCGAAGGAATGGTGCGGCGCCTCCTCGGTGAGCGTGAAGCCGGCGCGCTCGTAGATGCGCCGGGCCGAGGTCAGCACGCTGTTGGTCCACAGCACCAGCGTGTGATAGCCGACAGTGCGGGCGCGCTCGATGCAGGCGGCAACCAGCGCCGCCCCGACGCCGCGTCCGCGCGCATCCGGCTCGACATAGAGCAGCCGCAGCTTGGCCACATCAGGCTTGTCGCCGGCCACGAGGAAGATCGAGCCGACGACGCGGCCGTCGATTTCGGCGATCCAGGCGGCCTCGCGGGCCGGGTCGAAGGATTTTACGAAATCCGCGAGGATGCCCGCAGCCAGCGCCTCATACTCCTGGTTCCAGCCATATTCCTGAACATACAGCACGGTCTGGCGATGGATGATCCAGCCGAGATCGCCCGGCTTCAGATCGCGCAGCATTAAGTCCCCGCCTGCCTTGTCCTCAAGGATCTCGCTGATGGTGCTGGTGGCCGCGATCAACCGCTTGCGCTCGGTCGATGGCAATGTATCCAGCAGCTTGCCGATCGCCTCGCGGGTGTTCTGCTCCAGGGCGGTGAACGCCTTGCGCCCGGCAGGGGTGAGCGAAATCGGCTGGCGGCGGCCACCCTCCGGATGGTCCGACTTCTCGACCAGCCCGCGATCGGAGAACCGCTTTAGCGTGCGGCTGAGCTGGGCACGGTCGACTTGAAGCGTCCGCATCAGCTCGGCCGCCGTCGTCTCTTGCCGATGGGCAAGCTCGTAGAGGATACGCGCTTCGGTGAGCGTGAACGGGCTCTGGTCGAGATGGGCGTTCAACAGGCCCAGACGGTTGGTGTAGAGACGGTTGAAGGCGCGCAGCGCCGCCACATCAGGGTGATCGTTGGTGAGTGCCATGGGAAATGATCCAGCATGAGTTGACTCAATCAACAACGGTTTGTTGATTGAGTCAACATAAAATGGCAATCGGTCGAGGCGTATTAGTTCCTGGCCCCGAGCGCCAGCCGGCAGGCAAGGCCAGCAAAGACGGTGGCGAGCAGATATTGCGGCAGCTTCTTGAAGCGGGTGGGCGACGTGAACCGGCTGCGGATCCGGCCGCCAAGCAGGATCACCGCGCCATTGACGAGAAAGCCGATGCCGTTCAGCACCGTCGCCAGCACCAGCGTCTGCACGATCATCGCGCCGTTTTCGGGCCGAATGAACTGCGGAAACAGCGCCAGCACGAACAGCGCCATCTTCGGGTTGAGCAGGTTGGTGAGCAACCCCTCGCCAAAAATCCGCCGGAGTGACAGCCGCTTCAGCGACGCGGACGGCGAAAAGTCGATCGCCTGCGAGCGCAGGGTCTTGAAGGCGAGATAGAGCAGATAGGCGCAGCCGACCCAGCGCACGATCTCATAGGCGATCGGCACGGTGGCGATCAGCTGCGACAGTCCGAGGGCGGCGGCAAGCGCATGGCAATAGGTGCCGAGCGCGATTCCGGCATAGGTGAGGAACCCCGCCCCCTGCCCCTGGCTGACGCTGCGTGAAGCGATCAGCAGCATATCGGGACCGGGCGTGGCGGTTAGCACCAGCGACGCGGCGGCAAAAAGTGCAAGTGTGGAAAAATCCGGCATGACATCTTCCTTTGAGGTGGCCGGAATTTCGGTTTAGCCGGATTCGTGGGAATGGCAAGGCCGGCGTGAAAGCCGCCTTACGGCCTGTGGGGATGCGGGGTCGGCAAAAGCGGGTGCATCATGCGGTTGCGAGCTCAAGTGCCAGCATTGTGGAATATCGGGCGCAAGGCTGATGATCGCCGTTCGCCCATCACTTGGACGCTTGCTTGCCGCGCGAAGAACCAATGCGGATTTCGGCATTCGACAACAAGACAGATCCAAGTTGTATTCGACATGATTTGACCGTAGGAGACGTTGTCATATTGTAATCAGGGGTTGAAACTTAATGACCATTTCATTCAAGCGATTGCTCGCAGCCACGCTGATCGGCTTTACCCTCATGCCGGGTCTGGCCCACGCGGAATCCTTGGCCCAGCTCGAAAAGCAGGGCTATAAGGTCAGCAAACTCACCAAGAACAAGGCCGGCCTGCATGGCTGGGTCGCATCGAACGGCGACAAGCGCTTCTTCTGCCGCATGAATGTCAGCATAGCCGTTGTCAGCAAGAAAGAGCTGGTCAGCATCACCTCGGCCGGTAACCTGGTCAAGCTGAACCGCGCCACCTTCGAAGCGACATTGGGTGGGCCTGATCCGTCCCTGCCCCTCTGGAGCGACCTTCAGGCCGGCCGCGTCAAGGCGCCTCACGTCAAGGGCTGCACGCCCCTTCGCTGACCGACACGGGGCAGGCCTGCTCCCTGCTCTGGGCGCGGGTCTGCTGCAGGATTGCCCGGCAGTACCCTCCGCAGACAGTGACGACGCAAAGCCAGCCACCGGCGATGTTCCTTTCACCGCAAAAGTCATGCCCGCACCAGTTTTTTTGAGCGGGCACACCCGTCGCCTCAGGCACTATATCATAAGGTTTCCAAACGATTTTTCATTGCGGCAGACGCTTGCCTGCCAAAGGGCCCAGCGGCTCTGTCCACTCAAAAATGCCGGGACCAGCTTGCCTTGGCGATCGCCCTGACTATATTAGCGAGGCCTGAACGCCTCTCATTATTCGAGTCGCACGATATTTTCGGGCCCCCTTCACCCGACGAAACTCCTTGTCGGTGGACGAACGAAGGAGACACTTCATGTCCTTTAAGAAAAATCTGAATAAGGCTTCCGACGCCACTGTTTCGCGTGTCAGCATCGGAGCCGCTGTAAAGCGTTCGCGTGAATCCCACGGCTACACCGTCGATGATATGTCGGTAACCACAGGCCTGACGGAAACGGAAATCTCCAAGGTCGAACTTGGTGCCGATACCGATCCCGTCAAGCTGCAGCGCATCGCTGCCGCCCTGCAAGTCTCGCCTACCACCTTCACCGCCACACACTAACGGCGGTGCCGGGCACATAGTGTCCGGGCCGGGCACATGCCCACCCCGAAATGCGACCTACGATAGACCATTCTCTTGCAGCAAGGCTCAACCGCCGCTGCTTCAAGCCGAGAGTCTGGACTGAAATCTGGCCCAGCGGCCATTGGCTCAAAAAGGGAAAGCCGGGGTTTTCGCCCCGGCTTCCTTCGTTTTTGGAAAGCTCTTCCGCAAAGACGTTCATTGCCGCAACGGACCCACCGTCATGCTCACCGCAATGTTTTGCCTCCCGTGACGTCGATCAGTGCTCTCCTCACCGTCCCGGTGAACGGACAAGGCGATTGGATCCCTGGGAGAAAAACGTGGAAACCGGATAAGGCAATGCGAGTGGCGGCATCTCGTCCGGCCCGAAATATCGAAGCGATCTTGTCTCGCTGTCTGTCCACTCCCCGCAGTCGTCAACGATCCGGCACCCGAACAGTGTGACGATGTATTCGACGTGATCGCCATTCGGATAGGTGTAGCGAAATTCCCGCCCACCGAAGACGCCGAGAATGGTTGCAGGCACAACCGTAAGGCCGGTCTCCTCCACCACCTCGCGAATGACGGCCTCCTGCGGCGTTTCGCCGGGCTCGATAGCGCCGGCAGGCAGGCTCCACCCCTCGCCCGAAGATTTCTCCTGCAGCAGCAGATTGCCCGCGTGGTCATGGATGACGGCGGCGACGGAGGGAAGCAGGAGCAAGCGGTTTCCGATCAAACCGCGCAGTTCCGCCAGATACGATCTCATCGGGCTCATCGGGGCGCTTTCCATGAGGTAGCGGGCCAATGTCGAACACCGGGACGAATTAGGCAAGTGCCTCCATGAGGCGTGGTCGCGCCCGACGTCGATCCTGGCATCCGTTTCCTCGACAGCACGCCGCGCAATGGTCGAGCCCGCCTGCGGCGGCGCGGCGACGATCGCTTGCTGCAGCAACGAAAAAAGCCGGAGCATGCGCCCCGGCCTTTCCTATGCATTTGATCGCTAAAACTTAGTTCTTCGCCTTGTCGACCAGCTTGTTCTTGCCGATCCACGGCATCATGCCGCGCAGCTTGGCGCCGACTTCTTCGATCTGGTGGTTGTCGTTGACCCGGCGGATGCCCTTGAAGCGGGCCGCACCCGACTTGTATTCCTGCATCCATTCCGAGGTGAACTTGCCGGTCTGGATGTCGGTGAGAACGCGCTTCATCTCGGCCTTGGTTTCTGCCGTGATGATCCGCGGGCCGGTGACGTATTCGCCCCACTCTGCCGTGTTCGAGATCGAGTAGTTCATGTTGGCGATGCCGCCTTCATAGATCAGGTCGACGATCAGCTTGACTTCGTGCAGGCACTCGAAATAGGCCATTTCCGGCGCGTAGCCGCCTTCGACCAGCGTTTCGAAGCCGGCGCGGATGAGCTCGACGAGACCGCCGCACAGAACTGCCTGTTCGCCGAAGAGGTCGGTTTCGCACTCTTCCTTGAAGTTGGTTTCGATGATGCCCGAACGGCCGCCGCCGACGCCGCAGGCGTAGGAGAGCGCGAGGTCAAGGGCGTTGCCCGAAGCGTCCTGGTGAACGGCAACGAGGCAGGGAACGCCGCCGCCCTTCTGGTATTCGCCGCGAACCGTGTGGCCCGGGCCCTTCGGTGCGATCATGACGACGTCGAGCGTCGCCTTCGGCTCGATCAGGCCGAAGTGAACGTTGAGGCCGTGTGCGAATGCGATGGCAGCACCGTCACGGATGTTGCCGGCGATGTCAGCCGTGTAGATTTCGGCCTGCAGTTCGTCCGGCGTTGCCATCATGATCAGGTCGGCCCACTTGGCAGCTTCGGCGACCGAAAGAACCTGGAGGCCATCGGCCTCGACCTTGGCAGCCGTTGGCGAACCCGGCTTCAGCGCGACGCGGATTTCCTTGGCGCCGGAATCCTTCAGGTTCAGCGCGTGGGCGCGGCCCTGGCTGCCGTAGCCGACGATGGCGACCTTCTTGGACTTGATGAGGTTGATGTCGGCATCACGATCGTAATAGACGCGCATTTGAATGGTCCTTCCCGTTGCTATCAGTTGTATTTCCGCTGCACGATGCCTGAACCGGGATCGATCCAGGCGCCATGCAGCAATTCCGTTTCTGCAGCGGCCTTTGCGCGTCTTCAACACGCGGCGCTGCAATTCAGTTCTGCAGCGGCCTTTGCGTGTCTTCGACACGCGCCGCTGCAATTTCAGTTCCGCAGCGACCTTTGCGTGTCTTCGACACGCGGCGCTGCAGGCGGAGATCTCCCCCGCCGTTAAACCTTCCGGCCGTAGAGCGTGAGAAAGGCGCTGACCGCCTGCTCCGCCTTGCGGCCGAAACTCTTTTTCATCTCGCCGGCCTCTTCGCCGAGCAGCATCTTCAGGTGCCAGTCGGAAACGACCAGCCCGTAAAGCGCGCCATAGGCTTCGTCGGCATCGTCAAACGCGAGCAGCCCCGCCTTGCGGCCGGCCTCCAGCAGAGCGGCAGCACGCCGCCCGATCTGCCGGCGTCCGCGCTCCTGCAGCATGTGGCCGAGCTTGGAGCCTTCGCGGCTCGCCTGGCCGATCGCCAGCCGGTTCAGCGCCAGCGACACGTCGCCGGCAAGAACCTCGAGCAGATCCTTGGCGAAGACAACCAGATGCCGGCTCAGGCTTTCGGCGTCGAGCGCGCTCGCGGCGACATCCAGCGTGCGCACCTTGCTCGCCTGGAAACCGATCATCGCCGATAACAGCCCGTCGCGATCGCCGAACCACTTGTAGAGGCTTTCCTTCGAACAGTTGGCAGCCCGCGCGACACCGGCGGTCGTCAGCGCCTTCTCGCCGCCGTCAACAAGCAGACGCAACGCCTCTTCGAGGACGACACCCTGACGCTCGGTCAGGCCGCTCCCGGCATTCGCCTCTTTTGTCGCAGCAACGCTTTGCACCTGGCTCCACCCATTTGAGTACCGTACGGTACGGTTCGCAGTGTTCTAATCAAGCGCGACGGAAGCGTCAAGGCGATTTTGTCGAGTGGGCGAAATTTCGACAGCGGCAGCGGATGTGGATCCTCATGGGCTGAGGATGCAAAACTGGAAGAGCTCGACGCCCCGCGGGATAGAAGGATGTCGTCGTGATCTTGTGCTTAACCAACGCTCCGAGTTTCAGGGACACCCGCTATTTCCGGCACGACAGCGACGCAATCTCTGCATGCCGCTGCGCGCTTGCCGGCGTTGGTGCGATGGCAACCATGCGCCACCAGCAGACATTCAGGTCCTCGCTTATCTTCGACTGGCTCGGGCCGGAAGTGGACGCACTGCTTCCAGCGGTAATCGATGGCAGACATTCCCGCGCAGAAGCGAAGTCCTTGGCTGATCCCTGGAGACCATTGCCTTCGCCCAGTCGGAACGTCGCCAAGGGGCGAGACGTGACACTGGTGGTGGCGGCGCAAAACAGCGGCTGACAATCTGTCGGCCTCTGATCCCGGCCCTGACCGTCAGGAACTTCTTGACCATGCCGAAGGCGGTCACGAATGCCCCGCGATATGGTCGACAAGGCGAGGCGCTTCCTCGGCGATCGCCAGGATGATGCCTGACTTGCGTGTGGAGGCGAAGTCCAGCCCTGCGAAATAGAGGCCCGGCAGGGCGGCCACGCCATCCTCATGAACAGGCTGTCCCGCGCTGTCGAGCACACCGGGAAGCCTCATCCAGCTGAAATCGCCCTTGAACCCGGTGCACCACACCACGCTCGCTATGCCGGAGCGGGAGAGATCGAGCGAACCGATCGGCGGGTTCTGTCGACGCAGCGCGACCGTCTCCGCCGGGTCGGGCTCGGCAGGGGGCGCATCGATCCCGGCGCGGCTGATATAGTCGTCGACATGGCGTTTGACAGTGTCGGAGGCTTCATCCGCAAAGCGGACATTCGCTTCGAGATCGTCGGCAAACGAGAGGTTGCCGCCATCCTCGATGCCGGTGAGACGCCCAAGAAGCGCGACACCTTGGGCGCTCAGCGCCTGAAGGCTTATCGTATGCACCGAGCCGAGCACACCGCGCGGCGGGATGCGTCCCGCAAGTCGAATGACCTCCTCTCGCCGCACGTCGAGAAACCCGCTTTCGAGCAGCCAGACCATGATGTCGCGACTCCGGTAGCGCCGCGGGAGCCGCCCGACACGACTGGTCGCAAGGAAGACCTTTCGGCCCGCTTCCGCCAATTCCTCGGCGATCTGAGCACCCGATTGGCCGCTTCCGACCACCAGTACCGATCCATCTGGCAAATCAGCAGTGCTGCGGTAGCCGGAAGCGTCGATCTGATGGAGAGCCGGCGACAACGCGGGCGCCCAGACCGGGCGCACCGGGCAATTCAAGCAGCCGCTTGCGACGATAACGTTGTGCGCCCAAAGCGTGCCGTGTGAAGTGGTGAGCCGATAGGCGCCATTCTCGTGCGCGAGTTCGCTTACCGCGGTATCCGGTTCGATCGGCAGCGTGTTGCGCCGGGCGAAATCCTCAAGCAGAGCGACGAACTGCTCGCCCGTCATGGCACCATCCGGATCCGGACCGTCATAGCAGTCGCCCGGCATGACGGTCTGCACATTGGGAGTATTCATCCGAAAGCAGTCCCATCGCTGTGTGCGCCAGGTCTCTCCGATGCGGCCCCGCTCCAAGACACTGTGGCGCAGGCCCCGTCGTGCCAGCCAATAGCTGACACCCAGGCCGGCCCAGCCGGCCCCGATGACGACAGCATCGAGAACATCGCCGTCATCAGTCATCTGCTGCGGTGATCCCATAATCGCCCCCGGCAATCCCGCCATCCCCGCGCAGCATTAAGCCCTGTCGACGGCAACGAGTCCAGCACCGCCGATTTCCGCGCGGCTGGCCGTTCGCATTCCGGTTCGCGGCCCTCTCGCCAGACCGCAAGGCGATCCCGCCTGATGCGAAGCAGATCGCTTCGTCGCTGGTGCGGTGACTGTGAAAGAGCTCCCGTCGATCTCCGGTGCGTGACAGGACTCCCCTTACGCGAACCGGGCCGCTGTTCTCGCGCGCGCCCTTGCCGCGACTTCCTCGCGATCGCGAGGGGGTTGAGAAGTCTCCAGCGAATCCAGCAGCTCGCGGGCGCATGCCGCGACTGAATTGACCGCGCGCTCGAACGCAGCCTCATTGCGTTTCGATGGTTTGTTCGTGCCGCTCACCTTGCGCACGAACTGTAGCGCGGCGTCACGAATCTCCTCGTTCGTCGCAGGCGGATCAAAATTGAACAAGGGTTTGATATTCCGGCACATGACTTGCTCCCGGGCGTGTCACTGACAGGAGGGTGGCGAAGCATACGAAAATAGTCGCGTGAGCGCCAATTGCAACGGACGGGCCAAGCCGGGCCGCGTGGGAACGCTGCGCACTGCATGCCCGGAAAACGAGCGTGATCTTGGCTGACGGTTGCAATCGCGCCATGAGCCGGATCAGTTGAAAAGGGTTGAAACGCTTTGCTCCCTGGCGGTGCGAGCGAGGGCTTCGCCGATCAGCGGCGCAATTGTGACGCGTCGGATATTGGCGGTCTGGCGGTGAGCTTCGGTTTCCTGAATGGAATCGGTCACGACCAATTCCTTGAGGTTGCTGGCGCCAATGCGTTCACAGGCGCCTTCGGAAAGCACACCATGGGTGATGTAGGCAGAAACCTCCTTGGCACCAGCCTCCAGCAGGGCTTCCGCCGCATTGATCAGCGTGCCGCCGCTATCTGCGATGTCGTCGATCAGAAGACAACTTTGCCCGGACACATCGCCAATGATGCCCATCACTTCCGAGACACCGGCGCGGGGTCGCCGTTTATCGACAATGGCAAGATCGGCACCAATGCGCTTGGCGATGGCGCGAGCCCGCGCCACGCCGCCCACGTCGGGCGAAACGATCGTCAAGTTCTTGGTGTCGTAGTGCTTTTCAATATCGCGGGTCATCACCGGCGCTGAATAAAGATTATCGGTCGGTATATCGAAAAAGCCCTGAATCTGGTCGGTATGGAGATCGACGGTGATGACGCGGTTAACACCTGCACCGGCAATCATATTGGCGACCAGCTTGGCCGAGATCGGAGTGCGGCCGGTGGCGCGGCGATCCTGGCGAGCATAGCCGAAATACGGGATCACGGCCGTGATCCGGCGGGCAGACGAGCGGCGCAGTGCATCGGTCAGGATCAGCAACTCCATCAGATTGCCGTCGGCGGGGGCGCTCGTTGACTGGAGAATGTACACGTCCTCGCCGCGCACATTCTCATGGATTTGAACGTAGATTTCCTGGTCGGCGAAACGCTTGACCGTACAGTCTATGAGGGGAAGTTCCAGGTGGCTGGCAATAGCCTGGGCCAGGGCGCGGTTCGAGTTACCGGTCACCAGCTTCATCAGCGCGATCCTGTTTCAAGGGGCCTTCGAGAGGAAAAGACCTTCCAGTTTCGCGGGGCACCTTCAGAGCCTTCCCCCAGACTCGCAACACGGCACCTCGCATTGCTTGCGCAATAGGGCGAAAACGTCGGGAGAAATCAAGATTTATCTGCCGCAGAGGCCTGTGCTTCGAGACTGATTTTTGCGGCAGCCCAATGACCGGTTTGGGCTCCACAAGCGGTCGTCAGCATCTCGGTCGATTACCTATCTGCTCAAGCTCAAGGACGTTTCCCTCCGGATCGCGCGCATAAGCAATAAGAAATGGCTTATCCGGCGTCCCAAAGTCCGTGATTTCGCCGATCTGCGCCCCGCCGGCTTGGATGATTTCCGCGAGCACCACGCTGATATCTTCCATCTGGAATGACAGGTGCCCGAAACCGGGCTCATTCACCCTTGGCTGGTCTCGATCATGAGTGACCTTGTGCTCATGTATCTCCAAGAATGGGCGTTCGAGTTCGGGGAATGTCAGCCAGATCGTATATATCTCAGAGTTCGAAATACCATTGCCGCGCGACACTTTTTCCCCGGACACCATCTTGGGTTCACGAAGGGATTCGCATTTCATGACATTCATGTAGAACGCTGCGAGCACTTCCGCATTTCGGGCTACCAAGTTGATGTGGGCAAGTTTCATGACGGTCGATATCCTCGGCTATGAGGCAACCATATTCATTGGTCGGGAACAACGAAAGAAGTCTCCTTCAGGCCGTCAACGGTCATTGGAGGCATTTGCCAGGCAGGACCGCATTCATGCGCCTGGGGCTCGGCGTTTGTACCCCTGATCCGCCTGCCGGCATCTTCTACAACGAGTGTGGCGAGCTTGTCGCCAGATCCTCGCAACCTGAGCGCAGAGGACAGCCGCGTCCCCTCTTCCCGCCTGAGGCCAGCGCAAATCTCGCAAGGCTTTTGAAGCGCGCCCGCGCCTCAGGCGCCGGTGCGCCGGTGGGCTGGAATGACGCCGCCAAGGATGCCGCGCACCAGAATGCGTACCGCCTGCGCCCGGCCAGCATCATCCGCTGAACGCTCCAGAAGCTGAACCAGCGATAGCCCCTCCAAACCGGCGAGCAAGGCTTGCGCGTGGACGCGCGCCCCGCCCTCGCTCACGCCATCGCCACCCAACCGCTGCAAAACTGCCGCGAGCGCCTCGGTCCCCCGCGCCAGCCGGGCGGAGAAGATCGCTGCAATCCGCTCGCTGCGGTGGCTGGCGCCGACGATCTCGAGCCAGGCCGCCGCCTCGCCGGCGTTCCAATCCCGCATCTGACGGTCTCGGGGCTGAAGGGGTAACACCAGGGGCATCCTGGTTGAGGGGAGCGCTCCGCCTCCCCGCAGCCAAAACATTACAATAATATAATGATCTCAATGCTTCCCGCTCCGGCCGTTTGTGCCTATTTGCTGCTAGGATGAATCGCGCCTGGAACGATGGCGCTGGCAAGGCCAGGTATGGGGCCGGGTATGGGCATGAACAAGACAGGCAAGACGGCACGCACCGAGACCACCGCACGCGAGGAAGCGACGCCCAACGTCACCTTCATTCCCGGTGCCACCCCCATCCGGCGCAAGCGACGCACGCGCACCTGGCTGTGGATCCCCGTCGTCCTCGCCGTCCTCGGCGCCGGCTATTATGGCTGGACGCGCTATGCGACCAATCCGACCGGGGCTGCCATGGTCACCCAGGCCGTTATGCGCGGCGACATCGAAAACAGCGTCACCGCCGTCGGCACACTTGATGCGGTCAAATCGGTCGATGCCGGCGCCCAGGTCTCCGGCCAGTTGAAGGCCCTGCATTTCGATATCGGCGACAAGGTCGAGCAGAACCAGCTCGTTGCCGAAATCGACCCCGCCACCATCGAAAACCGGATCGAGATCGACCAGGCCGAGCTTGCCAATCTCCAGGCGCAGCTCGTGTCGAAGAAGGCCCAGCTCGTGTTGAAACAGGCCAATATCGATCGCCAGCGCAATCTGGTCGCCGCCAACAGCATCGCCCAGTCGACGCTCGACCAGGCAATCGCCGATCTTGCCGCCGCCGAGGCCGACGTCAACGCCATCGAAGCGCAGATCCGCAAGCAGCAGGCGACCCTTGCCGGCGACAAGGTCGATCTCGGCTACACCAAGATCTTCGCGCCGATGGGCGGCACCATCGTCGCCAACCCGGCCAAGGAAGGCCAGACGCTGAACGCCAACCAGACGACGCCGACCATCGTCACCATTGCCGATCTCTCGACCATGACCGTCAAGGCGCAGGTGTCTGAGGCCGATGTCGGCAAGCTCAAGGTCGGCATGGACGCCTATTTCACCCTGCTCGGCCAGCCGGGAAAACGCTTCGAAGGCAAGCTGCGCCAGATCCAGCCGATGCCGGACACGGCAAACAACGTCGTGCTTTATTACGCCCTGTTCGACGTTCCCAATCCTGATGGCGAGTTGATGATGTCGATGAGCGCCCAGGTGTTCTTCGTTCAGTCATCAGCCAAGGACGTGCTGATCGTGCCGAGTGCTGCGCTGCGCATGACCGGCGAGAAGGATGGCGGCCAAGCGGCCGGCAAGCGTGGCGGCAATGCGAACGCCGCCGGTGGCAAGGCAGGCGCTGCCGGCGGCAGCGCCGAGCTCACCGTGGTCACACCCTCGGCGCGCCCGAAACCCGCGCCGTCGACGTCGGCATCCGCAACCGCGTCAACGCCGAGATCACGAGCGGCCTCAATGAAGGCGACACCGTCGTCGTCGCCACCGGCACCGATACCCCGGCGGCGAGCACCCGTGGCAGCCAGCGCGGCATGCGCATGCCGCCGATGTTCTGAGACCGGCCATGACCCCGCTCCTCTCGCTCCGGCACGTCAGCAAGACCTATTTCAACGGCGATCTCGCCGTCGAGGTGCTGCATGGCGTCTCGCTCGACATCGAGGCCGGCGAGTTCGTCGCGATCATCGGCCAGTCCGGCTCGGGCAAGTCGACGCTGATGAACATTCTCGGCTGCCTCGACCAGCCGACCGAGGGCGACTATCTCATCGACGGCGAGCGGGTGTCGGGCTTCGACACCGACGAACTGGCGGCGCTCAGGCGGCGCACCTTCGGCTTCGTCTTCCAGAGCTACAATCTCATCCCCACCGCAAGCGCACAGGAAAACGTCGAGGTGCCGGCCGTCTATGCCGGCATGTCGGCACGAGACCGTCACGATCGCGCAGGCGCCCTGCTGCATCAGCTGAAGCTCGGCGAGCGGCTCGACCACCGCCCAAACCAGCTTTCCGGCGGCCAGCAGCAGCGGGTATCGATCGCCCGCGCGCTGATGAACGGCGGCCGCGTGGTGCTGGCGGACGAACCGACCGGCGCGCTCGACAGCCAGAGCGGCTCCGACGTCATGGCGCTCTTGCGCGACATGAACGACAATGGCCATACGGTCATCGTCATCACCCACTCACGCGAGGTCGCCGAACAGGCCGACCGGCTGATCGAGATCCATGACGGCCGCATCGTCGCCGACCGCACCAAGAAGAGCCGCAGCAATCCGGACGCAGCCCATGCGCTCAGCCGGACGGTGAGCGAGGGCTCGGCTGCGATCGCCGACGTCACCGAAGCGGTGAAGATGGCGTTCCGGGCGTTGCGCGCCAATCTCTTCCGCACCATCCTCACTTTGCTCGGCATCGTCATCGGCGTCGGCTCGGTCGTCGCCATGCTGGCGATCGGCACCGGCGCGCAGGATTCCGTGCTCAGCCGCATTTCCTCCATGGGCTCCGACCTCCTGGTGGTCAGGCCGAGCATGGCCAATTTCCGCGGCAGCGCCGGCGGCAGCAATGTCACCCTTGTTCCTGCCGATGCCGACGCCATCCTCGAGGTACCGAATGTCGCCTTCGCCGTGCCCGAGTTGACCAGCACCGTCACGGTCCGGCGCGGCAATGTCGACTACCAGACCAGTGCCAACGGCACGGTGCCGCAGTTCACCACCGCCAAATCCTGGAAGATACAGCAGGGCGAATTCCTCACCCAGGACGACATGGACACCTATGCGCCGGTGGCGGTCCTCGGTCAGACCGTGGTCAAGACGCTGTTTCCTGAAGGAGACAATCCGCTCGGGCAGTATGTGCTCGTCAACAAGATCCCCTTCCAGGTCATCGGCGTGATGGCGGAAATGGGCGCCACCTCCTTCGGCAACGACCAGGACGACGTCGTGCTCGTGCCGCTGACGACGGGCAGCATGCGCCTCTTCGGCCAGCGCAACGTGCGCACCATCACCGTGCAGGTGAAGGACGCGGCCGCCATCGACATCACGCAGCAGACCATCCAGGCGCTTCTCAACCAGCGGCACAAGCGCGAGGACACCCAGATCACCAACATGTCGTCGGTGCGCGAAGCCTTCACCGAAACCTCCAATACGATGAAGCTGTTTCTCGGCTCGGTCGCCGCCATCTCGCTGCTCGTCGGCGGCATCGGCGTGATGAATATCATGCTGGTCTCGGTCAGCGAGCGCACCCGCGAAATCGGCGTGCGCATGGCAACCGGCGCGCGCCAGCGTGACATCCTCCTGCAGTTCATCATCGAGGCGCTGGTCGTCTCGGCGATCGGCGGCACGCTCGGCGTCGTCCTCGGTCTCGGCACCGGAGCGCTCGCCGGCCAGTTCGGCATGCCCGTTTCGTTCACGCTCGGCCCCGTCGCACTCGCCTTCGCCTGCGCCTTTTTGACTGGCCTCGTCTTCGGCTTCCTCCCCGCCCGCAATGCTTCCCGCCTGCAGCCGGCGGTGGCACTCAGTGCCGATTGAGGCAAGCGGAGATTTTTCAACGAAATCCGCCCATTGCCGACACTCTTGTGTCATGCAACAACAACGCGAAATCCCTTATCAGGCGCATTTAGCACTCGGCATGCAACGCAAGAAACCGCTTTATCGCAAGGTGAACACCCGAACGCACGGTGTGCGGCACGGTGACGGCGGCGAGTGGCGAGAGTCACGAGGCACAAAGGCCGTCAAACTGGATCTGTCTCATAACGGCTCGATGCACTCTCACCACCGGCATGGATTGGACTACACACCGCTGTTCCGGTTTCTCCTTTCACGCGTTGGCAACGATTGGAACGAAACCTACAGCGAAGCCGTCGCTCGGATTGATCGCTCTGATCCCATCTTTTGGCTGGTCGCCCGAAGCGAAGATGAACGACAGCCGTATGTGCGCCTCGGCGAGAGCTCATACTACAGCGGCCTATATGTTGATGAGAACAAGCACCTGGCATTGGTGGACCCGACGCTCACCGTCGACAATATGAAGCCCACTTGCAGATGCTGTACACACACTTTCAACGGGGAACGCTTCACACAGCCGTATGACGAGAGTTGAAGCGGCATCATGTAGCCACCGAGACTTTGCCAATCTTTGCATTCTGACCGGATCGCTTGACAAACCAAGAGGATTACTTGCTCAACCTCATATTCTACAGCGACCAGCTTTTCCCCGAATGTTCGGCAATCGACCTCCGGCTCGTGGACTTGCTGAAGGCCCGCGGCGGCGGAAACCGCATCGCCTATGTCGCCTCCGGCCCGGAACCGGACCGCAGCTTCTTTCTGGCCGGCCAATCCTATTATGGCAGACACGATCTCGATCTCGCGCTGTTCTACGATCTCGACGAGCCGCATCCCGCCGAAGATATCGCCGGGCTCTTCGCCTCAGACGCCATTCACCTCGCGGGCGGCCACACCGGTGAATTTCTGCAACGGCTGAAACGAAGCGGGATGCTCGGGCCGCTCCGCAATTGGGCGCCCTCCGGCGGCATCCTCATCGGCGTCAGCGCCGGCGCCATTCTCATGGGCCCGACGATCGCCACCGACGCGCTCTTCATCGGCCGCAGACCGGAGGAGATAACGGACGGCAATGCCCTCGACCTCATGCCATTCGAGTTCTTCCCGCATCTTAGTGACGAGGACACCTACCTGCCCGACCTGCTGCGTTACAGCACCGGCACGGCGAGGCCGATCGTAGCATGCAACGATGGCGACGGTGCCGTTGTTGCGGGTGGAAAGATTGAGTGCGTGGGAAATCCGCTGTGGATCTCCGGTGGCGCCGTACGCGCGCCAGGCGAAATCGAGCTTGGCGGCTTTTCGATAGCGTAGCCCTCAGTTCGCGGCACTCGCGCTGGCGCTACGGCATGCCGCGCAAAACTGAACAGCGAAAAAACAAGAGCCGCGAGCGCGGCAAGAAGATCCTGAGATCGCGGCGCGTTTTCGCGCCGACGAGGCCGTCGCAGATGCCTTTCGTCGTCTACATCGCCCCCGCACGCGCGGCTTCGGAATATCGCGCAGTCGCTGCGGTTCCTCGCGACGACGCCGGCGCGCTTTCGGTGCGCCTTCCCTGCCACGCTTCGGCAGGTGTGACGCCGATGTCGTCCAGACGCTCCGCGTCCAGTTCGCGCAGATTTTGCAACTGCCAGAGCCGCGAGCGCGGCGAAGCGGCGAGAAAGAGGCCAAGTTCCCTGAGCATGTCGAACACCCATGTTTTGCTGCTGATCATGCTCGCATTGTGCAAGGCATCGATCTATAAATGAAGCTTGGATGTTCTATGCAATGCATAAGGATTTCTTTGGTATGGCAACCCTCAACCTGGACTACCTCAAAACCTTCGCGCTGGTCGCCGAACTCGGCAGCTTCTCCGCCGCCGCGGAGCGCCTGGGGCTGACGCAGCCGGCCATCAGCCTGCAGGTGCGCGCGCTGGAAAAGCAGCTCGGCGTGCGCCTCGTCGAGCGCGTCGGCCGCACTGCAAGGCCAAGTGCCGCCGGCGCCGAACTGCTTGCGCATGTTGGCCGCATCGAGGCCGCGACAAACGAGGCTGTCGACGCGGTGGCACGCCACTCCAAGGGCGTTCTCGGCCGCGTGCGGCTCGGCACCGGCGCCACCCCTTGCGCCTTCATGCTGCCGCCGCTTCTCGCCGATCTCAATTGCCGCTTTCCCGATCTCGACATCACCGTGGCGACGGGCAACAGCGCCGACATTGTCAGGGCTGTCGACGACAATCTGCTCGACATCGGGCTGGTCAGCCTCCCCGTCTCCGGCCGCATGTTCGAAGTCACCCCGCTTTTCGACGAGCGCTTCGTCGCCATCGCTCCGGCGGAGACCTCGCTCCCCGACACCGTGACGGCGGAGACATTGGCGCAACGACCGTTGATCCTTTACGAGCCGGGCGCCAACACCCGCCGGCTCACCGATGAATGGCTGGCGGCAGACGGCGGCACCGCCGTCAAACCGGTGATGGCGCTTGGCAGCGTCGCCGCGATCAAGGAGATGGTCGCCGTCGGCCTCGGCGCGGCGCTCGTTCCGGAGATCGCCTTGCGCGCGCATGATCGCGAACGGCTGGTCGTGCGACCGCTGTCGCCGCCACTCTCGCGCCGCTTCGCCCTCGTGCTGCGCCGCGACAAACGGCTTGATCGAGCCCTGCGCGAAACGCTGGCTGCCTTGAAGACGCTGGCGGCGCTGGAGCCGGAGCCCCTGATATAGGCTGCAAGGTTGCGGCCACGAGACCGGCGCATTGTTCCAGCCTTTCAAATCATGCAAGCGCGTCCAGTTGCCGCAAGAGCTTGAAGCCTACGTAGTCGCTGCACCGGAACTGCCGACGGTAGTAGCAGTCCCAATAGCTCATCACCCGGTCACAGGTGAGCTTATAAAACGCCGGATTTGCCTTGATAAATGTTGAGACAACGTCCCGCTCCAAGTCGGGCAGAGCTGCGTAGATGTCATGGATGATCTCGACGACGTATTCGCCGATCAACGCGATGACGAAAGGAATGGACCAGGGCTTATTGATGTGAAGGATTTCTTGCAGAGCGGCCTGACGTCCGAAGCCATCGGAACTGCGCGTCAGCATGCACAGTGCAATTTGGCGCCGTTGCAGGTTCAGCCCTACAAACTCCGGCTTTGTCGAGGGAAGAACCCGACCAGGTATGTGCAGGATCTCGCCGAGAACGTTGACCGAAAACGGTTCGGAAACGTAGTCGGAATTCAGTTTGAGTGCTGAAACAGCAATCGCGGACTGGGAGCGGAGTGCACTCGGGAAGGCTTCTGGAAACGTCTTTTCCACCATCAATCAACTCCAGAAATGCAGCCCCACCAGGGACATGTGGCCGCAACATTATCCGCGAGGCAATATCCCCGCAAAAGCTGACGGCTGCATCAAGAACTGCGTAACACAAGGGGTCAGGATTTTCAGAAACGAGCCCTACAGATGCCGCACCTCTGATGGTGTCGAGCCCCAGTCATCGTGCAGTCCGTCGAAGTAGGTGACGGGTGCGGCCATCAGTTCGTCGATATCGACGCCGTCGAGGCAGGCGACGTTGATGTTGTAATAGGTGTGTCCCGTCATGTTCGGTGCGTCGATCCGCTCGAACGGGCGCACGCCGCAATGGCTGCAGAAGAAATGATGGGCGACCGGGTTGCGACCGCGATAATCCGCTAGCGCCTCTTCGCCGGCGATCAGACGGAAAGCCGACGGCGCCACCTCCACCGACCACAGCCGCATCTTGGTACAGAGCGTGCAGTTGCACTTGCCGGTCCCGGCGCTGAGATCGACATCTGCCTCGATGTAAACTGCGCCGCAATGGCAGCTGCCAGTGTAGGTCTTCAGCATTCCGCCCCTCCCGCCTTGCCTGAAAATCCCAAATCCAAGGTCCTGCGGCGTGTGTGCGTCCCATCTGACGCGACGCTGCCAAGCCGCGCAAACTATGCCACCGGCCGCCGTTGTTGAAAATCGCGGAACTGTGCAGCAGATGCCTTAAAGCCGGTACAATGCGGCCTGGCCCGTGTCAGCGGTGTCATAAGGCAGATGGCGCCAATGGTTCTTCAACCTGGCTCGTGCAAACGCCGGCGCGATGCTACATTGCCGTGCCTTGGAAAATTCCCTCTCGGCCCAGGGCCACCGCGTGCGCAATGGAGGTTTCTCGTGGTCAATCCTGCACCGGCACCCGCTTCGCTGCGCATCCCGACCTTCGACGATGTCCAGACCGCCCGAGCACGCATCGCCGGCGCGGCGCACCGCACGCCTGTGTTGACATCGCGAACTGCCGACGCCCAAGCCGGAGCGACCGTATTTTTCAAGGCGGAGAACCTGCAGCGTGCGGGCGCTTTCAAATTCCGTGGCGCGTACAACGCCATCGCTGCGCTGGACGCACGCTCCCGGCAGAATGGTGTCGTCGCCTTTTCCTCAGGCAATCACGCCCAGGCACTCGCCTATGCCGCGAGACTCCAGGGTGTTTCGGCGACAGTGGTCATGCCGCGCGACGCTCCGGAGATAAAGGTGGCGGCGACCAGGGGCTATGGAGCCGAGATCGTCTTTTACGATCGATATACGGAAGATCGTGCGGAGATAAGCCTGCGCCTTGCCGCCGACCGGGGCGCAGCGCTGATCCCTCCCTATGACCACCCGGATGTCATCGCCGGACAGGGTACCGCAGCACTGGAACTGATCGAGGATGTCGGGGAGATCGATTTGCTCGTCGTTCCGCTGGGCGGCGGCGGTTTGCTTGCCGGCAGCGCGCTCAGCGCCAGGGCGCTTTTGCCCGCCTGCTCCATTGTTGGCGTCGAGCCCGAGGCGGGAAACGACGGCCAGCAATCATTGCGCAAGGGCGAAGTGGTTCAGATCCCGGTGCCGAAGTCGATCGCTGATGGCGCGCTTGTCACCCATGTCGGCAACCACAACTTCGCCATCCTGAAAGACACGGTCGATGACATCGTCACGGTTACTGATGGGCAACTGGTCGAGACGATGCGGTTCTTTGCCGAGCGCATGAAGATCGTCGTGGAACCGACCGGCTGCCTGGCCGCGGCGGGCGTTTTGCAGGGGGCAATCGCCTGTGGCGGAAAGCGGGTGGGTATTCTGTTGAGCGGCGGCAACATCGATCTGAAAACCTTCAGCGCACTTCTAGAGCGCCGTGCGTTCAGATGAACGCACAAAGGACGCTCTAGCACTTTGATCCTAGAGCATCTTATCCGCTTTCAGCGATTCCACTTGAAAGCAGGATGCTCTAGGCGGGCACTGAAGCGCGCACCCGCTTACCCTTCGGTTGCATCAATGCTAATATGCCCTCGATCGGTGAATGGGGATCGCCGCCATGATCGAGGGTCAAGCTTTCTACTATGTCCTGGTTTGGATGCTGGCTTTTGCCGTCTGGTTTTTCTTCTTCCGATGAATGTGAAGGATAGTCGGCCCTACAGCGCCGCGCGTCTTTTAGGATGCGCCAAGGTCGCTGTAGCACTTTGATTGACTGCATGTTTTTGCCCTTTGATCGGATAGGAGTAAAGGAAACATGCAGGTGCTTGAGCAGTCATCTTTGCCGCGGCGAACTTTCCAGGGTGCAGGGCAAACACGAGATCGTGGCAGATGCTACGCTTCGATCCGCTCAACCCTGACATCCGGACCGACCCTTCAAATTTTCGATGACCACCATCATTCAGTTGTCCCCATCGCAAATCGGGTGGGCGCTGCTTCTTGTCGGCGATACTCAGTGCGCCTCAACCAAGAGGAGCAAGTCCATGTCCATGCTGCAAGATAAGATCGCAATCGTCACCGGCGCGTCGTCGGGTATCGGCCGCGCGGTCGCAGAACTCTTCGCCACCGAAGGCGCGAAGGTGGTTTTGAACGCCCGCACCCAAGCACCACTCAATGCCGTGGTGGAGGCTATCCGTGCCGAGGGCGGCGAAGCGATCGCCGTCAGCGGCGATGTCGCTGACGAAGATACCCATGCCCGGCTGATTGAGGCCGCCATCAGCCGGTTCGGCGGCCTCGACATTGCCGTCAACAATGCCGGCGCCGTCGGCGCGGTCAGGCCGCTTGCCGAGATCACGGCCGCAGAATGGCAGGAGGTGCTGGCCGCCAACTTCACCTCCGCCTTCCTCGGCGCCCGCCACCAGATCCCGGCAATGCTCAAGCGCGGCGGCGGATCGCTGGTCTTCACCTCGACCTTCGTCGGCACCAGCGTCGGCATCCCCGGCATGGGCGCCTATGGCGCCTCCAAGGCGGGGTTGATGGGGCTGGTCAAGGGCATCACCGCCGACTATGGCGCGAGCGGCATCCGCGCCAATGCCCTGCTCCCGGGCGGCGTCGACACGCCGGCTGCCGGCAGCCAGGAGCAGAAGGAATGGGCCGCAGGCCTGCATGCGATGAAGCGGATCGCCCAACCGGAGGAAATCGCCCGGGCGGCGCTATTCCTGGCAAGCCCGATGGCAAGCTTCGTTGCCGGCACCGCGCTCTACGCCGATGGCGGCAACGCCGCGGTCAAATGACCATAGCGGCAACGCCGTTGTTGCGCGCCGGAGTAGATCGCCCCGGCGCCTTCGTTTGATGCCGCAGATCGGGGTGCAGTGCCTGCGAAGCTCGTCCAGTTACATCGAAGCTTCAAAGCGGGATTGCCGTCGTCTCCTTGCCGGTGCGGATCACGAAGCTGGTGTAGTATCGCGCGACATTGCTCCCTTCCCCGAACAGTCGCTCGGTGAGCGCGTCGAGTTCGTCCATGTCCTTCAGGCGCAGCATCAGAAGCGCATCGGTCGCGCCGCTGACGCTATAGGCCTGGGTCACCGCCGCCTCGGCGGCGACCATATCGAGAAAACGGCGCACATATTGTTCGCCGTGGCGCTCCAGCTCGACGGTGATGATCGCCTTCACCCCTCGGCCCGCTTTTGCGGGATTGAGAACGGCAACGACGCGGTCGATGATACCAGCGGATCTTAAGCGCCTGATGCGCCGCAGGCAGCTCGACGGCGACAGCCCGACCTCGGTGGCAAGATCAGCGTTGGTTCGCGACGCATCCTCCTGCATCAGCTTGAGCAGCTTTCTGTCGATCCGATCCATTCCATCCCCCAATTTATGCGCGTGCAATTTTATTGCACATATTCGCATATTTTGACCACAACTGCGAATGGCCCCGCGCTAGTCCTTGGACAACCCATTCAAGGAGGCATCGCCATGACCGTTCACATCATCCTCTACCGCAAGACGCTCGCCACTCTCGAAATCTACTGGGACCTGGTGCGCATCATCGTTCCCGTCACGATCGTCACCCATGTCCTGCAGGAACTCGGCGTGATCCGGGCGGTCGCACCGGCCTTCGAACCGCTGATGACGCTCGTCGGGCTGCCGCCCGAGCTCGCCTTCGCCTGGCTCACCGGCCTCTTGGTCGGCATCTGGGGCGCGGTCGTGGTCGTCTTTGCGCTGGTGCCGGTTTCGGAACTGACGACCGCCGACATGACCATCTTTTCGGCGCTGATGCTGGTGGCCCACGCCATCCCGATCGAACAGCGCATCATCCAAAAAGCAGGCCCTGGCTTCCTGGTCACAGGGGCGCTCAGGATCGGCGGCGGCCTCATCTTCGCGGCACTGCTACACCAGGTCTTCGCGGCAACCGGCTGGCTCGCCACGCCGCTCAACCCCACATGGATACCGGTCAACGAAGGCTCCGGCTGGATCGCTTTCGCGCTCAGCACGCTGAAGACGCTCGCCACCATGCTCGTCGTGCTCTTGGCCTTGAGCTGGACGATCGAGATCCTCAAGCTGGTGGGCCTCCTCGGCTGGCTGAACCGGGGCATGGCGCCGCTCTTCCGCCTTGCGGGCATAAAGCCGCAGACGGTGCCGTTTGCCGCCGTCGGCGTACTCTTGGGGATCTCATATGGCGGCGCGCTGCTGATCCGTGAGGCACGCGAGGCGAATGTCGAGCCGCGCCAGGTCTTCCTCGCGTGCGTCTTCATGGGCTTTGGCCACAGCCTGGTGGAGGATACGCTGGTCGTGGTTGCCCTCGGCGCCGATTTCACCAGCGTGTTCTTCGGTCGCCTAGTCTTTGCCATAGCGGCAACGGCGATCGTCGCCCGGGTCATCGTCTCGGCGCCGGACGCCGTGTTCTTCAAGTCGTACTTCCGCAGGAACGGCAGCGAACTTGCCCCGTCGGAGGCGTAGTGGCAGCAGGGCGCGGTCCGGCTACTCGGCCGCGACCTCGGCCGGCGCACCCGCTTGCGCTGCCACCCGCCCGAACATGGCGCGATAGGCGGCGGGCGTCGTCGAAAGCTGCTGGCGAAAGTGATGCCGCAGCGTCTGGGTCGAGCCGAAGCCCGAGCCTTCGGCCACCTGTTCCATGCCAACAGTGCTTTCCTCCAGCAACTGCCGGGCCCGCGCCAGCCGCTCGCCAAGCAGCCAGCGCGCCGGCGTTGTGCCGGTGGCCGCCTCGAAGCGGCGCAGGAAGGTGCGTTCGCTCATGCCCGCTGCTTTCGCCAGCGCCGCGATCGAGAAATCCTCACCGAGCCGCGCGCGCATCCGGTCGATCAAGGGCCCGAGGCGCGCGCTCTCGTGCACTTCCGGCACCGCCCTTTCGATAAATTGCGCCTGCCCGCCATCGCGGTGTGGCGGCACGACGAGGCGCCGCGCCACCCTGTTTGCCGCCTCGCTGCCGAAATCGCGGCGAATGAGATGCAGGCAGAGATCGATGCCGGCGGCACTGCCGGCAGACGTCAGCACCGCGCCGCTATCGACATAGAGCACGTCGGGCACCACCTCGACATCAGGGTAGAGCGCCCTGAGCTTGTCGGTGTAGCGCCAATGGGTCGTTGCCCTGAGGCCAGAGAGCAGACCGGCCGCCGCCAGCACGAAGACGCCGGAGCAGATGGAGAGAACCCGCGCGCCGCGCGCATGTGCCGCCCGCAGGGCCTGGCACAGGGCTTCAGGCACCGGGGTATCGGCACCGCGCCAGCCGGGCACGATGATGGTTCCGGCCTCAGCCAGGAGATCGAGCCCGCCATCGGCCGTCAGCCTGATGCCGCCGGTGGCCCTCAGTTCCCCCGGTTCGATCGCCGCAACGGCGAAGCAATACCACCCCTCGCCCATCTCAGGCCTGGGCAGGCCGAACATCTCCACCGCCACGCCGAACTCGAAGGTGCAGAGACCATCATAGGCGAGAGCGACGACGAGTGGATTGGCTGGTGATGGCGATGTGACAGACGGTTTTGGCATGATCTTGAGCATATATGGCAAACCTGCCATCTGCCAGCCCCTTTCCGACATTGCTACAACCCTCCTCGTCAACCGCCCAAGGCCAGAGCCACAGGAGAGAAAGATGAGCTACGTCACCGAAACCCAGGCCGCAGCACCCGAGATCGCCATTGCCCATTTCGCCCGCCGCCTGAGCGTCGAGACCGATTGCTCCGACGTTGCCGCCGCGCTGAAGAAGGGCGAACAGGATTTCGTGCTGCTGCACGTGGTCGGAACCGAGGCCGCCTATGCCCGCCGCCATGTGCCGGGCGCGATCCACCTGCCCCACCGCGAGATCAGCGCAGAGCGTTTGGCCGAATGGCCGGCCGACACCCTGTTCGTCCCCTATTGCGCTGGGCCGCATTGCAACGGCGCCGACCAGGCGGCGCTGAAGATCGCCCGGCTCGGACGACCGGTGAAGATCATGATCGGCGGCATTACCGGCTGGGAAGACGAAGGCCTGGCCTTCGCTTCAGGCGCCGCCCCCGGCGAACCCCGGCTGCTGCTTGCCGCCTGAGCGCTACTCCTGCGATGCAGATGGCCCGCGGATCAGGCGGGCCATCGCTGGCTCCCCGGGCCGGATTCGATTGTGCGCGTATCCATGCACTCCACCAAACGGCCACCTTGGCGGATCGGCGCAAACACGCCAAGGTAGCCGGCAGGATCACCCCTGCCAGCCCCCTTGAGGAGCCCTATGACGATTGCCATTTCCACGCGCCCATTCGAGCATCGCGATGTCGCCACGGTGCTGGCGCTGATGCGCGGTCTTGCCGTCTTCGAAGGCTATATCGACAAGTTTGCCGTCACTGAGCGGGACCTGATCGACCACGGCCTTTGCGACAGCCCGCGCTTCGGGGTCTTCGTGGCGGAGCTCGACGGTCGCGTCGTCGGCATCGCCGTCCAGTATGTCATTCCCTGGACCTATGACCTGAAGCCAACGGTGGTTTTGAAGGAACTGTTCGTCGAGGAAACCGCGCGCTCTTCAGGCGCGGGCGCTGCCCTCATCGAAGCGCTGAAGCGCTACGCCGCCGAAATCGGCGCGCCGCGCATCAACTGGACCGTGCTTGCCGGCAACGCCCCGGCCAAACGCTTCTACCGGCGTCACGGCGGCGGGCCCGACGAAGTCTGGGAACCGTGGACGATGCCGGTGCCGTCAGGCAACTAACCGACATCGCGGCAGTGAGCGCGTTCGCAAGCGCACGCAGACGCGGGTGACAGCACCTGTGCGGCGCAACGGCCGCTCGTTGTATGGGATGGTCTATCGTTGCAATTCATGCTGCCCCCTCGACCTAGCGCCCGCCCGCACCATATTGCCGCGCAAGCCGGAAAATGGCGTCACGCGGTGTCCTCCCGTTGCGGAAACGACGGCGCTGCGCTTCACGCCGCAACACATTAATCCCGCTGCATAATACCTTGAATCGATTCCGATTTGAGGCATTGTGCGGTGGCAATTGCGCCGCCCAAGCAGTCGAGGAGCCAGGACGGCGTTTCTGGCACGAGCAAAGTAAGCGCAGTTTTTGCCGGCGGAAGAAACGGAGCCGGAAGTCGGAGGATAGAGGCCCAATGAATGCATCGGAACACATCGACCAGTTGATTGCCGGGATTAGCGACTGGCGCGGCAAGACACTCGCCAGCCTGCGCAAAAGCATCCTTGGAGCAGACAAGGAGATAGCAGAGGAATGGAAGTGGATGGGAAGCCCGGTGTGGTCTCGCGATGGCATCATCGCGGTCGGCAACGCCCACAAGGATAAGGTGAAGCTTACCTTCTCTCACGGCGCGAGCCTGCCGGACCCTGAAAATCTGTTCAACAACGGCTTTGGCGGCAAGGTCTGGCGCGCGATCGACGTCTTTGAAGGTGACGAGATCGACGAGCGCGCGCTGCAGAACCTCGTCCGCGTCGCCATCGACTACAACCAGGCCAAGGCGAAGAAGAAGGCGTCTTCGGGCAGCCGGGCAAAGGCGGCCAAAAACACGGACGCATGATGCGGCCGCTTGTCCCTGCCGGCGCCGACACAGGACTGGCGACAAACCGACTGTTCGCTATTTTGCAAGAATGGAAATGGCGTTGCGAAGCGGCACAAGAATTGCGCTCCGGTGCGTTTGGTCATGCCCGCCGGATCGTTGCCAGGGCGCGCCGCATATCCACCTAGAGCATTTCCAGGAAAAGTGCGAAGCGGTTTTCCGTCAGGGAATGCGCAAAAACAAAGAGATAGAGCGTGTCCGTGACTCCGTTTAAACCGGAAACGCTCTAGCCCCTCCCGCGTGCCGACCGACGGAAAAGGTGGCGCGAACACGCGCCGCGCCGTTTTGCCGTCAACAGATGCGGCGGACCGTCAGTGCCCGCCGAGCACCAGTGTCTGCACCGGCAGCATCAGCGCCTGCATACGCAGGATCATCGCATGCACCAGGCCGACCGTGTCGACAACGTGCAGATAGATCCCGCGCAGCGTGCTGGTGCCGGGTGCTTCCAACTCGTCATGGCTGTTGGTGTAAGCGTTGGCGATGCAACTGCTGCCCGGTGGAAGCCCTTCGAGGCCGCCGGGATAGAGCGGCTCAAGGTAAACGGTGATCGTGCCGGGCGCCGCCAGTTGCGAGAGGTCGATCAGTTGATCGCTCGCCCTCAGCTGTCCGCCGGCGATCACGGCCTGCACCTCCGTCACCACCATCGGGATGATGGTGAAGGGTTTGCCGACGCAGGTGGCCTCGGCAATCATGCCGACTTTCAACACCTGCGCCTCGATCTGGCCGAACCCGGCGATCAGCGCCACGCGACCGGCCTCAGACGGTACCATAATGCCCGCCGGGCGCAGCATCGGGTTGACGACTTCGCCGACCCTGAGCGTGAATTGCTGCAGCGTGCCGGAAAAGCCGGCGCGCACGGTGGTCTTGTCGAGCTCCACCTGAGCCTGTTTGAGGGCTGCCTCGGCGCTTGCCTTCTGCGATGGCAGCAGCGACGCGATCTTCGTTTCCAGCGTGCGCTTGTTGGCAGTGGCCGCGTCGACCGCTCCCCTGCGGCCGTCAGCCGCCACCTGCAGCCGCTCGATCTCACGCGGAGCCACGACATTGGGGTTGCGGCGCATCAGCTCCGTCTGGGTCTCGAGCTGGTCCTGTGCCTGAAGAAAGGCGCCTTGCGCCTGCTGGATCAGCCCGTCGGCGGCGGCAAGCTCAGTCTGCGCCACCGTGGTTTCGGCCTCGACCTCGGCAATCTGCCGACGTGCAAGCTCGATCGCCGCTTCCTGTTCGGTACTGTCGAGCTTGAACAGCGGCGCACCAGCCTCCACCATTTGATGGCGCTGGACATAGACCTCGGCCACACGCCCGCCCGTCTCCGGCAGAATGGTAACGGTGCGGAACACCGAGGTGACGTTCTTGGTCGACGGATGGAAATAGAACACCAGGGTGATCAATGTCAGCGTCAGCATCAGACAGGCGGTGATGCCGTACCGAAGTTCGAACCAGACGGAATAGAGCGTGATTTCGTGGCCGAACCTCTTGCCCTGGACATACCGGCGAAAGAGATAGTCGGGAAGGATGGTCAGCATCGAGCAAAGCAGGAACTCGAACATGGCTCATGCCCTCCCATCATTCGAGGTCGGCTCGACCCTGGTTTCGACAGCCGACGCCGCCGGCTCGGGAACAACAGGGTGATCGACACGGACGTGCCCATGGGCGTCCAGCTCCGGCTCCGGTTCGCGGCCCGACATTTTCTCCAGCGAACGCGCGATCGATCTGAGCGGCGACCAGATGTCGGGCAGATCCACCAGAGCCAAGATCAACCCCGCGATCCAGAAGAGATGATTGTGCGTAAACAGCGCGATCAGCGCCAGCACTGCCACGACCTCGAACTTCGCCTTGCTCCCCCCGTGGGCCATCTGCTCGGGCAGGGCATGCAGGCGCAGGTAGAGCGTGCCGATCCCGAAGATTGCGAGCAGCAGGAACACCACGACGAAATTGAACAGAAGGTCAGACTGCCCGGGCGGCGTGACGAACATCGGCAGATGTTCGATCGCTTTTGGATGTATCAAGTCTGCCATCTCCGTCTCCCCCAACGCATGTCAGGTTATAGTCTCGATTTCAGAGAGTTAGCACACAATTTGCGCTTGTAAGCAAAGTCTTTTTTACCGTATCCCCGATCACGGTTGATATCAGCCGGTCGCGTCCGGCGGGCCTTGCCGGCCACCGCCCCTCCATCATTGCGTCAGGAGCCAGCGAGCCCTTGTAGAGGCACACTCACCTGTAGAGGCACACTCACCACCCGCGATGCTCAGGCCCGCCGGCTGTCATGCCGCACCGCTATTGCCCGTCGCGCAAAGTCTCTTTCTGGGTAATCAACCGGGCGCTGTGCTGGCCACTCAAATAGGTCCAGAACCAGCTCCAGGCGACGGCGAAGCGGCTGCGCGTGCCGATCAGGAAATAGATATGGGCGATGCCCCAGATCCACCAGGCAAGCGCACCCTTGAGCTTGAAGCGGCCGAAATCGATGATCGCCGCCCGCCGACCGATCGTCGCCAGGCTGCCCTGATGGCGGTAGCGAAAATCGCCGGGCGGCTTGCCGCCACCAAGGCGTGCGCGGATGACCTTCGCGACATAGGCACCCTGCTGCTTTGCGGCCGGCGCGATCCCCGGCACCGGCTTGCCTCCGTCATAGGTGACGGAGGCCGTATCGCCGATGACGAAGATATCGTCATGACCTGGCGCCTCAAGATCGGCGCCGACGATCGCGCGGCCGGCCCGATCCTCGGCAATGCCGAGCCAACGGGCGGCGGGCGACGCCTGGACGCCGGCGGCCCAGACGAGCGTCCGGCTGGCAACGAAAGTCTCGCCGATCGTCACCCCTTCGGCGGTGCAGTCCGTCACCGGCGTTCCGGTCCGGACCTCCACGCCCAACCTTTCCAGTTCACGCCGGGCATAATCGGACAGGTCCTCGCTGAAGGCAGCCAGAATGCGCGGCCCCGCCTCCACCAGGATCACCCGGGCCTTTCGGGTATCGATGCGGCGAAACTCGCTCGGCAGCGTGCGGTGGGCCATTTCGGCGATGATGCCGGCAAGCTCGACGCCCGTCGGCCCGGCGCCGATCACGGTGAAGGTCAACAGCGCCTCGCGCACGGCCGGGTCTTCCTCGAGTTCCGCCTTTTCGAAAGCGATGAGCACGCGGCGACGGATGGTGGTCGCGTCCTCCAGCGTCTTCAGACCCGGCGCCACCGGCTCCCATTCGTCATGGCCGAAATAGGCATGCGTCGCGCCGGTGGCGATCGCCAGCGTGTCGTAGCCGATCGCCTGCCCGCCCTTGAGCGTCACCGTCTTGGCGGCAGCATCGACGCCGGTAACCTCGCCCAGAAGCGTCGTTACCTCCGGCCGGTCGCGATAGAGATTGCGGATCGGCCAGGCGATCTCCGACGTAGCGATCAGCGTGGTCGCGACCTGGTAGAGCAGCGGCTGGAATAGATGGTGGTTTCGCCGGTCGATCAGCGTGATACGCACCGGCGCGCCGGCAAGCCCGTTGACGAGCTGCAGCCCGCCAAACCCTCCACCGACGACGACGACATGATGCCTGTCCTGCATGGCCATGATCCCGATTTGACTTTTCTCAAATGTGGAGCGGCGCCGCGCCAACACAACCGCCGGCTTCGTATGCCACCCTTGCAAAATCGGTCATGGCGCTGGCACCGGCGTTGCAATAATGTGTTGGGCTACCGTAGACGGGTGCCGGAAGTCGGTGCTGGCAGGATCGTTTCCCCCTCTCCCTGCGAGGCGGCCTTCGGCGCCGTGTGGCTGGCGCAATGCCGCCCTTCAGCTGCTGCTGGTCATTTGCAGAACGCATTCGAGAGCAGTGGCAGCCTCACCTATTGGGCAACGTCGGCCAAGCATGGGTTCAGCACGCGATTTCCGAAAATGGACCCCGGGCATGGGACATGATTGCTTGCAGCTGGCCGCCCTACGCCCGCAGCCGTTTACACAAGCACTGATCGTTTCGCCCCGATCTAGCCCTCAGTCAGAAGGGGTTGATGTAGTTCGTGATCGCGATCTGCCGAAGCAGGACTTTCCGGATCACATGGGCCGCGCTGACATGTTCGGTAAAGATCGCCGCATCCCCCGTGCTTCCTGCGGGCAGACGATTGGCAAACTCGGCGTCATCAAGTTTTACCCTGACAACGAACGGCAGCGTCTCGATGGTCTTCGATGAAACGGCAGTGCCCGACGTCTGCGTCTGTCCGGTCGCCACCGCCTGGAGAATGCTCTCAACCTTGCCGCCGTAGACTTTTCCGGGCTCGTACTTGAACGTCACCTCAACAGGCTGACCGGGCTCGACATAGCGCGCATCGATCTGCGGCACCTCGACGCCGATGATCGTCTCCGAGGTATCGATGAAGGCCATGACCGGTGATAGCGCTAGGTTCGTCACGTAGCCATCGGCAGGAGCACGGACGATGGTTTTTTCGAGGTTCCAGTTGGCTCCCACCAACTGCGCCTCCAATTGATCGACCTCGGCCTGATATTGTTCGACATCGAACGCGCGTCCGGCGGGAGTCGTCTGCAATCTCGTTTTCTCCGCCAGCCGCAACTGGCTCAACTTGAGCTGGGCCTGCAGAGCATTGACCTGCGACTGATAGGGAGCGGGATCGATACGGAACAGCACGTCACCAACCCTTAGCGGCGAATTCGCCTTGACCGGCACCTCGACCACTTCGCCCGCGACGCTGGGCACTATGGCGACGGAATTGCGCACGACGAGTGCGGGTCCTTGCGGTGCGCCCCAGTTCATCGGGATGAACAGGCCGACCAGCAGGATGAGCAGGACCAGTATCGGTGAGACCTTCCAGAACAGATTGAACGGGACAATCCGAAACTTCACCAGGCAGAACAGGATGACCAGATAGACGTTGAGAAGAACAACGATCATTGTCCAAGCTCCACCTTGGAGACACGGGGAACGTCAACATAGGCCCAGATCAGGACGATCGGCCAAAGGGCGAAACCCAACAGCAGCGTCACCCAACCGCCCACCGTCACCGCTTCGGCCCACGGATGGTTCCGCTTTTTGGCGATCATCCCGGGCAGCATGGCCAGGAAGACGATCACCGCGACGGTGCTTAAGACCAGGACGACAAGCACGATCCACGCAAATAGGTCGATAAGGCTCATGGCCAAATCCCTTCGTTGAGGCGTAAACACTATTGAGCCAGGCATGGCCGTGGCCTCTGGCATGAGCGAGCCGACCCGCGCTGCCGGCAAGGACGCTGAACAGATCGGCTCAGGCTAGCCAATGCCGCTCGCGTGGGAAGTACGTAACAGTTAATCCGATGCCGACGTCGGCACGGCCGAGAAGACGGCATGACGGCCTTGGCCCGTGGCGGGCGCCCTCGCGCAACGACGGGTGCAACCGTGTCTCTTTCACCTTTGAACCGCCCGCACGGGCGGCTCCGCATTGTCCCCGACGACGTTGGTCGAGCATCGGCAACGGCTTTGTCGAGTTCGGCCCGATTGCCAGGCATGCGGGAAAAACCGCCATCGAACCACTAGAATTGCACGGTGGGAGTGCGGCAAGCTTTGAGGAAATATACAAATGGAGTCGGTGCGGCGGGGCAGTCGCCTGCCGCCTCGGGGGCAAGGGGAATAGCGCCAGGAAGCGGCTTGGAGCGATTGACGATACTTCGCTGCGGCAGGAATGTCGCAGAGCGTTTGGGGGAAGCATGCGCAGAGCTGATTTCCATGTCCGACAAGCGGCGTCGATGGCATATCTGGGTGCGGCGCTGATTGCCGGCCTCTGCAGTTTTGGGGCAGCCGGCGACGCATTAGCCGCGAACTGCAGTTCCCGCGGCGGCCTGGCCTATCTCGGCAACACGAAAGGGGCCACCCGCTCTGTCTGGCTTTCCGGAACCAGCGCCGGGTCTTTCGGCCTCGAGGCGGCTCAGGGCAATCAGACAGTCGACACCTGGAGCAAGAGCAAGCGCGGCCTCCATCTCTCGCTTTCGCCGGTCGTTTCAAACGGCAACGGTGGCACGCACAAGCTCTATGACACATCGAGCGGAAAACCGTGCCTGCTCGACACCCAGAACCAGGTGCGTAATATCATCTTTCCGAACATCGACTGGCCCGACGGCCGCCCGGATGTTGGCCCACAGCCGGTGTTTCCGGGTTTCAACTTGCCCGATGGCCGCCGGACGTCGGCCCGCAGCCGGTGTTTCCGGGGTTCACGCCGCGCACCCCGACCGCCATCAGAGGCGGCCGCGTGGTCGCAGCCCCCACGCCGGACACCTGTATCGACCCGCGGTCGATAAATTCCAACAAGCAACAGCGCGACCTGCCGATCTGCCGGGACCTCGCTGCCGAAGAAGCCGCCGCCCAAAGCGCCGACCGATCACAGGTGCCGTTGACGCCGGGCCGCGATCTGCCAGCGCCCTCGCTCTGGAACTTCTGGTCGGATATCCAGTTCGCAGACATATCCGACGAACGTTATGACCGCGACAGCGACACGCTCGCCCGCTCGTTGACGATGGGTCTCGATCGCCGCATCACCAACGACCTCGTCGTCGGCATGACCGTTTCCCTTGAGAACAGTTCGACCGATGCGTTCGACGGCACATTGGGCATCGACACCGACGGCTTCAGCTTCGGCCCCTATGCGGCCTACCGTCTGTCGAAACACTGGGCGATCGACGGATCGCTGACATACGGGCGCTACAACAACGATATCGACCTGAGCGTGCTGAGTGGCCGACAGGATTCGGAGCGTCTTGCCGGCGAAATCTCGCTCCACGGCCAATATAAGGTCGATGCCTATTTCATCCGCCCCAAGGTCTCCGTCAATTGGTCCCATATCGACAGCGACGCCTACGACCTCTCGGGCAGCATCCTCAACATACCGGTCAGCGTTTCCCTTCCCGGCGACAGCTTCAATTATGGCGTCCTCGATCTCTCGACCGAGATCAGCCGTTATTTCCGTCTGCCGGACGGGCAGCCGTTTCTCGCCTTCGCCGAACTCGGTGCCGAATACCAATTCGAGCGGCCCAACGACGGCAAGATCCTGACCGGCGACCTGTCGGAAGTGACGCCCTCGCCCTGGGCGTTTTCGCTTCGCTCGGGCTTCCGAATGCTGGTGAACGACAACCTCCAGATCGAAGCGACGGGCGGCTATTTGAGCATCGGCCAGAAAGATCTCGATGTCTGGGAGGGCAAGCTCCACGTCGCGTGGAGCTTCTGATTTCCAGCAAACGTGCGAAGCGGTTTTTCGTCAGGAAATGCGGAAAAACAAAGAGATAGAGCGCTTCCGTGATTCCGCCTAACGCTCTGACTATCTCCTGCGAGCCGACAAGCGGCGAATCTGCCCGGCTCCTGGCTACCGAACGTCATGTTTTCTCAGGATGCGTCGCACGCAACAGGTTGTCGCGCAACTTCACCACGGTTTGCTGCACCACCGGAAAATCGTCTCCGAGACCGATCACATCCGTCAATGCTGCGCCGGGCTCCATTTCGACCAGTTTGCGTCCAGCCGCTGTCAGCGTCACGCGGACCTGCCTTTCATCGGCCGGATCGCGCCGGCGCTGCAGATAGCCCTCGGACTCGAGCTTCTTGAGGATCGGCGTCAGCGTGTTCGACTCCAGGAAGAGCTTCTCGCCGAGCGTGCCCACGGTCTGTTCGTCTTCCTCGGAAAGCGCCACCATGGTCACGTATTGAGTATAGGTCAGACCGAGCTTGTCCAGCAGTGGCTTGTAGGCGCGACCGAAGGCGAGGTTTGCCGAGTAGATCGCAAAGCACAGAAAATTCGAAAGCTTCCTGCCGCCGTATTCGGCCTGCGACGCGGAAACGTCGGCACCTTTTGCTGTTGGGGATTTGGGCATGGGTATATCCTGTTCCATTGTCCTCGTTGTCGACCCTTATATAAATCGCATCCGATTAAATCGCAATGGTATTGACATCCGGTTTGGGTTGGCATATTTACATCGCATCCGATTATAGTGGATGCGATAAAACTTAACCAGAAAGGATTTCACCATGACCGAGAAGCTCCTCTTCACCGGCAAGACCCACAACACCGGCGGCCGCAACGGCGGCACGCGCAGCGACGATGGCATGCTTGACCTCAAGCTGGCGCAGCCGCATCCGGCCGCTGAAAACCTCTTCGGTGCTGCCTGGTCCGCGTGCTACATCGGTGCGATCGAGGTCGCCGCCTCCCAGAGAAAGATCAAGCTTACGGCCGGACCCGAGGTCAACACCGAGATCGATCTGAACGTTAATGACGGCTCCTACTTCCTGCGCGCACGTCTCAATGTCAGCCTGCCGGGCCTCGACCGCGACGTCGCCCATGAACTGATCCATGCAGCCCACGAGATCTGCCCCTATTCCAAGGCGACACGCGGCAACATCGATGTCGAGACCAATCTGGTCTGAAGGCCATCCGGTCAGGTCTGGCCGCTCACCCGGCAGACCTGACCTCCCCTTATGCCCACTTGGAGAACACGGATGAGCAACAGCCACACCCAGCCGCCGCAAGCCTATAGTGAGTTCTCTGATGTGGTCGACCCGGCCATCTATGAGCCATTGCCCGACGATTGGCACATCGCCATTACCGATGTCGTCGACTCGACCTCGGCGATCAGGTCCGGGCGCTATGAGGACGTCAACTTTGCCGGCGCCTCCGCGATCGTCGCCTTCGGCAACGCCCGGGGGACGTTCGATTTTCCCTTCGTGTTTCGTGGCGACGGCGCGGCATTCGCCCTGCCGCCGGAGGCGGCCGCAACCGCGGCATCGACCTTGCGTCAGGTCGCGGCCTTTGCGAGCGACAGCCTTGGCCTGACGCTTCGAACCGGGTTGTTGTCCGTGCGCGAAGTCCGCGCCAACGGAAGCGATGTCAGGATCGCCCGCTACGCGGCATCGCAAGACGCCACCTATACCATGTTTGCCGGTGGCGGATTGAAATGGGCGGAACAGCAGATCAAGCGCGGGCGCTACCTGATAAGGCCGGACAGGGATACGACGCAACCGAACCTGACCGGTCTCCGGTGCGAATGGAAGCCGTTTCCCAGCCAGCGCGGTGAAATTCTCTCCTTGCTGGTAGAGCCGACCGAACAGACCGGCGCTCAGGACTTTGCCGCCCTGGCGAGAAGCGTCCTTGCCGTTCTCGAGGCCGGGCAGCGCCAGGCTCATCCGGTGCCGGAGGCGGTCGCGGTACCAAAGGATGAGCGGATGGATGTCGACCCGGCGCGCTGGTCGACGGTCGCGGCCAATTCGGATTTCCGCAAGTGCGATGACGGCTTGCGCCTGACGCTCGATTGCACGCATGAGCAGATCGACCGGGTCGAAGCCATCCTTGTCGCCGCCAGACAACGCGGCGAAGTCAGTTTCGGTCTACACCGCCAGTCTCATGCGCTGATGACCTGCCTGATCCCATCCGGCAGACCTGATTCACACCTACATTTTCTCGACGGAATGGACGGCGGCTATGCCAGGGCCGCGGAAATGCTGGCACCTGCCAAACAAGCTGCGGCGTGATTATTGGCGGGCGGCAAAGGCCATCCACTTTCATATCCACCTCCAGCAAACCGACATCCAGTAGATTCGCTAGGCAGTTGACAGAAACATCGCAAGCCCCGGACGGGGCCGTCCAAGCCCTCCATATCAAGCTTGCGATGGGCTACCGGATGCCGGCGCCCACAGCCGAGCCCTCACCCCGGTTTACCATTTCATTCTGTCGCGACCGCTCGTGAAGCATTCGACACCAGAGCGCGAGGGTCGCCAAGTGAAACAACCGAAAGCTCAGCCGCGACAGAACGACCCAATGAATGCGATTTTTCCGAATTAATCCAAAGTGATTGCAGAGATATCTTTCGGATGGGCGGGTCGAAAACAGCCACATTCGTAGCATCATTGAAATGAACGTTACCAAACGCAGCAGTGTAGTTGAATATTTGACCCACAAGGGAGGACATCATGCCTACCGTTATGGCTTATCACGATGTCAAAGACACCAAACACTGGCTCGCCTCGCCGCTCCGCAAGCAGATCTTCGAACCGATCGGCGTCACAAACATCCGCACATTTGTAGACCCTCAGGCATCCAACCGCGTCGGCTTGGTCATGGATGTTGCCGACATGGCAAAATTGGAGGCCTTCATGCAGACAAAAGCGGCAGCGGATGCGATGACGCATGATGGCGTGCTGCCCGAAACTCTGGTGTTACTCGTCCAATCCCAGTAACCGGGGTGCCGCATCCGACATCATGCCAAGACGGTCTTAAGGCGCTTGCGCCGATGTCTCGGCATCACAAAGGCCCCTCCGGGCAGGACACTCGTCCCAACCCAACCTGACGCAGGAGGATGATATGACGACATTGTTCGTAAGACACGAAGTCTTCGACTACGCGGCCTGGCGCAGGGTATACGATGCGTTTTCGCCGGTGCAGAAGGCAAACGGCGTTTTGGCGGAGGCGGTTTATCAAGCCCCTGACAATCCCAACGATGTTACCGTAACCCATGAGTTTGCCACGCTTGAAGCGGCTCAGGCGTTCGGCAACCTGGACGAATTGAAAACGGCAATGCGCAACGGCGGTGTGCAAGGCACGCCGACAGTGTGGTTTGCCAACAAGGCATGAGATAGCCCGGAGTGGCATCACCCCGCCTGCGCCATCGCCGGCTCGAAGCCGATTTCGTCGATGGTTCCGACCAGCACGATCTCGTCGCCGAGCGACCATTCGGCGGCCCGCGCCGCCATGTGCGCCGGGACCTTTTCCGAGCCGCCCGGCCCCGGTGGCACGTCATAGGTGGCGTGCGCGTCGTGGGCGAGGATCACCTGGAAGCCGAGGTCCATCGCCCGGCGCGCCGTTGCCGCCAAACACATTTCCGACAGCATGCCGCAGATGGCGATGGTTTCGACCCGATGGCTCCTCAGCCGCGCCTCCAGATCGGTGTCGTGAAAACCATCGTCGACGGACTTGCGCACGACCGTTTCACCGGGGCTCGCATCGAAGAACAACTGCCAGCCGTCCGTGCCCGGCTCGTCCGGCGCACCCTTTTCCCCGTCGTTCTGCACGAAGATGATGGGGACTGCCTTTTCGCGCGCGCGCTCAAGCAGCCGGCCGACGGCCCGCTGCAGCGACAGAAGATCCGGCACCGCATCCGCACCCGATATGAAGGCGCGCTGCACGTCGACGACCACAAGCGCCTCGGCCAGTTTGATGCCGTTCTCGCTCATCGTCTCAATCACTCCGCATAATCGACCGGCACCGCGGTGCCGCTCTTCAGGATCTCCATCGAGATAGACGCGGAAACGTCGAAGAGCTCCACCTTGCGCACGATCTGTTTGTAGACCACGTCGTAGTGTTCGACCCGCGGCAACACGACCTTGACGATATAGTCGTAGTTGCCGGTCAGGCGATGCGCCTCGACGATCTCGGGGATGTCGCTGATCGCCCGGCGAAATGTCTCGATCCACTCGTCGGAGTGATGCGCAGTCTTGATCATCGCGAACACGGTGGTCGGCACGCCCATGCGCTCGCGGTTGAGAACGACGATACGCTTGGCGATGTAACCTGCCTCTTCCAGCCGCTGGATGCGGCGCGAACAGGCGGACAGCGAAAGGTTCACCCGGTCGGCAAGTTCGCCGACGGCCATGCTCCCATCCTGCTGCAACAGCGTCAAAAGCTTCCTGTCTCTCTCGTCCAGCACGCTCACCACTCCCATTTCATCGAAACGATACGCTGCATATTTGCACAATCAACAGTCATTGCGCAATTCATTCGCGCTAAACGACCATTCTCGCGCCATCAAAGCGAACCATTGCGGACGAAGGTCCGGCATAGTTTCCCCATCGAAAACAGCTGGCCGCACTTCGGTGCGGATGGCGACAGGATCAGGGAAAGAAACGATGGAAATGCGCAAGATCGGTCTTATCGGCGGCATGAGCTTCGAAAGCTCGGTGGTCTATTACCGCATGGTCAACGAGGCCGTTCGCGAGCGGCTGGGCGCGCTGCATTCGGCCGAGGTGCTGCTGCACTCCGTCGACTTCCAGTCGATCGTCGACCTGCAGAAGGCCGGCCGCTGGGACGACGCCGCCAGGCGGCTTGCCGATGTTGCCCATGGGCTGAAGACGGCCGGTGCCGACTGCGTGCTGATCTGCACCAACACCATGCACCTGATCGCCGACGCCGTGCAGGCGGCCGTCGACATTCCGCTGATCAACATCATCGACGAGACCGGAGCCCGCCTCAAGGCCGCCGGCGTTCGCAAGCCGCTGCTGCTTGCCACCCGCTACACGATGGAGCACGGCTTTTACGCCGAGCGCATGAAGAGCCACGGCATCGAAGTGATGGTGCCCGACGCTGCTGGCCGCACGCTGACGCACAACATCATCTTCGACGAGCTTTGCGCCGGCAAGGTGCTGAGCCCTTCCCGCAAGGCGCTGATCGACCTGATCGACACGGCGGAGGCCGAAGGGGCCGATGCCGTCATCCTTGGCTGCACCGAGATCTGCCTGATCCTCGACCCGAAGAGCCTGCCGCTGCCGGGCTTCGACTCCACCGCGATCCACGCCGACGCCGCCGTCGAATTCGCCCTCGGCGTCGAGGATTTGCGCCGCGCCGCATAAGCCAGGATCGGGCGTTCCCCGATCCGCACCGACCGCAAACGAAAATGGCCTCCAGCCTGCGCTGTGGGCCATTTTCCGTTGATCCATGCGGCATGCTCGGTCCCTTACAGCGCCGCGCGTCTTATTAGACGCGCAAAGGTCGCTGTAGCACTTTGAATGGCTGCATGTTTTGATCCTTAAATCGAATAGGATTTAAGGAAACATGCAGTAGGCGCAATTGCCGCGCCGCGTGCTTGACGTTTGCCGCCGTTCAGGTGCGTCGGATGTTCAAGCCGTTTCCTGCCCGCTGCGTGGCCCGCGAAGGCCGATGCAGTTGCCCCAGGGGTCGCGAACCTGGCACATCCACAACCCGTCTTCGATCGCAAGCGGGCCGCGATAGAGCGGCGCGCCCAGACCGTTGAAATCGGCAAGCGCCCGGTCGAAATCCTCGACCTGCCAATAGACGACCGAACCGGCCGCGCCGCTCGCCACCTTCTCGTCCGCCGGCACGATTTCCAGATGGGTCGAACCGATCTTCAGATACTCGAAATCGAAGGCGTCCAGACGGCGACGTTCTGCGCTTGGGAAGGCGCGCTGATACCAGGAAAGCCCTGCATCCACATCGGCGACATGCACCAGAACCGCAGCCACAAATTCTGTCATCACAACACCTCGCCAACGCAAAGAACCATTTGAGGGTCGGCATTTCCGTCCCTCTACAGCGCCGCGCGTCCATGACGCGCAAAGGACGCCGTAACACCTTATATTTGCTGCATAATTCCTTAAATCGAATCCAACTTGAGGAATTATGCTGAGCGGGCCTTATACAGGGTTTGCACGCGGATGCGCGGTCTCGCGGTACGCTCAGGCGGGCACGGCGACAGCGCTTTCGGCGACCGGCTGCGCGCATATCGCCTGCCAGTCGCACTCCTTGAGGCCCGCGGCTGCAAAGGGGTCGATCAGCGTGCCCGAAACTATCGAGGCGAGCAGCGCCGGCGAAGGCGGAATGCGCGCGATCGTTGCCACCAGCCGGTCGCGCAGCCAGGCAAGCGCTGCGGAGTCCGATTGGTAGAAGGGCGTGAACGCCAGCGACAGCAGCTGGAACAGCGCCATATGGTTGCGCCTCGCCCGGCCATACGCGGCCAGCGCCGCGTCGATATCGTCGGTAAGCGACAAAGTGTGGGCAAGCGTCGCCGCATCGATCAGCGCCATGTTGGCGCCCTGCCCCAGTTGCGGGCTGGTCGAATGCGCGCTGTCGCCGACAAAAGCGACGCGGCCCGACGTCGGCGGGCGCAAGGTGCGGTGGGCATAGCGCGCCAGCGTCAGTTGGTCCCAATCGTCGATCTGGTCGAGCAGCGGCGCGCAATCCGGCCAGTAGTCGCGAATTGCCGCCTTCCATCTGTCCAGACCCGCCGCCTTCACGGCGTCGGCATCGCCGACCTTGACGCTCCAGAAGAAGGCAACATGGTCTCGCGCCTTCGGTCGCGCCCGGCCCGCCGGCAGGATGCCGATCATCACCTTGGCGCGGTCGTAGCGCTGTGTCAGTGCGTTTGGATCATGGGTCAGGCCGTCACTGTCGAGCGTCGCCCAGAAGGCGCCATAGGCAAGCTCGCGCACGCCGGGCGCCGTCGCGGCACCCGCCGCAATGGTCGAGCGGGCACCGGTCGCGTCGATGACGAGATCATAGCGCCCCGCCTCCTGGCCGGCGGCATCCGTCAGCACCGCCTTTTCGCCCGAGGTCTTGGCCGCGGTCAGCGTCATGCCGGTGCGAATGGCAATGCCGGCCGCTGTAACTGCATCATGCAACACGCCGAACAGCGCTGCGCGCTGAACGGCCAGCCCGAAGCGACCGCCCGCAAGCGCGTCATAGCGCACGTCGAGCACCGTGCGGCCGCTCCTGGCATCGGCGCCGTGCAGCCGGTCGATGCGGCTGCCGAGCGCCATGATCGGCTGAAGCAACCCGAGCGCGGCGAGCGCCGTCAGCCCCGTCGGCTGCAGCATCAGCCCGGAGCCGACCGGCGCGACGTCCGCGAAACGTTCCAGGATTTCAACGCGGTGGCCCTGCCGCGCAAGCAAAAGCGCCGAGGCAAGCCCGGCCGGCCCGGCGCCGGCAATACCGATATCGAGTCTCTTCATGCAGTCAGCAATAGCCGCTCAAGGCGCGCCGTCATAGGCCTGGCGCGAGGCGCGGATTGCCACATGGTTGGCAGCCGACCAATCGACAAAATGCTTCAGCAATTCGTGCAACGAGCGCCCGAGATCGGTCAGCGCATATTCCACGCTCGGCGGCTGCGTCGGAAAGACCGTGCGACTGATATAGCCGTCGCGCTGCAGGTCGCGCAGCGTCTGCGTCAGCATGCGCTGGGAGATATCGGGGATCAGCCGCCGAAGTTCCGAGAAGCGCAACGCCCCGTCGGCCAGCGACAGGATCATCAGCGAGTTCCACTTGCCGCCGATGTTGTCCATGACGTCGCGCACCGGGCAATTCTCGACATCCATCGGCACGCCGCAGACCATCGCCACGCGCTTGCCCTTCACATCACCACTGAGCTTGTTCATGGGCCGGTACCCTTTTTGTAACCACGGCAGAAAAAACTGCCTCCTTTACAGCTCTTACCAGATTACTAGATTAGAGCAACTCTCAAAAAGAGACCAACAACCGGCAGACGTGCTTTCCCTCCCGAAGCGTCGGCTGGCATCACAGAGAAAAAGGAAAAGTTCATGTCCGATACATTGCTCGTGACCGGCGCCACCGGCCAGCTCGGCAAGCTCGTGCTCGATGCGCTGCTTGCATCCGGCAAGGTCCAGCCGGCCAACATCATCGCCACCAGCCGCGATACGGCAAAGCTTTCCGACTATGTCGGCAAGGGCGTGCAGGCACGTGTCGCCGACTTCGACGATCCGGCCTCGCTCGACCGGGCCTTTGCCGGCGCCGACCGCATCCTGATCATCTCCACCGATGCGCTCGACCAGCCGGGCAAGCGCCTGCATCAGCATCTGGCAGCCGTCGCGGCCGCGAAGAAGGCCGGCGCCAAGCACATCCTCTACACCTCGATGCCGAACCCGGAGACCTCGGTCATCCCGTTTGCGCCCGATCATCTCGGCACCGAAAACGCCATCAAGGCAACCGGCATCCCCTACACGATCCTGCGCAACGGCTGGTATATGGAAAACCTGTTCATGGCGCTGCCGCATGCGCTGGAAACCGGACAGTGGTACTCGTCCTCGGGCAAGGGCCGCCTCGCCCACCTCGCCCGCGCCGATGCCGCAAAGGCCGCCGCAGCAGCCCTGCTTTCAGCCGGCGATGAAAGCCGCACGTTCACGCTGACCGGCCCGGAGCTGCGCTCGACCGACGAGATCGCCGCTCTCGTCTCCAAGGCTGCCGGCAAGCCGCTCGACGTCGTCCACATTTCCGACGACGCGCTGGCCGGCGGGCTGAAGGGCGCGGGCCTGCCCGACTTCCTCATCCCGATCGTCGTCTCCTTCGACGCCAACACCCGCGAGGGCCATATCGACATGGTGACGAGCGACGTGACGACCCTGACCGGCGCCACCCCCCTGCCGCTCACCGCCTTCCTCGAAGCCAGCAGGGCAAGACTTGCCGGCTGAATGGTAAGCGCCCTCATTCCTGTGCCTGTCACAGGAATCTAGCCAGCCCAAGTCTTTGGGCTGAAAGGTCTTTTGACCCGACAGACGTCGGGTCACTGGATCCCCGCCACAAGGGCGAGGATGAGAAGGACGGGATGTCTCTCGCATCAAACAGGGGATCTCGGTCGTTTGTCATCAGCCGGGCCGGCAAATGCCGGCTTTCGGTCCGCCAACACCCCATTGCTTCCAAGCTTTCCCCACGGCCTGCCCAATCTTCGCAGCCCTCTATCGTTATCGGACGGCCTCCACCGGCCCGACATCTCCCCGCACCGCGATCTCGGCCAGAACGAGAGCGCTGATGCCCGCGAGGAAGAAACCCGCCGACAGGTTCAGCGTCGTGCCGTTGTAAAAGGCGCCCAGACCGATGGCAAACAGGGTCGCGATCAGGCTCGATCCGGAGGCGATCAACGATGCGCCGAGGCCCGCAACCTGGCCAAGCGAGCGCATAGCCATGGCGTTCAGGTTGCCGAACAGCACCCCGACTGCAAAGAACGCCGCAAAGCCGAGCACCATCAGCACGGTCAGTGGCGGCCGTCCGCCCCAAAAAATGGATGCCGCCAGCATCATCAGTCCCGCCGTCGCCAGCCCGACAAAACCATAGCGTGCCATTGTCTCCGCCCCAAAGCGCTGCACAAGTTTTGCGTTGAGGAACGAAGCAAGCCCGATCCCTGTGGCCAGCATCGCAAAATACAATGGGAAGGTTTGTCCGATCCCATAGGCATCGAAGAAGAGATCGGCCGCCGTGCTGAGGTAAAGGAGCTGCGCACCGAAGACGAGCCCGGTCGCCACGATCAGCAGCGTCACGCGCCGATTTGACAGGATACGCCGCCCGTTCGACAGCAGAAGCCTCGGACGAAAGGGAATGCGTTTCCCGGCCGGCAATGTTTCCGGTTGCCGCATGACCAGCCACAACCCGAGAAGGCCTGCCACAGCGAGATAGACCACGAAGACGCTGCGCCAGCCGCCGACCGCGATGATACCCTGCGCCAACGTCGGAGCCAGCATCGGCACGAGAATGAAGAGCGTGAACATGAATGACATGACGCGGGCCATGGCATCGCCCTCGAACTGGTCGCGGATCATCGCCCGCGTGGCGATCTTCGGTCCGGAGACGCCGACCCCCTGAAGAAATCGGCCGAGAATCACCATTTCGAGTGAGCCTGCCACCATGGCGATGACCGTACCGAGCGCATAGACGCCAAGGCCCAGAACAAGCGCTTTCTTTCGTCCCATCGCGTCGGAGAGCGGGCCCAGCAGCAACTCTCCGAACGCCATGCCGAGGATGAAAAGCGATATGATGTGCTGGGTAGAGAGCGGCGGCGCAACGCCGACATCGGCCCCGATCTGACGCAAGCCCGGCAACAGCGCATCGATGCTGATGGAGGTTAGCGAGGTCAGAAGGGCATAGAGAGCGATACGCTCGCGGAAACTGGTGGGAGATGTCATTAGCCGCACACAAAGGAAAAGATAGGCTCGACCTATAGCAGTCAAGCCGCAGGTTTGCGCGCGCCAGTCGCAAGACTCGTTCGAGAAACTTTGCTCCTGAAAGTTCAGCGTCTCGGTTTCACGGCGCTCAGGAGTTCAGGTGGGAGGCATCCGCCAGGCTGATGACTGCCCGATTTCGGAAGAAATCGTCCTGGCGCAGATGCGTGATGCTCCCGGATTTTGCCGGGAAACTCAGGAAGCCCGAGGCATCGATCGGTATCTTCATCCACGCGGCAAGGACCAGCGTGAGTGTAAAGCCATGGGTCACGATGATCTGTGTCTCGCAAGGCCGCTCGACGATCGCGTTCACGCAAGGGTAGACACGGGCTGCCACGTCGCGCCGGGTTTCCGCGCCATCGATGCCGCAATGGTAATCGAGCCGGTTGTCGTCCGGCGCCGGGCTATACCGTGCGTCGAGCCACGCCTGGGGTTTGCCGCCCGCCACACCGTAGCTGATTTCCCTGAGATCGGCGGTCTCCGTCACCGGCCGCTGGAAGCGCTTTGCAATGGCAGCCGCCGTCTGCGATGCGCGGCGAAGATCCGAGCTATGGATCTCCACCTCGTTCCCGCCGATGAGGTCCAGCAGCTGCTCGGCAGTTGCCGCCGCGTCCTCGTGGCCGCGAGTTGTCAGGTCGGTGTCGTACCAGCCTCCCACCTTGTCCTCTTCGTGGTGGATGGATTGAGTGTGGGTGACGACGAAAATGTCTTTCATATCGGCAATCTCATGAATTTCGCCTCGTCGGTCCGGTTTTCGCGACACAGCAACTGCATGGCGCGCCTTAAATCGGAATCGATCGACGGAGAAAATTATGCAGAAATTTTAAAATGTTACAGCGCCGCGCGGCGCTGCAAGAGTGAACATTCCGCCATGCCAGCGCTTGCGGAATACGTCGCGAAACTCGCGACGTCCCCATGGGCTCCGCGCCCGCCTGCCGCTCTGAATGGCGCGCCCGTCAGGGACTGCGTCGCCTGCAAATGGTGGCTTCAAACCGTCTGGCCGCAGGCGCGGCGGAAGCGGCGCACGGTTTCGGCCATGCCATACTCCAGCGCATCTGCCGTCAGGCCATGGCCGATCGACACTTCGGCGAGGTTGGGGATGTGCCTGGCGAGCAGCGGCAGATTGGCGACTGTCAGGTCGTGCCCGGCATTGACCTCGAGCCCGAGGCTGGCGGCGATTTCCGCCGTGCGGCCGAGTTCGGCGGCAATCTTTTCCGCCTTCTCGGGGTCGTCATAGCAACCGCCATAGGGGCCGGTATAAAGCTCGATGCGGTCGGCACCCGTCTCCTTGGCAATGCGTAGCGCCTCGGTGTCCTCGTCGCCATCGGCAAACAGCGAAACGCGAAAGCCCTTTTTCTTCAGCCGACCAACGACGCTGCCGAGCAGGTTGTGGTTCTTGCGGAAGTCCCAGCCATGGTCTGAGGTCGCCTGCGCCGGATCGTCAGGTACCAGCGTCACCTGTTCCGGCTCGTGCGTTTCGACGAGGCGTAGAAACTCCTCGTTCGGGTAGCCTTCCATGTTGAACTCGGTCGCTGAGAATTCGTCGTCGATGAGATCGCGGATCGGCTGCAGATCGGAGAAGCGCACATGGCGCTGGTCGGGGCGCGGATGCACCGTCAGCCCGCTTGCGCCGGCTTCAAGAGCAATGCGGCCGAGCGCAGTGACGGACGGCCAGGGAAGATCGCGCCGGTTGCGCAGCATGGCAACGGCATTCAGATTCACGGACAGTTTTGCGGGCATGTCGGAACTTTCCAGAGGCGGGCAATGTCAATGCAATGTTCTACTGCATAATTGTAAAAACAGAAAACAGTTTGGACCAAGATTATGCAGCAATTCCAAAGAGTACGTTCGCCAGCGAAAGTCGGCTCCGGCGTCGCTTGTTTGCCGGCCATGCCTTGACGAAACCTTGACATTAGTGGGGCCTAACATGCAGTGCGTCCAGCAAGACCCATCAACCAAGGCAAAAACCGATGCGGATGTCGGCGATGCAAGGTCGCAAAAGACGCACCGCTACGTTCTGTCACAGGGGACGGTCGCAATTTTGAGTTTATTTCAGATAAATCTCAAATTTGGGGTCAAGCATCCTGACAACAGCTTTTTTTGAGCCTAAATTTCCGAATCATATCGAATTGCGGCAGATCTGCCCTTCGATCTCTTTCATAAAGTTTCGCGACGAATGAACCTGGAGCAACAATTGATGATGGCGGTCGAAAGACCCTGCGACGAGACGATACGGCAAAACCTTCGCCGTATCCTCGAGAGCAAGTCTTTCGCGCGTTCCGAACGCCTGCGCGCTTTTCTCGCCTATGTGGTCGAAAAGGAGATGATCGGCGAAGGCCCGCAATTGAAGGGCTATTCGATCGCCATCGACGTCTTCGACGCCCTCAGGCGTTCAATGCCGACAGCGATCCGCTGGTGCGGGTGCATGCCGGCAAGCTGCGCAAATTGCTCAAGGCCTATTACGAGACCGATGGCGCCGAGGACGAATGGCATCTGGTCATTCCCAAGGGCACCTATGTACCGGAATACAGCCGCCGGCAGATCGATGCGGCCTGCCCCGCCGAGCCACAGACGCGCCAGCCGAAGCTGACGCGCAAGCGCCTCCCCGGCCAGAAGACGGCCTGGCCGCCGGCACCGTTGTCTTCGCCGCTGGCTGTGCTGTCGGTGCTGCCGCTTTTGTTGTTTGCGCCGCTGCCTTCACCGGAAATGACGATGGACATCGATGCGCAGGCGAAGCTCTTCAACGGCCGCCATTCGATCGAGCGCGTGCTGCCCTCCGTCAACGTCGCCATATCGGGAGACCAGAACGCCGACGTCAAAGCCTTCGCCGTCGCCCTTCGCGCCGCCGCTCAGCGCCACCGGACACTGGCGCGCGCCACCGACGGCGACGCCGGACGGCCGGTATCGCGCAATGCGGCGCTGTCGTTTTCGCTCGAGCTGACCTGGTACGACGCGCCTGCGGCCGGTGTGCGCGTTACGCTCAAGCATGATGGCGAAGGCGTGCCGCTGCGGCAGGATTTCATCACAAGCGAACGATTGAAGAGTGAGCCCGATCTGCTGTTTGAAAGCATGTCGCTGGCATCCGAACTGTTTTCCCTCGATGGCGAGATCTACACCCATGCGAGCGAAGAACAGATCCAGAGCCCGCTGATGGATTGCATGACGGCAACCGCCCAGTATCGCAAGCTGCTGACCCGCGGCAGCTTCGAAAGCGCCTGGTCCTGCCAGCAAAAACTGGCACCGCTGCGCGGCGACGAGCCGCTGTTCATCCTCAGCGCAAACAGCCCACTCCGGGTCATCGGCCACTGACGGAAAACCATGCTGCCTGCGTCCTAAGCGGCCCGCCAGCATGGCCCAAACCAGCACTTCCCCTGCAATATTCAGGACTATTCATATATGTGATTCGCGTATACGGTGTGGCCATGCGTTGGGAATTGGTGCCTGGTTGCTCGTCAGGCAAGCACAATTGTCAGCAGTAGCCGCGCCCTTCGCGGTGTGCCCCAGCCGAGCAGCAGTCGCTATCGTCGACCATCGACGGTTGCATTGGAGCGCGGATCGCTTCCGCTCCGGTCATACCGTGCGATCGCGACGGGTTCCTGATGCCTGCGGCATAATTCCGTAAATCGGCAGCGATATCGGGATCAATTATGCAGCAAATCGAAGCGTGACGGCTGCCTTCGCCCCCTTGAACAGGCGCGCGGCACTGTCAAACGGGGATCATCGATATGCCGCGAGACCACTGGAAGTACGAGGGCGCGCTGGCGGCGCCGGAGCGCACCGGCTACCTGCCCAGACTGCCGCTTCCCCATCACGATCCCTCAAGCCCGCTTGCAATCGCCGATATGGCCGATGCCTTCGGCGTCACCCACCGCACCCTGCATTTCTATGAGGAGAAGGGCCTGCTGACCGCCGCCCGCATGGGGCCGATGCGGGTCTATGGACCGGACCACATCCGCCGCATGGCCGTCATCAACGCCTGCCGTGAAATCGACATGCCGATCGCGGCCATCCAGGAACTGCTCGCTGGTCTTGCCGGCGCCGACGACCAGACAGAGGCCGACCGGCTGTTCAAGGAAGCGCTGTTGTCACGACGCCGGGAACTGGCGGCGCAACAATCCAACCTGCGGCGCCAGATGCAGCGCATCGCCGAACTGCTGGAAAACGAAGCTGAACAGGGCGAGGCCTCGTCCGATGACGCCGAAAACGTGCATCTCTCGCCGATCGAGAGCGAATGCCTCACATTCATGGCCGAAGGTTACCCGGCTGCACGCATCGCCCGGCTGATGGAGATGGATCTGGCCGCAGCGCTGACGCTCGAGGCCGGCATCATCCGCAAGTTCAACGCCCACAACCGCTTCCAGGCCATCGCCAAGGCGGTGCTATCAGGCATGATCGCCGCGGAATAACCAGGCGCGACGCTTCGCGCTATCGGACGTATCTAGCCGAGATCCCGCGCTGGTCACGGGGATGAAGCATCGCGGTGTCGAAATTCCCGTCGCCGAAAAGGGCATCGTGAGGGGGCAATTCTCCCTGGATCATCGACAATGTGATGTCTTCAGCGCCACGCTCATGTTACGAGGCGCTTGAACGATGCAATGAGAGACGACCCCGATGCTTCCCTGGATCCTGCTAGACCGCGCAACCATTCCCGGTGATGGCGACGAGTTGCGCCTGAAGAGCCGCGGCAGCGAATTTTCCATCATGCTCGGCTCGACGGAATTGATGAACAGCCGGCTGAGCGGATCGGAAGAGGCGCTGGCGACGCTGAGCTGTGAGCGGATTGCCTGCCGGAAGAATGCCCGCATGCTGATCGGCGGCCTCGGCATGGGGTTTACCTTGCGGGCCGCATTGGGCGCGCTGCCTGATGATGCCAGGGTGGTGGTCGCAGAGCTCGTGCCAGCTGTCGTCGAGTGGGCGCGCGGACCGATGGCGGATCTCCACCAAGGCACGCTCGACGATCCACGCGTCGACATCCATGTCGGCGATGTCGGCGCGCTGATCCGATCGAAGACCGCCGCTTACGATGCCATCCTGCTCGATGTCGACAATGGTCCGGATGGCTTGACGCGCGCCTCCAACGACAGCCTCTACAACCACACCGGCCTTCGCGCGGCCAAGGCTGCCCTGCGCCCAAACGGCGTGCTTGCCGTCTGGTCATCGGCGCCGGACAGCGCCTTTACGCGCCGCTTGCGCGAAGTCGGCTTTGCCACCGACGAGGTGAATGTGCGCGCCAACGGCAAGCGTGGTGGTGCCCGCCATGTCCTGTGGATGGCGACCAAGCGCTAGCAAAGAGCAGAAAGAGCGGCGCGCGCTTCAGATCCGGCCGCGGCGCGACGGAGCCAAGAAAAACGCCGCGCTATTCGACAGTCACCCGTTGCGAAAAGCGCGGCTTGAGACCGAGATCGGATCGTCGCACGGGTCCTTCGCGTTGGCGAAGACATAGCCATCGGCCTGATGGATGGCCCCAAACACCAGCCCTTCGGCAGCGCAGCGCTCGCAGAAGGCTTCGACGTCTCTCACGTCGAATACCAGCTTGACCAGCGACTGGCCGCGCCGCTGTCCCTTGGCCGCCGGGTGGATCATCAGGTTGGCCCCGCCTTCCCCGCAGATCAGCTCGATGATCCGGTCGCCCGCCTCGTCGCATGCTTGAAAGCCGAAGTGCTTCTCGTAGAAGCGGACGGTCGCCTCGACGTCTTGGGCGTAAATGATGATCCTGTTGATCGGCACTGAAATCTCCCTCGATCGAAGACTTAGGCCTGCCCGTCCTCAGCGAACGATCGTCAGGCGCTCGGCCGCACGGGTGATCGCGGTATAAAGCCAGCGCTCGCGGGTATCGCGAAACGCCCAGCTCTCGTCGAACAGCACGACATTGTTCCACTGCGAGCCCTGCGCCTTGTGCACCGTCAGCGCGTAGCCGAAGTCGAATTCGTCGTAGCGCTTGCGGGTCGACCAAGGAATTTCGCCCTCGACCTCTTCGAAGGCTGCCTTCAGCAGCTTGATCTTGGCGGCACCGCGATCCATGTCGTCGTCCTCAGGGCGGATCATCAGGTTGATGCCGGGCTTCACCGTTTCCTTCGACGAGCTCATGACCTGCCAGAGCGAGCCGTTGAGCAGGCCCTTGGCCGGGTCGTTGCGCAGGCAGACCAGCTTGTCGCCGGATTGCGGATATTCGCTGGTAAAGCCCTTGAGCTCGCGAAGCCGCTGGTTGTAGCGCCGCCGGGTCTTGTTGGTGCCGACCAGCACCTGGTCGGCCTCCAGCACCAGCTCCTGGTTGACCTGCCCGCGGCCGATCACCTGGGTGGTGCCGTAGTCGCCATGCATGATCTCGTTGCCTTCGCGCACCTGCATCGCCAGCCGGATGATCGGGTTGTCGCGGGCCTGGCGGTGAATGTCGGTCAGCAGATAGTCCGGATCCTGATTGGTGAAATAGCCGCCGCCGGTGACCGGCGGCAACTGGCCGGGGTCGCCGAGAACCAGGATCGGCGTGCCGAAGCTCATCAGGTCCTTGCCGAGCGCCTCGTCGACCATCGAACATTCGTCGACGATGATCAGCGCCGCCTTTGCGACCGGGCTTTGCCGGTTGATGGAAAACATCGGCGCGATCGAGGTCTTGCCGGTCTCCTCGTCGGAAACCTCCTCCTCGCCGCGCGGCCGGTAGATCAACGAGTGAATGGTCTTGGCGTTGCTGGCACCCTTGGAGCGCAGCACCTGGGCGGCCTTGCCGGTAAAGGCGGCAAACAGCACGTCGCCATCCACATGCTCGGCGAAATGGCGCGCAAGCGTCGTCTTGCCGGTGCCGGCATAACCGAACAGCCGAAAGAGCTGCGAGCGGCCCTCTTTCAGCCATTGTGAAACGGCCTTGAGGGCCTCGTCCTGTTGCGGAGCAAATTGCATGATCCGAAGTGTCAGGATTCGGGGTGCACAAGCAAGCCCGGATTTCGGGTCGTCGTATCCTGCCGGACGCCCGGCACCCGCGTTTGCAACGACCTCCATCGCGAAATCCCGCACCAGATCAAGGAGCTATCATCGATCTGCCGCGCGCCGGGCTGCCCAGCGCCGCGCCGCAATGGCGCAGGCGTGTCACATGACGGCACCCCCATCCAGTCGTTTCGGCCGCCCGCCCTATCCGCTGTGGCACTTTCTGGCCCTGTGGCCAGCCTGCCGCTTGAATGCCTGCGCGCAATGCTGCTAACGAGCGGTTGCGCGGCGGCGAACCGATCCCTGCATGGGCCAGCCCCGACAAACGGATCAGGCGGGCACGAACACGTCAACCGCCTGAGGCAATGCCGGAGAATGCCCTTGAAGCCCGACCAGCCCGCCACGCCCTCGTCTTCGGACCCTGTCGGCATCGGCCGCCTTGCGCCGACGCTGCAATGGCTGCTTCTCACGCTCGTCTCCGTGATCTTTGCGACAGTCCTCGAATTGGTCGGCATTCCCGCCGGGCTGTTGATGGGGCCGATGCTCGCGGCCGTGCTCTTCGGCATGAACGGCGGCACCATCCGCCTGCCCAAGCAGGTGTACTTCTGCGTGCAATTCATTCTTGCAATGATGATCGCCGGCGCGATGACGCCCGGCATGCTCGGCACCTTTTCCGGCAACTGGCCGCTGTTCCTCGGCGTCATTCTCTCCGTCATCGCCGTCAGCACGCTCTGCGGCTGGGTGATCACCCGCATGCGCATCCTGCCGGGCACGACGGCGATCTGGGGCTCGTCGGCGGGTGCCGCCTCCACCATGCTCTTGATGGCGGATGCCTATGGCGCCGATGCGCGCCTCGTCGCCTTCATGCAGTATCTGCGCGTCATCTTCGTCGCCAGCACCGCGACGATGGTCGCCCATCTCTGGGTGACGGCGCGGAGGCCGAAACCGCAATCGTCTGGTTCGAGCCTGTCTCGATCCTGCCGTTCCTGGCAACGCTTGCCGTCGGGCTCGGCGCGGCCTTTGCCGGCCGGATGCTGCGCGTGCCGGCCGGCGCCTTCCTGCTGCCGTTCCTCGTCGGCGCCGTGCTCAATGTCAGCGGCGTCATGACCACCGAGCTGCCGCAATGGCTGCTGGCGCTCTGTTACGCCCTGCTCGGCTGGAACATCGGCCTTGGCTTCACCCGCTCGATCCTTGCCCACGCGCGCCGCGCACTGGTGCCGACGGTGATCTCAATCGTCGTCTTGATCTCGTTTTCCGGCCTGCTTGCCCTGCTGCTCATCAAGGTCGCCGACATCGACCCGCTGACGGCCTATCTCGCCACCAGCCCGGGCGGGCTCGATTCGATCGCGGTCATCGCCGCTTCGAGCAATGTCGACCTCTCCTTCGTCATGGCGCTGCAGTCCGCCCGTCTCATGATCATCACCATGATCGGCCCCGCGCTCGCCCGCTTCGTCGCCAACCGCGCCTGAAAGCGGTGCGGCTCGCCGGCACTTGAAAAAAAGTGCGACGATGCAACAATTCCGGGAATAATCCCCGCCCTCCTCGTGTCTCATGTCAGGATCCGCGCGCCTGCGCACTCCGCTAGATTCAAGTTGAGGAAGGAAAGCTCCCATGAGAACGTTACCGCTCGCTATTGCCATTTCCCTTGTCGCCGGCGCCGCCTTTGCGGCACCTCCGGTCAAGACGGTCGAAACGGCAAAGGGCAATGTGCTCGCCGCCGCCAACGGCATGACGCTTTACACCTACAAGGACGACCATGGCGGCGTTTCCAGTTGCTATGACGCCTGCGCGAAGAACTGGCCGCCCTTCACGGTCGAAGGCGATGCCAAGGCGGAAGGAGCCTACACGGTCGTCGAACGCAAGGATGGAGCCAAGCAGTGGGCCAAGGACGGTATGCCGCTGTATTTCTTTATCAAGGACAAGAAGATGGGTGACATTACCGGGGATGGCTTGAAGGGCGAATGGGATGTCGTCAAGCCGTGATGGCGTGAATATGGATGCGGGGGCGAAAAGCCCCGCATCCGACCGGTTCGAGGAGGATGTGCTGGCGCTGATGCCGGCGCTCCGGCGCTATTCGCGCAGCCTTGTGCGCTCGGATCCTGATGGTGAAGATCTGCTGCAGGATTGTGTCGAGAAGGTTCTGGCGCGCCGCGCCCAGTGGCGCGGAGTCAACCTGCGTGCCTGGGCCTTCACCATCATGACCAATCTCAGCCGCAACCGGCACCGGCACACCGCGCTGCACCCGCAGGTCGAGCTCGACGACAACCTCGGCCTCCAGGCGGAAACCCAAGAGAGCGATCCGCTCGAACGCTCGCGGCTGGAACGGGCGCTGAACGGCCTTTCGGCGGAAAACCGCTCGGTGCTGATGCTCGTGGTGATTGAGGGATACCGATACCAGGATGTGGCCGACATGTTGGCCATTCCGATCGGCACGGTGATGTCCCGCCTGTCGCGGGCGCGTCACCAGCTTGCCGAAGCGATGAAGGACGACAACGTGATCAGCATGCGGAGACCGAAATGACGGACGAATTGAACACCGTCTCCGAAGACGACCTCAACGCCTATGTCGACGGCTTCCTGAGCGAGGCGGACCGGGCGCGGGTCGAGCAATGGCTCGAGCGCAACCCCGCGCGCGCCGAGGAGGTCCGCCAGTGGCAGGGCCAGGCAACCGAACTCCGCGCCATGTTTTCGACCTATGCCCGCAGTGACGAGCGCGACCGGGCGTTGCTCGCAGGTACGAGCAGCCGGGGCGCGGCCGTCGCTTCGCGCGATCGCTGGACTTTGCGCCTTGGCGGCCGCATCGCCGCCGGTCTCCTGCTCTTTGGCGCCGGCGCCCTCAGCGGACTTTATGCCCCGCATGTCCTCGCCCCCGAACGTTCAGAACAGGTTGCCCTGGTGACTGAGAGCTTGCCGCGGCAGGCGCAGTCAGCGTTTCTCATCTATGCAAGCGAGGTGCGCCACGCCGTCGAGGTCGGGCCGGACCAGCAGACCCACCTTGCCACCTGGCTCGGCAAGCGGCTCGATCATCCGCTCAACATTCCCGATCTGTCGAAACTCGGCTTTTCGCTCGTCGGCGGCAGGCTGCTACCGGTCAACGGCAAGGCGGGCGCGCTGTTCATGTATGAAGACCCGAGCGGCCAGCGGTTGACCGTGCTTCTCGGCCGCAACCCGGACAACCGCGAAACCAGCTTCCGCATCGACAGCAGCGGCGGCGTCGAAACCTTCTACTGGATCGACGGACCGATCGGCTATGCCGTCACCGGCGAAGTGCCGCGTACGCTTCTGCAACAGGTCGCCGACGAATGCTACCGCCAGTTCGAGAAGCCGGCAGCCGCCAAGAGTTGACGGCGTCAGAGACGACTGCAGCGCTGCCGCAACTGAAAGCGTTTCGAGGTTAAAACCGTCGCCATATCATAACGTTGGCTCAGTTTTCGAAGCATCGATTCACGTTACGTGATGTTCCGTGGAGATGGCCCCTCATCCGGCCTGCCGGCCACCTTCTCCCCGCACGCGGGGAGAAGGAAACTTGTGGCTCGCGGCCACTCCACGTCAGCCATTCGCTGCCGAGGTGCTCGTCAACGACAGATGCCAGGTGGCAACGCTATTGTCGTCCACGTCCCCTCTCCCCGCCCGCGGGGAGAGGGCTAGGGTGAGGGGCAAACCCGCTCGCGTCCCATGAGATATGACAGACCGCTACCGCAGCGGGTCGTTCTCGATCAGGATCGGATGCCCATGCGGCGTCGCCTCGGCCGCGCGCTGCCAGCTCTTCGTCAAGGTTTCCAGCTGCCCGCTGGAGGTGATCGAAAGCTCGGTGACGAGCCGCGACAGCGCCGCCACCCAGCAATCGAAATAGTCGCTGGCATCCGCCTTGCGGCCGGGCTTGTAGAGTTCGGCGGAAAGCGCCTCGGCCCATTCGTTCCAGGAAAAGACGCCCTTTTCGTGCAGTCTCACCGTCATGGCAAAGGCAGACGCCTGCCACAGCTCGGCGAAGACGGGATCGCCCTCGGGCGATTTCGGCAGCTCGGCGGAGGCGGCAAGCGGCGATGTCGTCTTACAGGTGCTCAAGGTAGCTCTCCCAGGCATCGATCGACACCGTCAATGTCGGGTCGGCGCCCTCGCCCCAGATCTCAGCCCCGTCAAACACCACTGTATAGAGCCACTGCGCGCTCTCGCCGCGGCCATGGGCGTTATCATCGGGAAAGACGAAGGAACCCTGCACCGCCTCGATCGTGCCGAGCTTGGCGCGGGCATAGCGCGGCAGCCGCGTATGGGTCGTCGGGTTGAAATTTTTGGTGCGCACCTGTTCGCCGACGACGAAGCGCGGGCGCGTTTCGACCAGCCGGTCGCAAGAGCCGCCCTTGGCAAGCACCGCCGGCACCATGTCGGCCTTCAGCACGCGCTTGGGCTCGGCTCCTTTCTCGAGCATTTGGCCGCCGTCGAGTTCGGCCTGGGTCACGAAACCGTGGCGCTTCAGCAGCGTCTCCAGCGCCCGCGTCCAGATCTCGTAATAGCTCGCCGAGAGATAGGTGGCAGGCGGCAGGTTTTCACGCGCATGCCGGCTCTCGTCGATGGTCCAGGCGCCGAAGGCGCCGCAGGAAAGCGTCACGCCGAGCGCCCGTTTTTCCCATTCGGCGTGAAAATAGGGTTCGTTGGTCTCGGGCGCGACCGGACCCATTCCATGCTGCCCGCCGAGATCGTGCGGCCCGTTCATCGCAGCGCCTCGGTGACAAGCGCAAGCCCGGTACCGATCATGGAATCGCGGGTCACCAAATCGGCAAGCTCTTCCTCGCGGAGCCCCTCTGTCCCCACCGGCCGCTCCGGCACGACGAGATAACGCAGCTCCGCCGTCGAATCCCAGACGCGAATGCGCCTGTCCTCGGGGAGCATCAGCCCGAATTCCGCCAGCACCCCGCGCGGATCGATGACCGCGCGCGAGCGATAGGGCGGCGCCTTGTACCAGACCGGCGGCAGGCCGAGCACCGACCAGGGATAACAGGAGCAGAGCGTGCAGACGACGAGGTTGTGGGTGTCGGCCGTATTGAACACGGCGCGCATGTGCTCGCCCTGCCGGCCGGTATAGCCGAGGCTGGCGATCGCCGCCGTTGCGTCGCCCTTCAGCCAGTCGGCAAATTCGGCGTCGGTCCAGGCCTTGGCAACGACGCGGGCGCCGTTTCGCGGGCCGATCTTGGTCTCGTAGGTCTCGACGATGGCATCGATCGCCGCCGGATCGATCAGGCCCTTCTCCGTCAACACCGTTTCCAACGCCTTTACCCGCGCCTCCATATCGGTGAAATGGTTGTCGTGGTGATGGTCGTGATCATGGTGATCGTGACCATGATGGTGTTCGGACATTGCCTGGCTCCTCGCAGCACGGCGCCTCGCGGCTGCGCAGATGGCGCCGCTGCCTCCCTGAGGCAATAGTCGTAGCGAATAAACGCCGATTTCGAAATCGATTTTACCAGCGGCCGTGGACCGGAATTGTCACCGTAACAAGTCCGGTTCGACGCGGTTTGCCATCGCTGTCAAAACGGCCCGTTTGATTGCAAGCAATCATCAGGAAACGGCGAAGGCACGATTGCACACCACCTCCGTCACAAGTCTGAAGTTGCGCTAAGGTCTTAGCAAGCGGGGTGATTCGACGCCACGACGCCTTGTGGGCGGAAGGCGGAGGACGGAGCATTGGGGGAACTGGCAGCGCATGACGACACCAATCGAAAGTGCTTTCCCGTCCCGTGCTATCCGCGTCGTTGCGCCCGTCTTTTCCCTGGGCTTCTTTTTCCTCTTCCTGGCACTTTTGCCGTTGCCATTGGCGGTGGGCCTGCTCCGGCTCCCGATCGACGAGATCAGGCGTGATTACGCCATCAGCCGGAACCCCGTTCTCGTCAGCGGCGCAGAGATTTGCTCGGTCGATTGCCTGCCTGGCAGCGGCGAACCCCAGCTCTGCAGCACGCAGGTTCGCTTTCAGCACGATGGTCAGCCCCACGAGCAAATCTTGAACACCCGTTCGGTCGGTCAACCCGGCCTTTGCCGGCACGGCAACATCACAATCGCCGGCGACAGCCCCGAGCATGTCAGCCTCACCCATGATTATCGCAGCGTCATTCGCACGACGGCGCAGCGGCTCATCCTCGGAGCCGGCCTTGTGCTGTTCAGCCTGGTCATGCTGAGCAACGCCATCCCCATTCTCCTTGCCCGCCGCGCCGCCGGCCGGCGGTATTTGCTGAAGCCCATCATCGTCGATCTGAGCGGCAGCCAAATCCTGCGCTACGCCCCGAGCGTTCCCTTTGCGCGCGGTACTATAAAGACAGCCTATACCCGGATGAAGCCAGGCCAGCGCCCACTGTACCTCCGGCCGACGAGCGACGACCGCGCGCTGCCGACAACCCCCTTCGCCGGACATGCCTACCCCGCCCTCGCCGTCATCACCGAAGGCGTCCCGTTACCGATCCTGCTTGACGAGAAACTCACCCGGCTTGAACTGAGCGAGGCCGAGCGCAATCACATTCGAGCGGCAATCGATGAGACCATAGGGGTGTCCTTCGGCGACCTCCTATCCCCCGCGTTCGTCAGGGAAAAACTCATTCGACCGTTGCGGAAAGACAATCCGGTCGATAGGCCACGATTGCCTTCAAAATGGGCATTCCGGCTTGCCATAGTCATTCCGCCAATGCTGCTGCTCGCTGTCTTGTCCATTATCGACCAGTTCTTGTGATAGGTTCGCCCTGCCCCCTGCCGCGTCGGTTGTTGACCTAGCAATCGCAGGCTTGCCCTGGTGCCCGCAGCAGCCTCTGCTGTTGCATGATGCCGGCTCCATCCGAGGCGCGAAGTCGTCCAATCCACCTTCGCTGCTCGATCATTTTTACCCGCCAATTTTCGCTGGCAGCTCTGTAAACTGACGTCATGAAAATTCTGATTCTCGGCGCCACCGGCTTCATCGGCTCGGCCCTCCTCGATCGACTGACAAGCGACGGACATGGGGTGACCGGCCTTGGTCGCAATGTCGCCCGCGCCCGGCTGAAACGGCCGGGAGCGTCATGGATTGCCGCCGACCTTGCTGAGATGCGCAAGGCCGGCGACTGGCTGCCGCTGGTCGAGACGCATGACGTGGTCGTCAACTGCGCCGGCGCGCTGCAGGATGGCCTGGCCGATCATGTCGCTGCAACCCAGGAAGCGGCGATGCTGGCGCTCTATACCGCTGCCAAAAACAAACCGCCGATGCGCATCGTGCAGATCTCGGCGCCGCGCGGCGATGCCGGCACTGACCTCGCCTTTCTCGCCACCAAGTTCCGCGCCGACACGGCGCTTGCGGAAAGCGGCGTGTCGCATGTCATTCTGCGGCCGGCGCTGGTGCTCGGCCGCAATGCCCATGGCGGCTCGGCCCTGCTCAGGGCGCTTGCCGCCCTGCCCTTCGCGATCCCGCTCGTCCACGCGCAAAGCCGCGTCGAAACAGTTGCCCTTAGCGATGTCACCGAGGCGGTCAGCGCCGCCGTCGCAGGTCTCCTGCCCGAACGAAGCGACCTCGTGCTCGGCCACCCAGAGCGGCCACCCCTTGCCGAGCTCGTCGCGCTGCACCGCCAATGGCTTGGCCTATCGCCAGCTAGGATCGTTTCGCTGCCGGCCCCGCTCGCCGCACCCGTCGGGCTCCTTGCCGATATCGCCGGACGGCTCGGCTGGCGCTCGCCACTGCGCTCGACTGCGCTTTCGGTGATGGCCGGCGGCGTCTCAGCCGAGGATGACGCTCACGCCCCGGTGCCGTTTCTGTCGGCCCGCCAAAGCCTTTCGGCTGTGCCATCCGGCGTGCAGGATCTCTGGTTTGCCCGGCTTTATCTTTTGAAACCACTGTTGATCGTCGGGCTGTCGGCCTTCTGGTTGCTTTCGGGGCTGGTCCCGCTCTTTGCCATCGATGCGGCGAGACAGCATTTCCTGCGGTTCCTGGCCGAAGGCCCGGCAACGGCGTTGACGCTGTTGACCTGCCTTGCCGATATCGTGCTCGGAGCCGCGGTGCTCGTCCGCCCGTGGGCGAAACAGGCGCTCTTGGGAATGCTGGCGCTGACCGCCGCCTATCTCGCCTCCGCAACCCTGGCGGAGCCCGAACTCTGGACCGATCCGCTCGGGCCGCTCGTCAAGGTTCTGCCGTCGATCCTGTTGACGCTTGCCACCCTCGCCATTCGGGATGAACGCTGATGTTTCCGGACGACCTCCTGCGCCTCACCCATGTCATCGGCGCCACCGTGCTCTTCGGTACCGGCGCCGGCATCGCCTTCTTCATGCTGATGGCGAGCCGCACGCGCGATGCGCGGCTGATCGCCCATGTCGCCGGCACAGTCGTGGTCGCAGATACGGTCTTCACCGCCACAGCCGTGGTGTTTCAGCCGATCACCGGATATCTGCTGGCGACAAGCATCGGCTGGTCGCTTGCGGAAGGGTGGATCGCGCTGTCGCTGATCCTCTATGTCGTCACCGGCCTGTTCTGGCTTCCCGTGGTCTGGATCCAGATCCGGCTGCGCAATCTGGCGCAGCTTGCTGCGGCGGAGAACACGCCGCTGCCGCCGGCCTTCGATCGGCTCTATGCCATCTGGTTTGCCTGCGGCTTCCCGGCCTTCTTTGCCGTTGTCGGCATTTTCTGGCTGATGCTGGCAAAGCCGCAGTTCCAGCTATTTTAGCATCGGCCACAGGCTGACGACGAGCAGCACCGCCATGGTGATGTTGAACCATTTGAGCCGTGCGGGCTCCGACAGCCATTGGCGCAGGGCCGAGCCGAAACCGGCCCAGGTGGAGACGCTCGGTACGTTGACGAGGGCAAAGACCAGGCCGACGGCAAGCACGCTGGCGATGTAGCTTTCGCCGCCGGTATAGGTCGCCATTGCCGAGACTGCCATGACCCAGGCCTTGGGATTGACCCATTGGAAGGCCGCCGCCTGCAGGAAGGTCATCGGCACGGCGCCGGCCTTGCCTTCGCCGAGCGAGCGCGAGGTGCCGATCTTCCAGGCGATCCAGACGAGATAGGCACCGCCGGCAAACTTCAGGGTGGTGTAGAGCAACGGTACGGCGTGGAGAAGCGCGCCCAGGCCGAGACCGACGGCGATCAGCAGCGAGAAGAAACCGGCACCGATCCCCAGCATATGCGGGATGGTGCGCACGAAGCCGAAGTTCACGCCCGAGGCAAAGAGCATCATATTGTTCGGGCCCGGCGTAATCGACGTCGTGAGCGCGAACAGAAACAACGCCAGGAGCGTATCGGCCTGCATTATCTTCCTCCACCAGGATTAGGTCAACATAATTGACCTAATCCTGGCAACCAGCCCGGAATTGTCACGGTGACAACATCGGGCGACCACCGGCCTGATAGGACGGAACGGGAGTTGGGTCGAGTTCCGCGCCCGAGATATCGCGACCAGCAACGCGCCTGCGCGCCGAGAAAAGGCACCTCGAAAGACCCGCCGATTGCGCTAGATTGCGACATACGAAACGCTGGGACCCGCCCAACGCTTAATCCCGTCCACGTCCGACCAAGGGGAAAGCCGAATGCACGATCCGATCCCGACCACCACGCTCATCGATGGACGCTCCGTTCCGGTTCTCGGCCAGGGCACCTGGCGCATGGGCGACGAGCGCTCGCGCGCCGCAGAGGAAGTGAAGAGCCTGCAGGCCGGCCTCGACCTCGGCATGACGCTGATCGACACCGCCGAAATGTACGGCAACGGCGCCTCGGAGCGCGTCGTCGGCGAGGCGGTCAAAGGCCGGCGCGACGAAGCCTTCATCGTCAGCAAGGTGCTGCCCTCCAATGCCAGCCGGATCGGCACCGAGGCCGCCTGCGAGCGCAGCCTGAAGCATCTCGGCATCGACCATATCGATCTCTACCTGCTGCACTGGCGCGGCGGCTATCCGCTCGCCGAGACGGTGGCGGCGTTCGAAGCCCTGAAGAAGGCCGGCAAGATCGGCGCCTGGGGCGTTTCCAACTTCGATGTCGACGACATGGAGGAGTTGTTGGCGGTTCCCGGCGGCAAGAACGTCGCCGCCAACCAGGTTCTCTACAATCTCTCAAGGCGCGGCATCGAATATGATCTCCTGCCCTGGTGCCAGAAGCGCGGTGTCGCCGTCATGGCCTATTCGCCGCTCGACGAGGGCCGGCTCTTGCGCAACGCGGATCTCGTCCACATCGCCAAGGCGCACCAGGCAACGCCGGCGCAGATCGCACTCGCCTTCCTGAAAACCCGCCCCGGCGTGATCTCGATCCCCAAGACTGGCTCGGCGGAACGCGCCCGCGAAAACCGCGACGCGATGGACATCCACCTGACCCCGGAAAACCTCGCGACCCTCGACAACGCCTTCCCGCCACCGAAGCGCAAAAGGTCGTTGGAGATGATTTGAGGGCCGACCGTTTAAGGCCCCACTCGGATCTTTCCGGCAGAAATTGGCAGGTTCAGCTCTCATGATGACGGGTCGTGGAGACGCTGGGGACCGGCCAAACCCCCCGTCATTCCTGTGCTTGTCACAGGAATCCAGCCAGCCCAAGTCTTTGGGCTGAAAGGTCTTTTGACCCGACGGACGTCGAGTCGCTGGATTCCGGCACTACAGCGCCGCGCGTCTTATTAGGCGCGCAAAGGTCGCTGTAGCACTTTGAATTGCTGCATGTATCCTTAGGATACATGCAGTGGGCCGGAATGCGGGAGAATGGCGTGCCCCTATCGCGTGTAGGCTGTTTACGGGATTAGCCAACTGCCTGGCCTGTCGAAGTTTCCTGGCGACTTGCACAGCGTTCCGCCCGCCCCTCATCCGGCCCGCCGGCCACCTTCTCCCCGCCTGCGGGGAGAAGGATAGATGCGGCAAACTTGCGCAATTAGGCAGAAACTGCCACCAGACTCCAATCCATTGGACTCATAGGATCGTCGCGATCCAGAGCATTTCCAGGAAAAGTGCGAAGCGGCATTCCGTCAGGAAATGCGTAAAAACAAAGAGATAGGGCGTTTCTGCGACTCCGTTTGAATCGGAAACGCTTTAACGACGAGACCAGTATTCTTCGTGGAGTTTCGCCGCCTCGTCCACAAGCATGGGGCCGACGACTTCCGTTGGGCGCTGACCGGCGGCGAACACGATGTGGCAGGGGAGATCAAGCGTCGGATTTTCCTCGCTCGCGCCTATCTGTTGTTTCATCTCTCTCTCGGACAGGCCAAACACGACGCGCCCTATGCCTGCCCAATAGATCGCGCCTGAGCACATGGCGCATGGCTCCGCGGACGTGTACATCGTGCATCCGGCAAGAAAATCCAAATCATAGGCTTTGCCGGCGCGCGTGGCTAAAAGCCGCTCCGCGTGGGCCGTGCGGTCGCCACCTTCCGAACTGTAGCCGTTGCACTGTTCCAGTAAGACATTGCCGTCACGGTCGGCGAGAATTGAACCAAACGGGTGATCCCCGCCCTCGCGCGAACGCCGCGCCACATCGAAGGCCTTCCGCAAAAGTGTCTCATCATAGGGCCGCTTGCTGCTTGCCATTTTGTGAGCTCCTGAGAATTATCGCGGTTCATTCACCACTAATGTTTCCCCGGTAACGGAACGGGTAATTTGCATTCTCTGCCAGGTAAAAGGATGTCAGCTCCCCAGCGCCGCCTATCTGCCATTCCCCCGATGAACAGATACAAGAATCAATTTGATCTTTTTTGACTTTGGCAGCAAGGCCGATCGAGGTGCGAGCTTGTCAGGGAAGAATCGGGGGGACGGGTGGCAGTCGCCACCTAGAGCATTTCCAGGAAAAGTGCGAAGCGGTTTTCCGTCAGGAAATGTGTCAAAACAGGGAGATAGAGCGTTTCTGCGACTCTGTCTAAACCGGAAACGCTCCAGTTGCGCAAACTCGAAGTGCACCCCCTCTCCCCGCCTGCGGGGAGAGGGCTGAGGTGTGGGGGCAAACACCCCCCGCCTGGCTCAGATAGGCCAGACAAGGGTCACCCCCCTACCCGCTAACCTACAATCACATCCCCTGCGGGCCGCGGTTCATCGCGGCGATGCCGGTGCGGCAGACTTCGATGAGACCGAGCGGCTTCATGATGGCGATGAACTGTTCGATCTTCGACGACTTGCCGGTGATCTCGAACACGAAGTGATCGATATTGGCGTCGATGACGGAAGCACGGAAGGCATCTGCCAACCGCAGGGCCTCGACGCGATGGTCGCCCGAGCCATGCACCTTGACGAGCGCCAGCTCGCGCTCGACCGGGCGGTCATGGCCAAGCGTGCCGGCACGCACGGTGAGATCGACGACCCGGTGGACCGGAACCAGCCGCTCGAGCTGGTTCTTGATCTGGTCGAGCACGTGCGGCGTGCCGCGGGTGACGATGGTGATGCGCGAGAGATGCGCCTGATGTTCCGTTTCCGAAACGGTCAGGCTCTCGATGTTGTAGCCTCGGCCGGAGAACAGGCCGATGACCCGGGCGAGAACGCCCGGCTCGTTGTCGACGAGAACCGAAAGCGTGTGCGTTTCGGCGACTTCGGTTTCCTTGGCGATGAAATAGGCGGAACCGGTCGGTTGAAGGTGTGCGCTCATTTTATTGTTTCCTGTCCCTATCTCAAACCAGCTGGCGGCCCTTGGCGTCGATCGCGTTGGCGACCGCTTCGTCCGTGGCTTCGTCCGGCAACAGCATCTCGTTGTGCGCCTTGCCCGATGGGATCATCGGGAAGCAGTTGGCGAGGTTGGCAACGCGGCAATCGAAGATGACCGGCGCCGGCGTGTCGATCATGCGACGGATCGCATCGTCGAGTTCGCCCGGCTTGTCGCAGCGGATGCCGACACCGCCATAGGCTTCCGCCAGCTTGACGAAGTCAGGCATCGCCTCGGTGTAGGAATGCGACAGACGGTTGCCGTGAAGCAGCTGCTGCCACTGGCGCACCATGCCCATGTACTGGTTGTTGAGGATGAAGATCTTGACCGGCAGGCCGTACTGGACCGCGCAGGACATTTCCTGGATGCACATCTGGATCGAGGCATCGCCGGCAATGTCGATGACGAGGCTGTCGGGATGCGCGACCTGGACGCCGATGGCAGCCGGGAAACCGTAACCCATCGTGCCGAGACCACCCGAGGTCATCCAGCGGTTCGGCTGTTCGAAGCCGAAGAACTGGGCGGCCCACATCTGATGCTGGCCGACTTCGGTGGTGATGTAGGTGTCGCGACCCTTGCTCAACTCATAGAGCCGCTGGATCGCGTATTGCGGCATGATGACGTCGTCGTTGGCGGCATAGGCCAGCGAGTTGCGCGCCCGCCACTTGACGATGCCTTCCCACCAGTCGGCCAGCCGTGTCTTGTCGTCCGCCTTTGTGGCCGCACGCCAAAGCCGGACCATGTCTTCGAGAACCGAGCCGACATCGCCGAGGATCGGCACGTCGACGCGAACGTTCTTGTTGATCGACGACGGATCGATGTCGATGTGGATTTTCTTGGAGTTGGGCGAGAACGCGTTGAGGCGGCCGGTGATGCGGTCGTCGAAGCGCGCGCCGACGCAGATCATGACGTCGCAGTCATGCATCGCCATGTTGGCTTCGTAGGTGCCGTGCATGCCCAGCATGCCGAGCCAGTTCTTGCCGGAAGCAGGATAGGCACCCAGCCCCATCAGCGTCGAGGTGATCGGGAAATTGGTGAGCTCGACCAGTTCGCGCAGCAGCTGCGAGGCTTGAGGGCCGGAATTGACGACACCGCCACCGGAATAGATGATCGGACGGCGGGCCGTCTTCATCAGTTCGACGGCTTCCTCGATCTTCTTCAGATCGCCCTGCGTCTTCGGCTGGTAGCTCGTCTGGGCCGGAACGGCCGACGGCGGCGTATAGGTGCCGGTCGCAAACTGCACGTCCTTCGGGATGTCGACAACGACAGGACCCGGACGGCCGGACTGGGCGATGCGGAACGCCTCATGGATAACGCGGGCGAGATCGTTGACGTCGCGAACCAGCCAGTTGTGCTTGGTGCACGGCCGGGTGATGCCGATCGTGTCGCACTCCTGGAAGGCGTCCGAGCCGATCAGAGAGGTCGGGACCTGGCCGGAGATGCAGACGAGCGGGATGGAATCCATCAGCGCGTCCTGCAGCGGGGTGACGGCGTTGGTGGCTCCGGGACCGGAGGTAACCAGCATGACGCCGACCTTGCCGGTGGAGCGGGCATAGCCTTCGGCCATGTGGCCGGCGCCCTGCTCGTGGCGAACGAGGATGTGCTGGATATCTTCCTGCTGGTGAATTTCGTCGTAGATCGGAAGCACGGCGCCACCGGGATAGCCGAAGATATGCTCGACGCCATTGTCCTTCAGTGCCTGGAGAACGATCTCCGCGCCTGTCATCTGGTTCTCTGTACCGCTCATTGACTTGCTTCCATCCCTTTTCCCAGTTGGGTGCTTAGCTTGTTTGAAGGCATAAAAAAAGGCCCCGTCAGGAGCCTCGTTTAGCGCATGGGTGGCTACTGCCGGATGGTTACACCATCCTGCCCATGCGCCGTCCCACCACAAGAATAACCGCAAAATTTATCATGGGACGATTTGTTAAACGCAAAAGCCGGAAGCGTCAACGCTTTTTCCGGGAGATATCGGATTGCACGAAACCGGGCCGCCGCCGCCGCAAGCGCCCATGAGGCAACGTCGCGCCATCGCCACCAATCCCTTCCGTTTACCATATCGATCCACTTAAACTTAAGTGGCCTGGGGAAAGATGGCCCGGCTGCATGATGCAGTGCTAAAAAACAAGGCAATGATATGCTTGACCTTTCCGTACTCTCGCCGCTGGTCATCAGCGCTGGCGCCATCTACCTGTTCTTCCGCTGGGTCGTCTTCGACATGAACTCCCACCAATAGAGCGGTTGCGACAGAGCCGGCCCTGCCCGTTCACGGACCAAAGCTCCCTTGATCGCGGCCGAAAGCTCCGCCGACGTCATGCGTTGACCAGCTTAGCCACGAGATCGCCGAGCAACCGTTCCAGTTCCCGGTCACCGTTGGGTTTGCCGACCCGCTGCGTGTCGCGTCATTGACGCGGCCCAGCCCGTCGCTTGCCCGCCTCCGTACACGGGCCGGTCCTCGAACTTCGCCTGGTACCCGGGCGCTGACCGAGCGAGGCGGACCTGATCCAAGCCCTCGCGGCCGTCCACGTGGGCTATCGCCCGATGATCACTGTGCCGGTACGGGCACCGGCACGCCTTTGGGGAATGGCCTGAAGGTCAAGGCGATCAGGAAGGCGCCGAGACCGATGCCCCAGGCACCGATATAGAGCCAGGCGTAGCTGGCGAAGGCGTCATAGATCAGGCCACCGGCCAAGGGTCCGGTCGCCATGCCAAGGCTACCTGCCATGGCCGTGCCGCCAATCACCGTGCCCATCATCCGCTGCGGAAAATTCTCGCGCGCCAGCACCGCATAAAGCGGCATGACACCGGCATAGATGAAGCCGAACAGCACCGCCACCGCATAGAACGCCCCCAGTTCGCTGACGAAGACATAGGCAAGCGCGCCGAACGCCTGGATCAGCAGTCCCAGAACCAGAATGCGCTTGGCTCCGAACCGGTCCCCGAGCAGGCCGAAGGCGACGCGGCCGCCCATGCCCGCGAGCCCTTCGACGCTGTAGATCGAAACGGCAGCTATCATCGGGATGCCGCAGGTGACCGCGTAGCTCACCGTATGGAAGATCGGGCCCGAATGGGTGGCGCAGCAGAAAAAGTTCGTCAGCAGAAGCACGATGAATTGCGGGGACCGGACGGCCTGGCTGACCGACATTGACGATTGCGGCCCGCTATCCATTGCCGAAGCGGTGTTTTCGTCTTCCTGAACCGGCGGGCGGCGCACCAAGAGCGTCGTCGGTATCATCACGGCGGCAACGATGACCGCGATGATCTGCAGCGCCGTTCTCCAATCGTAGATGGAGACGAGCCATGCCGCCAGCGGCGACATGGTCATCGGCGCCATGCCCATGCCGGCAGAAACCAGGGATACCGCCAGGCTGCGATGGGTATCGAACCAGCCGGTGACGCAGGCCATCATCGGCGCAAAGATCGCCGCGGTCGCCGCGCCGACGAGAAGGCCGAAGACGATCTGAAACTCGATGAGCGATGTCGCCCGGCTTGCCAAAAGCAGGCTCCCGGCAAGAATAACCGACCCGATCAGCACGATCATCCGGGCGCCCAGCCGGTCCGAGAGGCTGCCCCAGGCGATGCTTGCCGCCGCCATGGATAGAAAGCCGATGGTCATCGCGCTGGAGACGCCGGTGACGGACCAGCCGGTATCCTGCGAGATCTGCCGAAGAAACACCGGCAGCGAAAACATGGCGCCGATGGCGATGCAGCCCAACAGGCCGCCCGCCGCGACGATCACCCAGCGATATCGGGAATTGTGCATGTGGTATCTCCTCGTACCTCATCTCGACTGCTGTTCTTCAAGCGGCCCGGCTTGCGCCGGCCCGGACGGAAACTCCACGCAAGGCACACACACCGTCCCCTCGGCACAAGGACGCTTCCGGGCTCGGACATCCGACTCGTCGTCGCACTTTTTTTGCGCGAACAGATTTCTGGAGCACAGCCGGCGTGCGGCATCGGGCTCTCGGAGCGAGAAGCCCTGCATCGCCACACGCCTGTTGTGACCGGCGCTCCCCTTCAGGCAGGCAGCCGTTGGTCGTAGTCTTTCATCAGGCGGTTCCAGCCGTCCCAGAAAGGTTGCGGCTCCGTGCCGTTGGCACGAGCAGCCAGAATGTCGAGATGCATGTGCCAGCCGGCACCGAACATCAGCATGGTGGCGCGGTCGGCAATGCTGCGGTGGGTCACGGTCAACAGCACCCTGTTGCCCACCGTCTCCAGCTCGAAGGAAACGTCACCACTACCGGCCCAGCTTATCGAGAGCTTTCTCGGCGGGTCGAGGTCGGTGATCTGGCTCTGCATCCGATGCTCTTCGGGAAAACCGGCCGGGCGCTCGCCGGGCGGGTTGGTGAGTTCGTCGTTGCGCCAGACGAGTTCGACCGGCGCGCCTACCTTCATCTCCATCTGGCCTGACGCCAACCACTGCTGGCGCAGGTCGCTTTCGGTCAGATAGGCCCAGACTCGCTCGATCGGCCCGGGTAGTAGCCGCGTCATCTTCAACGTGTCCGGTTCACTCAGCACGCCATAGGTGTCCAGGGTCGAAAGGTCGTTCATCTGTCGTCTCCTTTTTGGGTTTGTCGGGCTTGGGTTTGTCGGGCCCGGAAAGGCCGGGCGAGGTTCGATCGGGTCGGCTTTGGTCTGGCCACGGCCGGTCGGGCCGTGGTTTTCCGTTGATGGAGACACGCGCTGGCTCAACGCCCTCTCGAGCCTGTCGAGACGGTCGGTCCAGAAGCGTTCTTGGGCATTCGGCAGGTGGTCGGGGTGAAAGACGAACATCATCTCAGGCACCTATAATTCAACCATTTGGTTGAATGTACGCGCGCACTGGCAAATAGTCAACCGTTTGGTTGAATTACGTTTGCGACAGGACGTATGGTTTCCCGAACTTCCCCGTTATTGCGAACAGGTCAGCCGCCGTGGCCTTCAATCAAGGTTGTCGTCCCCGAGATTCCGCGTCCTGAACTGGGATCTTCGTTCAACGCTCCGGAGCGACGAGCCAAGCGCGCGACAAAAGGATGGAAAAGACGGCATGAAGCGCGACGACCGGCCACAGCAGGACGCCGGTCAGCTCACCGGCGACAGCGAGATAGGCAAGATAAAGCGTCACGGCCACATTGTAGGTCAACATGCCGACCAGAGGCGAATGCCGCCAGCAGGCGAGCCCCAATGCGATCAGGGCGATCCCGGCCACGCGAGCAGCCGACGCTCCCGCGCCGGCCAGGGGCTCGCCGAACAACAGTTCCGCCACAAACGACGGGGCGATGAGTAACGCCATCCCCGTGGCCGCCTCGCTGACGGCGGCGAACATCAGGACCGTTTTCATCGAACTCACCAGCATATACCTTTCATTCAACCATGCGCTTCAAGGCTGCCTGAACAGCCTAAGGCTTCGCTGTTGGCTGCTCGCTCAACTTGAAAGTCAACTTGTCGATTTTGCCGGTGAACCTGAAAGGTGGATCGTAGCGATACTCGATCATCGCGACGCCGGAGCGCGTATCCAGGCCAACATCGAAAGATTCGTCTTCCGGAAACGTGATCGGCGTGGTGTGATCCAGCGAATTCCTTACCACTTCCTTGCCATCCACGGTCAAGATACCCGTGCCACCTTGACCCAGCGCTGGGCCGTCCGACTTGAAGTCAAAGACAATGGTGTGCTTGCCGGCATCCAGTGTGGGCCCTTCCCATGTGGTTCGTTTGAGGTCGAGCAGGTTATAGAGGAAGACGACCTTACCGCTCCCGAATCCCAGTTCTCCCTTGCTCAGGAACAGCCCGTAACCGCCGAACCTCCCACCCTCGGTGACGATCATGCCTTCCGCTCCGCCTTCGGGTATCTCGACTTCGGCCGTGATGCCGTAGGACTTGTCCAGTATTTTCGGCGCAGCACTGGCTGGCACACCGCTTAGTTCGCCCGAATAGGTGAATTCCGCCCGTCCCGCCGTCAGGCTCGGACGAGGCGCGTTCCAGCGGGCGAGCGTGGAGTTATCCAGCGGCAAGACGTCGTGTTTTGCTGCCTCCGAATAAAACAGCGCCTGCATTTCCTTAAGCTTGTCTGGCATCTTGGCGGCAAGGTCGTCGAACTGGGTGGGGTCGTCCTTGACGTTGTAGAGCTCCCATTTGTATCCGGAGATCACATCGGGAGGCGTCTTGGCGCTCAGCTCCCACGGCAGGGTCGCTGGCGTCGTCGCCGCCACCCAGCCGTCGTGATAGATGGCGCGATTGCCGAGCATCTCGAAATATTGGGTCTTGCGCGTGGATGGCGCCTCGGCGTTGGCTTTGTCGCAGGTATACATCATGCTCACGCCATCGAAGGGGCGCTGCTGGATGCCGTTGATCGTGTCCGGCGCTGTGATACCGGTCGCCTCAAGGATCGTCGGCACGATGTCGATGAAATGGTGGAACTGCCGGCGGATACCTCCCGCGTCAACAATGTGGCCCGGCCACGACATCGCCATGCCCTGAGCCGTTCCGCCGAAGTGCGACGGCACCTGCTTCATCCATTTGAACGGCGTGCCCATCGCCCACGCCCAACCAGCGGAGAAATGCGGGAACGTGCGGTCCGACCCCCAGAATTCGTACCAGAGATACTGGTCTTTCACCGGGACCGGAACGCCGTTGAACGTCGTGAACTCGTTCGGCGTGCCGTTGACCATGCCTTCGGCGCTCGCACCGTTGTCGCCGCTGATGTAGATGATCAGCGTGTTGTCGCGTTCGCCCAGATCGTCGACCGCCTGGATGACCCTGCCGATCTCATTGTCGGTATAGGCGAGATAGGCTCCATAAACGTCCGCTTGCTTGATGAAGAGCTTCTTCTGCTCAAGATTGAGGGTATCCCATTCCGGCAGTTCCTTCGGCCAAGGCGTCAGCTTGGCATTTTCGGGCATGATGCCCAGCCGTTTCTGGTTGGCAAAGATGGTCTCGCGAAGCTTGTTCCAGCCTCGTCGAAGAGATGCATATCGCCGATCTTCTTAATCCATTCCGGCGTGGGATGGTGCGGCGCGTGGGTGCCGCCGGGCACGTAGTAGACGAGGAACGGCTTGTCTGGCGCGATCTCCTTCAACTGCGTCATGTACTGTATGGCATCGTCGGCCATTGCCGTGGTCAGGTTCCAATCGGGCTTGCCCTCGAACGGGTAGATGGCCGTGGTGTTGCGGAACAGGTTCGGTTGCCACTGGCTCGCGTCGCCCCCGACGAAGCCGTAGAAATATTCGAAGCCCATTCCGCTCGGCCATTGGTCGAACGGGCCCGCCTGGCTTGACTGATAGAAGGGCGTGTTGTGGTTCTTGCCGAACCACGAGGTGGCATAGCCATGGTCCCTGAGAATGGTGCCGATGGTGCCGTTCTCCTTGCGGATGATCGAGTTATAGCCAGGATATCCCGTTGCCATCTCACCAACGACACCGAAGCCGGCGACGTGATGGTTGCGGCCGGTAATCAATGCCGCTCGTGAAGGCGAGCACAGCGATGTGGAGTGGAAGTTCGCGAAACGCAGGCCCTCGTTGGCGATGCGATCGAGAGCAGGCGTCGGGACGACGCCACCAAAGGTGCCGGGCGCACCGAAGCCCACATCGTCCGTCATGATAAGCAGCACGTTGGGAGCGCCCTGCGGCGGCGCGATGCGCGGGGCCCACCAGGGCTGCGACTCCGAGGCCTTTTGATTGATCACGCCGCCGAAGCGCGGATCGGCTTGGGGAAGCTGCTTGCCGTCAATCGTGATCGTGGCGTCCGGAGAACCCGGGAGACCTTTGACCTCCTGCGCCAACCCGGGGATGCAACTCATGGCGAGAAAACCTGCGCCCGCAAGCATGCTGTGACAAATTTTCATGAGGAAAATCTCCCGTGGCTCAGGCACACTTTGAATTCATTATATTAGAGTACGCGCATAAATTGATGCGAGCAATGCACCAGCCATGCGTCGCTGGCAGCGTTCGCGCCTGATCGTCGCAGCCAATGCCGAAACCACTTGTTAAATCCCCCGCGCTAACATGAAGGACCGTTGTGCCGGGGTTGTGCGTTGCTGAACAATGATCTTCATTCCTCGATGCGTGCCGGAGAGCAGGATCGCCGCGACGGCTTGAAGCCCGGCAATCGCTTCCTCGGCCGCGTCGTCGCGTGCAGCGGTTCGCGCGCAACCATTGCTGCCGTCGCGGAAAAGGGCGAAACCTCGCTGACGGAACTCTGGTCGGTCGGCCGGCTGATCTCGATCACGGTCGGAAGAAACCGTGTGGTTGCCCTCGTCTATTCCATGCAGACGGCCAGCAGCGAATGGGGCGAAGACACCGACAACACCTTCCGCATCGAGGTCGAGCTGATGGGAGAAGTCCATGTCGGCCCCGGAGGCCGTGAGGAGTTTTCCGCCGGCATCAGCGTGTATCCCTACCTTGGTGCGGTCGCCCATCGCATTCGCACCGCCGATCTCGCCCGCATCTACGATTCCGGCCAGGACGATTGCTGCATCATCGGCAAGCTGACCCAGGACGAAAGCCTCGACGCGACGATCCATGTGCCGTCGATGCTGGCCAAGCATTTCGCCATCGTCGGCACCACGGGTGTCGGCAAGTCGACCGCCGTGACGCTGCTGCTCAACAAGGCGATTGCCGCCGATCCGAAACTGCGCGTGCTGATCCTCGACCCGCACAACGAATTTGCCGCCGCCTTCCCGGAACTTGCTGTCGTCATCGACCCCGATACGCTTGACCTGCCGTTCTGGTTCTTCCGGCTGGAGGAGTTCGCCGAGGTCATTTTCCGTGGCCGTCCCGCCATCCCCGAAGAACTCGACATCCTGCGCGACGTCATTCCCGACGCCAAGAAAGCCTTCAAGGGCAGCGCCGAGTCCGGCCTCGTGCGCCGCCAGACGGAAAAGAGCTCGATTACCGCCGATACCCCCGTGCCCTATCGCATCGCCGACCTCTTGGCGCTGATCGACGAGCGCATTGGCCGGCTCGAAGGGCGAAACGACAAGCCGCATCTGCGTTCGCTCAAGGTCAGGATCGTCTCGGCGATCAACGACCCGCGCTACCACTTCATGTTCTCGTCGAACACGATCTCCGACACGATCCAGGACACGATCGCCAAGGTCTTCCGCATTCCCGGCGAGGGCCGGCCGATCGCCACCTTCCAACTCGCAGGCATCCCGTCGGAAGTCGTCAATTCCGTCGCCTCGGTGCTTTGCCGCATGGCGTTCGAAATCGGCCTTTGGAGCAGTGGCGGCATCCACATGCTGGTCGTGTGCGAAGAGGCACACCGCTATGTGCCCGCCGACCCGTCGCTCGGCTTCCTGCCGACGCGCCAGGCGATCGCCCGCATCGCCAAGGAAGGCCGAAAATACGGGGTCTCGCTCGGCATCATCACCCAGCGTCCGGGCGAACTCGACCCGACGATCCTGTCGCAGTGCTCGACGGTCTTTGCCATGCGGCTCGCCAACGACCGCGACCAGGAGATCATCCGCTCGGCCATTCCCAACTCGTCGATCTCGACCACCAGTTTCATCTCATCGATTGGCAACGGCGAAGCCATCGCCTTCGGCGAGGCGGTCGCCGTGCCCATGCGAATGCGCTTTACCCGCGTCAACGAGGAGCGGCTGCCCCGCGCCCACGGGATTATCGACCGGGTCGACGAGGACGCGCCGCCGACCGTCGACATCCGCTCGATCGTCAACCGCATGCGGGCGATCACCGGCCCGAACATCTCGAATTTCCAGCAGAGCTATCTGGCGGCCGCCACCACCGACGAGCAGGACGAGCGGCTCTGGGCCGCAGAACTGGGCCCCGAGACCCGCGACGAACCGGCGCCTGCCGGCTTCGACGACGATGACGTAGCGGAGATCGAGCCCTATCGCCCCGACATGCTGCCCCGCGCGCCCGAGCCCGGCAATCCGCAGCTCGAGCGTTTCAACCAGATCCGCCAGCAGCTTCTGACCGAGACACCGGAGCCGGCGGCCGGCTATCGCCCGCCGCCACCGACTGATGCCTATGCTGTCCGCCCCGCCACCGAACCGCGACGCGAAGGCTCGCTGCGCGACAGCCTGCTCAAGCGGCCGCTCGGCAGCATCATCCGCAAACCCTGAGACGCGCAGGTGCGCCTCGGCAGGCTTCGGCTCGCGCCGGCCCCTCAAGGCGTTTTCACCCTCCCCACCGGACATCAGCAGATCGGACAGACTTGTGCGCCCCCGCCGCGTGCGGCAAAAGTGCGCCCGCGTTCGCGCCAGCAAAGGCACGGGCGCGTCAAAGGAGCGGGAACCGCAGGGCCGACCTGGCCGTTCTCCAGTACGGGGCCAAGCCGACATCAAAACAGCGCCGCGGCGTGCGGCCAAAACATTCGACGCAGGAGGCAGACATGGTAGCAGCCGTCACCCCTTTCCTGATGTTCCAAGGCAGCAACAGGGCCGAGACCGCGATGGCGCTCTACGTCTCGCTGTTTCCCGATGCCGAGATCCTGTCGATCGAGCGCTATGGCCCTGGCGAACAGGGTGCCGAAGGCAGCGTCAAGGTGGCAGCCTTCCGCCTTGGCGGCCAGACGGTGAAATGCATCGACAGCCCGGTCAGCCACGCCTTCGATTTCACCCCGTCCTTCTCCTTTTTCATCGATTGCGACAGCGAGGAAGAACTCACTCGTCTTTCCACCGCTCTTGCTGAGGACGGCAAGATACTGATGCCACCGGAGGATTACGGCTTCAGCCGGCGTTTCACCTGGGTCAACGATCGCTTCGGCGTTTCCTGGCAGATCAACCTGCCCTGAACAGCTGGGTCCTTTGCCTGCGTGCGAGCTCACAAGAGCTTGGGCGGCAGCAGATACAGCGTCATGGCGAAGATCACATAGACCATGAGCATCAGCACGCCTACGAACCACGCGGCCCGGCCGCTGGTCGTGACGATGAAGGCCGTCATGGTGGAGAGCAGCACCATGGTGACCGCACCCGGCCAGAACTGCAGGTCCATCGGCGTCGGCCCGATGACGTAGCTCAAAAGCACGAGAACGGGAGCAACGAAAAGGGCAATCTGGGCAGCACTACCGAGCGCAATGCCGACGCTCAGGTCCAGCCGGTTTTTGCGAGCGCCGGAAAATGCCGACGCCATTTCGGCCGCCGCCCCCACCAGTGCCACGACGATAAACCCGACGAATGCCGGCGTCATTCCGAACGTCTCGGCCGCCTGCTGCACCGATTCCACGAAGACTTCGCTGACTAGGGCGACCATGACCGTCACGGCGGCCAACGTCGCAAGCGCAACACTCAACGGCCAGGGAGCATCGTCCGAGGTGGCAGCATGCTCGACGCTGCCGAAGAATTCGCGATGGCTTTTCAGGGAGAAGAACAAGCCCAACCCGTATGCGATGATCAGAACGATCGCCAGACCGAAGCTCAACTCCTGCATGAAGTCCGGTGCCGCTGCGAGACTATCGGCCTCGGCCATTGCCGACGGAACGATAAGGGCGATCGTTGCCAGGAAAAGCATGCTCGTCTGCAGGCGGGCGCCGACGCGATTGTAGTCCTGAACGTGGTATTTCAGGCCGCCGAGCAGGAATGAAGCGCCCAGCATGAAAAGCGTGTTGCAGACGATGGCGCCGGCCAATGAGGCCTTCACCAGCGTGTACTGACCAAGCCGCAAGGCGGCCAGCGCAATGATAAGCTCGGTCAGATTGCCGAGTGTTGCGTTGAGAAGGCTGCCGACCGTGTCGCCCGTCCTGGCGGCGACGGCTTCGGTGGCATGGCTCAACAAAGTTGCCAACGGAATGATCGCCAAGACCGAAAGCAGGAAAAGCAGCGTGTGCGCATCGGGTGCGGCACTATGCGCCACCAGCACCAACGGCCCCAGGACCAGGAGCCAGAGGAGCGGAGTGTGCCGAATTTCGTGCCAAAGCTGGCTCATGAGCCCCCCAAATGCATCGAGGCTTCTCGACCGGAATGCGGCCGGCGACAGCAAACAAGGCTCAGTCTGGCGAATCTCGCCCGTTGCTATCATCGGCCGTAGTCCTCAGCGCCTGGACACTGACGGCTGCCACGAGGCCGGTGAGCACAATCCCCGTAAGACCGATAAGCAAGGCCAGCACGCGCGAAGACAAGTGGCTCGGCACCAGATCGCCGTAGCCGATGGTAAGACCGGTCACGAAGGTGAAATACAGCGTGTCCATCATCCGCCATTCCTCTATTCGCCCGATCAACAGGCCGCACCCGAGCATGATGCCAAGCATGCCGGACAGGATTGGCCAGACAACGCCAAGCTGGCGATAGAACTCGATGAAGAAGATCCGTCTTGTGCGCTTAGTACCCATCGGACCCTGCCCGAGAAACGAAAGCCGCCATCCCCATGATGGCCGCCTGAAAGACATTTCCAGATAATGCCGACGACCAGATTACCCCTGCAGTCCAGATTACAATTTAGGGTGATCTAATGTGGAGAAATGTCAACTCTGTAACGGTAACGAGGTAGGTCGGCTGCCATCGAGCGGATTTTGCGGTTCCCCGACATGGATCCGAAGCTGCGGGCGATGTTCCAGAAAGTGACCAAAGGCGCTCTGTCAGGCAAAGCGGGTGAAAAAGCCGTGGAAGAGTTCAAGATCAACGGCCAGTACGTCGATACGCCGACGATCAACGGTGCACCGGGTGTTGTCGGTATTCCGTTCTTCGATAGCTACGTCGAGAAGGCCGCCGTTGGCTTCCTGACGACGCATCCAAATCCGACAAGCCATTCTTTATCAGCGTCAACTTCATGAAGGTGCACCAGCCGAACCTGCCTGCACCGGAGTTCGAGCATAAGTCGATGTCGAAATCGAAGTATGCCGACAGCATCGTGGAACTGGACACCCGCATTGGCCGCATCATGGACAAACTCCATGAAACCGGCTTGGACAGAAATACCCTCGTGTTCTACACCACCGATAACGGCGCCTGGCAGGACGTGTACCCCGACGCCGGTTACACGCCATTCCGCGGCACCAAAGGTACCGTTCGCGAAGGCGGCAATCGCGTTCCCGCCATCGCTGTCTGGCCGGGCAAGGTCAAGCCAAACAGCAAGAACCACGATATCGTCGGCGGGCTTGATCTGATGGCGACTTTCGCCTCCGTCGCCGGCGTCGCCCTGCCGGATAAGGACCGCGAGGGCCAGCCGACCATCTTCGACAGCTATGACATGTCGCCGATCCTGCTCGGTACGGGCAAGTCGGAACGCACGTCCTGGTTCTACTTCACCGAGAACGAACTTTCGCCCGGCGCTGCCCGCGTCGGCAATTACAAGGCGGTGTTCAATTTGCGCGGCGACGACGGTCAGTCGACGGGAGGACTGGCGGTCGATTCGAACCTTGGCTGGAAGGGCGCATCCAAATATGTCGCAACGGTCCCGCAGGTCTTCGATCTTTGGCAGGACCCGCAGGAGCGCTACGACATCTTCATGAACAACTACACGGAGCGCACCTGGACGATGGTCACCATCGGCGACGCGATCAAACAGCTGATGGAAACCTATGTAAAGTATCCGCCGCGCAAGCTGCAGAGCGCGAGCTACTCCGGTCCGATCGAGATCTCGAAATACCAACAATTCCAGTGGCTACGCGATGAGTTGTCAAAGGACGGTTTTAGTATCCCGATGCCAACAGGCAACTGATCACCTATCCCGAAGGTGGTCGCCCGCATAGCCGCGCCGTCGACCGCGGCGCGTCTTGACGACGACACTTCCGCACCAAACGACAAAGCCGCCGAGAATGGCGGCTTTGTCCTGCAAGTCTGAATTTTACACATCGTTATCCGGTGGTGCGATCGCCCGCCGGAACTCAAATAGCCTCGGCAGCATTCTCGATGCGCTGCCAGCTGTCGTCGAGCTGGTTGCGAAACCAGGTCATCTGCCGCTTGGCATATTGCCGGGTTGCGGCGGCGCCGGTCTCGATCACCTCGGCCTCATCGATCTCGCCGCGCAGGAGCGCGGCAATCTGGCTGACGCCGATCGCCTTCATCACGGGCATGGCCGGATCGAGGTTCAGCGCCAAGAGCGCACGCACCTCGTCGATCGCCCCACCGGAGAGCATCATACCGAAGCGGCGGTTGATGCGATCGTGCAGCACCTTGCGATCCGGCAGCACGACAAGCTTTCGCGCCCGTTGCGGATCGATGATCTCAGGGCCGCTCTTCTGCTGGTAGAGGCGGATCGACTGGCCGGTCGCCTCCACCACTTCGAGCGCGCGCACGATACGCTGGCCGTCGCCGGGCTTCAGCGTCTCTGCCGTCTGCGGGTCGCGCGCGGCAAGCTCGGCATGCAGCCCATCCGGCCCCTCTTGCATCAGCCGCTCGCGCAGCCGCTCGCGAATGGCGGCCGGAATTTCGGGCATGTCGGCAAGCCCGCCGGTCAACGCCTTGAAGTAGAGCCCGGTGCCGCCGACGAAGACCGGCAACCGGCCGGTCTTGCGCAGCGTGGCGACGAGCGCTTGCGCCTCGCGCAGCCACGCCCCGGTCGAATAGGCCTGACCGGCAGGCATATGGCCGTAGAGACGGTGTTCGACGCCACCCATATCGGCCTCGTCAGGGCGCGCGGTCAGCACCCGCAAAGTGTCATAGACCTGCATGCTGTCGGCGTTGATGACCACGCCGTCATGCCGGCGCGCCAATTCGACCGCAAGCGCGGACTTGCCGCTGGCGGTCGGCCCGGTTATCAGGATCGCGTCCGTATCGGTTTCAAGGTTGTTGTCCATGGCTCTCGTTGCCACGCTTATCGCCAATCCGTCAAATCCTGTTCTGACGCCAGCGCTCGCGGAAGCCGCCGCTGACGCCGTTAGGGCATCCGGTCTCTACTGGCTCGCCGACGGCGTCGCCTGCGACCTGGCGCTCACCGACGGCACGGACCCCTTTGCCGCCGAGGCGGCGCTGCGCGGCGCGCTGAACGGAACGCCTGTCGATGTCGCCGTCCAGGACGCCGACACCAGGCGCAAGAAGCTTCTGATCGCCGACATGGACTCCACCATGATCGGCCAGGAATGCATCGACGAACTTGCCGCCGAAGTCGGCCTCAAGGACAAGGTTGCCGCCATCACCGCCCGCGCCATGAACGGCGAGATCGCCTTCGAGCCGGCGCTGATCGAGCGCGTCGCGCTGCTGAAGGGCCTGCCTTCGAGCGTCGTAGGCGATGTCATCGCCAGGCGCATCACGCTGACGCCGGGCGGCCCTGAGCTGATCGCCACGATGAAGGCGAAGGGCTACTACACCGCCCTCATCTCCGGCGGCTTCACCGTGTTTACCGGCCCGGTCGCCGACATGCTCGGCTTCCAGGAAAACCGCGCCAATACGCTGATCGAGAAGGACGGCACGCTGACCGGCGAGGTCGCCGAACCGATCCTCGGCAAACAGGCCAAGGTCGATGCGCTCATCGACATTGCCGGCCGCCTCGGCATTTCGACCGACGAGGCGCTTGCCGTCGGCGACGGCGCCAACGATCTCGGCATGCTGCAGCTCGCCGGCACCGGCGTTGCGCTGCACGCCAAGCCCGTGGTCGCCGAACAGGCGAAGGTCCGCATCGACCATGGCGACCTCACGGCCCTTCTCTATCTGCAGGGCTATCGAAAGACCGATTTCGTCAGATGATCGTTTCCGAGACCGAACGCCTGCGCATCCGCGCCTGGAAGGAGGCCGACCGCGATCTCTTCTTCGAGATCAACAATGATGCCGAGGTGATGGCGTTCTTCCCCCATCGCCGCAACCGGGAGGAAACCGACGCGCTGTTCGACCGCGTCGGCCAGGGCATCGCCGAAACGGGGCTCGGCTTCTTCGCTGTCGCGCTGAAAAAAGACGACCGGCCGATCGGCTTCTGCGGCCTCGCCTATACCGACCTCGAGCCCCACCTGCCGAAAGGCACCGTCGAGATCGGCTGGCGGCTCGCCGCCCCCTTCTGGGGCAAGGGCTATATCACCGAGGCAGCGTCCGACCTCCTGCGCTACGGCTTCGACGAAAAAGGCCTTCGCGAAATCGTCTCCTTCGCCGTCCCCGACAACACCCGCTCGACGGCGGTGATGGCGCGCCTTGGAATGCACCGCGACCCCGCACGCGACTTCAACCACCCGCGCATCCCCGCCGACAAACCGCAGCTCGTTCGCCACGTGCTCTACGCAATCACCCGGGCGGAATGGCAGGCACAGCGGGCGAAGGACGTGGCGTGAAAGCGCCGCGGCGCCGGTAAACGGCGGCTTGCGGGTTCATCCGTCAGCCGCTTGCAGTTCATGACGCTGCGCTTGCCCCTCACTGTCCTGCCGGACATCTCTCCCCGCCAGCGGGGAGAGATGCGCAAGCCGAACCCTCTTCGCCAATCCGCAACGTTTGCGCGTTGTCAGTCCGGTCACATCCGAGCCTGCTCCCCGCAGGCGGCGAGAAGGTGCCAGCAGGCGGATGAGGGGCGACCCACCCGGAACATCTCGCAACGCCATCCGAGACGTCACCCCCCGCGCCCTGCCCCCGGATAACTCCGTTCGACCCAAGTGACGAACGCCTGCGCCGCCTCTGACAAAGCGTCGAACCGCCGCGCCACGAGAAAGAAGGCGCCATAGGGCACCGAGACATCGAACGGCTGCAGCAGGCGCCCGGCCGCAAGCTCGTCGCGCACATGGTCGCGATCGACCAACCCGACGCCGTTGCCGCGCAACGCCGCCTGCAGCACCATGGCGCCATCGGTAAAGATCGCGCCCCGCTCGATGCGAACCGGTCCCGCCCCGGCAGCAGTGAACCATTGCTGCCATGCTTCGCGATTGTCCTCGTGCAGGAGCGCATGCTGCATGAGATCGACAGGCATCAACAAGGGCCTGCCGGACCGGGCAAGCTCCGGCGCGATCACCGGGATCATCTCCACCTGCGCAAGCCGTCGCGCCTCGACGCGCGGCCAGGAGGAGAGCTTCAAGCTGTGACGCATGGCGATATCAGCGTCCCCGCTGCGAAACTCCACAAGCCGCGGGTCGGCGTCGATCAACAGGTCGATCTCGGGATGCTCGCTCTGGAACTCCGCCAGATGCGGAACCAGCCAGCAGCCGGTAAGGGACGGTTCGGCACTGACCCTCAGCGTATGGCCAGGCTTGTGCCCGGAGAGCGCCTCCAGGCTGTCTCCCACCATGTCGAAGGCGGAGGTCAGCACCGAAAGCAGCGACCGGCCCTCGACCGTCAGGCTGACGCTGCGGTGGCGCCGCTCAAACAGCGGCCGGCCGATGAGGTTTTCCAGCTCGCGGATCTGTCGGCTGATTGCGGCTTGGGAAACGAAAAGCTCGCCGGCAGCCAGCGTGAAGCTTTCGAGCCGGCCCGCACCCTCGAAACTCCGCAACGCTGTCAGGGGCAGACGGCCGCGCTTCATGCATAACCTCAAGTCATCCGAAGACAACTGTAAACTCGTTTGAGCCTTTGCGACAAGTGCGTTGAAATGAGGAACCAGAAAGGAGGATCCGGCCATGTACGCCATCCTCGAGACCCTGATCGACGCGCTGCGCCTGATGACCTTTCAGCCCCTGCGGCACGACATACACCGCACCCGACCGGAACGGACCGCCAGCCACGGCGTGCCCTGCGCCAAAGACTGAGGGGGGGGGCCGCCGCACCGCTTTCCCCAACGGCGCTGCAGGCGGTACCTCCAAGACAGCGGCCACCGCCCGTCACCACAGTGCCGGACGTAAGACAGGACCTACCAAACATGCAGCAATTCAAAGTGCGACAGCGACCTTTGCGCGTCCAATAAGACGCGCGACGCTGTAGATCGCCCGAAGCGCCACCGCATAATACTGAGCTTCGACCGCTGCCGGTTCAAGGAAGACACCGCCTTGAATCGAAATCTCAGGGATCGGAATCAAGCCGGGAGAGAACGGCGCGATCATCCTGAAAGGATTCAGGAAAAGGCCATCGCGCCACGCCGTCCTATTCCATGCGCACGGTGACGAAGCGCAATTCGCCGGTCTTGTTGGAAAGCATCAGCAGCGCATTGCGCCGGCCGTCGGACTTCAGCTCTTCAACGCGCTCGGAGACGTCGTCAGGCGTATCCATCGCTTCCTGGCCGACCTCGACGATAACGTCACCCGGCTCCACCCGCCGCTCGGCGGCGGCAGAGCCTGCCTGGACCTCGGCGATCACCACGCCTTCGACATCGTCGGCAATGCCGAACTTCTTGCGGCTTTCGGCATTGAGCGTGGTCAGCTTCATGCCGAGCACCGTGTCGGTGGCGGGCAGCTCGGCTGCCGGCGGCTGATCCGTCTTCTTGTCCTCGCCGCCTTCTTCATTGGTGGTTACCGCGGCATTGGCGATGCCCTCGCCATCCTCGAGCCGTCCGAGCGTGACCTTGACCGTCTGCTCCTTGCCGTCGCGGATGATCACCACGTCGACGGCCTTGCCGACGGCACTTTCGGCGACCGCCCGCGGCAGGTCGCGCATCTCGGAGACGTCCTTGCCATCGAACTTGATGATGACGTCGCCGGCCTTGATCTCGCCCTTGGCGATCGGCCCGCCCTCGATAATGCCCGAGACCAGAGCGCCGCGCGGCGAGGCCATCTTCAGGCTTTCAGCGATATCGTCCGTCACCGGCTGGATGCGCACGCCAAGCCAGCCGCGCCGCGTCTCGCCGAAATCCTTCAGCTGCAGCACGACATTGGCGGCAAGCTCGGTCGGAACCGAGAAGCCGATACCGATCGAGCCGCCCGTCGGCGAAATGATCGCCGTGTTGATGCCGATCACCTCGCCCTGCATGTTGAACAGCGGGCCGCCCGAGTTGCCGCGGTTGATGGCGGCGTCCGTTTGGATGAAATTGTCGTAGGGGCCGGCATTGATGTTCCGGCCGCGCGCCGAGATGATGCCGACGGAGACAGAGCCGCCAAAGCCGAACGGGTTGCCGATCGCCATGACCCAATCGCCGATCCGCATCTTGCGGGAATCGCCGAAGGGTACTGCCTTCAGCGGCGTCTTCGGCTCGACCTTGAGCACCGCGAGGTCGGTCTTGGTATCCTTGCCGACGAGCTTGGCCTTCAGCTTGCTGCCATTGGCGAAGATCACTTCGATATCGTCGGCACCCTCGATCACGTGATTGTTGGTGACGATGACGCCGGCGGGATCGATGACGAAGCCGGAGCCGAGCGAATTGACGGTGCGCTGGCGGTTGCCGCCCTTGTCGCCCTGCCCCTTGAAGAACTCGTCGAAGAAGTCCTGATAGGGCGAGCCCTCCGGCACCTGCGGCGTCGGCGCATCGTCGTCGTTCTTGACGCGCTGGGACGTCGAAATGTTCACGACCGCATCAAGCAGGCCGGCCGCAAGGTCGGCGACGGATGCGGGGCCATTGCTCGGCGGGCGAACGGCGGCCGTCTGCGCCATGGCCGCATTGGACAGAAGCAGCGTGGCGGCCAGCGCCAGAGCGCCGAAGGATTTCGATCGAGTGGACAATTCGCGGAGCTCCTCACATTGTCTCGGCGGTGCGGCGCCCTTGAAGGTAGCCGCGTCATGCGATGCTCTGCAGCCCCATGCGCCCGACAAAGAGCAAGGGTCGCTGCAGCGACTTTGATTTGCCGCATAATTTATCCCACGATCGATCCCGATCGGAAGACTTATGCAGCCGGTGACAGCGACGCGATCCGGGGATCACGTTGCACCCGATCTTCCAGTGAAGATACGGCGGAATTCAGAAGCGTCCAGACACGATTTTCTGATCCGCTCGAAAGTGCGGATACGGAGCCTACAGCGCCGCGCGTCAAATATGACGCGCTAAGGACGCTGTAGCACTTCAGGCTCACTGCATAATTTCTCCTTAAATCGAATCCGATTTAAGGAATTATGCAGTAGATCAGATGGTGATCTCGTGCCCGTGCTCTTTCAGCGCCTGCACCGCTTTGTCGAGATCGGAGCCCGGCACGAAGATATAGTCGGTGCTGAAGGTCGAATTGGCAAAGACGCCGATGCCCGCGGCCGACAGCGGCCTGAGCACGGAAGAAAGCACGCCGGGCACGTCGACGCTGAAATGCTGTTCGATACGGAAGCAGCGCCAGCCGAGCGAACTCTGGGTGCTGGAAGGGACGCGCGCGGCGCGACAGACGAGGGTCATTTCCTCTCGCGAGCTGGACACGGTCCAGAAACCCGGCCCCGGCAGCCATTCCGGCATCTGGGAACCGACATTGAGACGGGTGATCGCATATTCGGCATCGACCAGCCGGATCAGCAGTTTATGTGGCATTCGCATTATCCTCGAAGCAACCAGACAAGTCCGACACCGGCGGCAACGGAAAATACCCCGGCCAGTCGAAGCTGATGCTCCGGGACATACGGCAAACGCTTCGCCAATTCCACTAAAACCAAAGGGGCCAGTGCGTACACCAGCCCCTCGATGATCAGGAAAAAAGCAATCCCGGTCAGAAAGTCGGACATTGTCCGCTTAGTTCCCGGTCGCCGGTTGCGTCTCTGTCGCAGCCGGTGCTTTGCCTTCCGAGTCATTGAAATAACGGAAGAACTCCGAATGCGGCGACAGCACGAGCGTCGTGTCCGAGCTACCGATGGACTCCGTATAGGCGGTCATCGAACGGTAGAATTCGAAGAACTTCGGATCGCGCGCAAATGCGTCGGCAAAGGTCTTCGTCCGTTCGGCTTCGCCTTCACCGCGCAGGATTTCCGATTCGCGCTGGGCGTCGGCGACGATCTCGACGACCTGACGGTCGGCGATGGCGCGGCGACGCTGGCCGGCTTCGTTACCGCGGGCACGGATCAGTTCGGCTTCCGCCAGACGCTCGGCCTTCATGCGGTCGAAGGTCTGCTGCGAGACTTCCTGCGTAAGGTCTGTGCGACGGATGCGAACGTCCTCGATGTTGAGGCCGAGCGATTCGGCATCGGTTTTGAGGTCGGCGCGAACTTCGCGCATCATCGATGCACGCTCGTCGGACAGCGCTGCCTCGAAGCCACGCAGACCGTAGACGCGACGCAGCGATGCGTCGAGACGGGTGCGCAGACGTGCCTCGGCAGAATCGCGGTCGCCCGAAACGGTTTCGCGGAAGCGACGGGGATCGGCGATCTTGTAGATGACGAAGGCGTCGACTTCATAGAACTTGCCGCCCGAAACCTGGACGCGGATGTTGTCGAGATCGAAGCGCAGGGCCTGGTCTTCGACATACTGCACGCGATCGGCATCCATGAAGGCGAAGGGCAGCTTGAAGTAGAGGCCCGGCTGGGTCTTGACGTCCTGGATCTGACCGAAGCGAACGACGATCGCCTGCTGGCGTTCGTTGACCACGAAGATCGACGAATAGAGACCGACCAGGACGACGGCGAGCAGGATCAGGATGATTGAAGTACGATTGTTGATCACTGTGCGCCTCCCGACTGTGCCGGCCGACCGATTTCATTCAGCGGCAGATAGGGCACGACGCCCTGCCCGTTCTTCTCGTCGATGATGACCTTCTTCGACTTGCCGAGAACGCCTTGCATCGTTTCGAGATAGAGACGCTTGCGGGTTACATCAGGCGCCTTTGAATATTCGTCATAAACAGAGATGAAGCGCTGGGCCTCACCTTGCGCTTCCTTGACGACGCGGCCCTTGTAGGCGGCTGCCTCTTCGCGGATCTGCGCGCCCTGACCGCGGGCCTTGCCGAGGATCTGGTTGGCGTACTGGTTGGCTTCTTCGACGAAGCGGTCTTCGTCCTGCTCGGCACGCTGCACTTCGTCGAACGCATCGGCGACTTCGCGCGGCGGGGCCGCATCCTCGATCGCCACGGTGTTGACGGAAACGCCGGCGCCGTAGCTGTCCATCGTTGCCTGGATCGTGCTCTTCACGTCGGCGGCGATCGCCTGACGGTTATCGCGGAAAATGTCCTGGGCCGGACGACGGCCGACCACTTCGCGCATCGCGCTTTCGGCGACCTGCTGCAGCGTGTCAGCCGGATTTTCGACGTTGAAGAGGTAGGCCTTCGGATCCGTGACCGAGAACAGCACCGAGAACTGAACGTTGACGATGTTCTGGTCGCCGGTGAGCATCAGGCCGGCATTGGACTGACCGCTGTTGCGGCCGCCGATGTTCTGCTGCTGCTCGGTGATCTTGACGAACTCGACGGTTTCGAGCGGCCAGAAGTGATAGTGCAGGCCCGGCATCGAGATCTCGTCCTTCGGCTTGCCGAAGCGCATTTCGACGCCGCGTTCATCCGGCTGGACGGTGTAGATCGAGTTGATCAGGATGAAGCCGACGATCAGCAGGCCGACGATGGCGAAGATGCCGCCGTTGAAACCGCCGGGAACGACGTTCTTCAGCTGATCCTGGCCACGGCGAATGATCTCTTCGAGATCCGGCGGTCCGCCCTTGCCGCCGCCACGCGGCCGGTTCGGCCCCTGGCCCCATGGCCCCTGATTGCCTCCGCCGCCGCCGCCGCCCCAAGGGCCGCCGCCGCCATTCTGATTGCTCCAGGGCATCAAAACCTCTCTTTTGAATACTGCTCACGCTGAACTGCCGCGCGAATGCACGGACGTCCACGATGTGAACCCGTTATAGGTATGACATGCACCGCTTTCAACGCGATACGCCAGAGTTCACCGTAAATGGTTCAAAATAGTTGACGAATGGCCCATTACGCGCGGCGCGCCAAACATGACGCGCCAAGGACAGCGCTTCAAACTCGCTGCATAACTTTCTCCTTAGATCGATGCCGATTTTAGGAGGCATGCATTAGCGCGTGGCCCGGCGCCGCCACGTCACGAAATGCATGGCATGGCTGTCTTTCTCGCCCTGCGGCAGGTCCTCTTCGAACACCTTGTCGAAAACGTCAGGGTCGATATCCGGAAAGCGAGTATCGCCTTCGACTTCCGCCTGAACCTCTGTGATGTGCAGGATATCGGCGACGCCGATCGATTGCCGGTAGATCTCGCCGCCGCCAATAACGCAGATCTCGTCTGCCCCTGATGCCGACGCTTCGCGCCGCGCTGCGCCCAGCGCCTCCTCCAGCGAATGCGCGACGGTCGCGCCCTCAGCAGTAAAATCTGCGCTGCGGCTGATGACGATGTTCGCTCGGCCGGGCAGCGGACGTCCGATCGAGGCCCAGGTCTTGCGCCCCATGATCACGGGCTTGCCGATCGTCAGCGCCTTGAAGCGCTTGAGATCGGTGGAAAGCCGCCACGGCAGATCGCCGTCGCGGCCGATGACGCCGTTGGCGGCAACCGCGACGACGATGGAGATTTTCGGCTCGTTGGTGCTGGTATCAGTCATGGAACCCATTCGGTTTGCTGTCGATTTCACTTGCCCTGACATAGGCTGCCCGGTCCGTGACCACCCGGATATAGCGGTCGACGACCTCACTCTCGGGCAGGATCTTGCGCATCCATTGCAGTGCGCTGGCCAAAAGCAGGTCGGCGGCGCTCATCGTCGCGCCGAGCAGATAGGTCTGTCGGTTGAGCACGTCGATCACATGGGCGCACATTTCGCTGTAGAGCCGCGCCTGCGCCGGATTGTTGATCGTCGCGCCGGTGATGTGGGCCAGCGCCGTCGGCTCGATCACGCCGGCATAATAGGCAAGCCAGGAGAGATAGGCGCCGCGCTCGGGATGCCGGGCGCCGGCCGAGACTGCATTCGGGGTGAAGGTCGGTGAGATATTGTACCACGGCCGCCGATTCCCAGATCAGCGCACCCTTGTGCAAGAGCGCCGGCACCTGCTTGTGCGGATGCGGATTGTTGTCGTCGGGTGCGCCGGTGCCATCCCAGCGGCGGATCGAGACATAGCGGATCTCGTATTCCGCGCCGATCTCCTCGAGCAGCCAGACGATACGCGACGAGCGCGACAAGGGTGCGTGGACGAGCGTCAGCATCGAAACCTCCCGACAGCGCCTCGCCGAACATGATGCGCAAAGGCCGCTGTAACATCTGAACTCCGTAAGAAACGGCAAACCCTCCCGGTCTGCCGCCGTTACGCGAATGCCCGTATCGACCGCCTGCCCGCACCCCCGAGGCGACGACGCCTCAGACGGCGATCGGCGCCTTGATGGTTGAATCAGCTTCGTAGCCGACCAGGGTAAAGTCTTCAAAACGGAACGAAAACAGATCCTTGACGTCTGGCTTGATCTGCATGGTCGGCAGCGTCTTCGGCGTGCGGGCAAGCTGCAGCCGTGCCTGGTCGAAATGGTTGTGGTAGATATGCGCGTCGCCGAAGGTATGGACGAAATCGCCCGGCTTCAGCCCGGTCACCTGCGCCACCATCATCGTCAGAAGCGCGTAGGAGGCGATGTTGAACGGCACGCCGAGGAAGATGTCGGCCGAACGCTGATAGAGCTGGCAGGAAAGCTTGCCGTCGGCGACATAGAACTGGAACAGGCAATGGCACGGCGGCAGGGCCATCTCGTCGACCAGCGCCGGGTTCCAGGCGGAAACGATATGACGGCGCGAGTTCGGATTGGTCTTCAGGCTTTCGACAAGACCGGCGATCTGGTCGATATGCCGCCCGTCCGGCGCCGGCCAGGAGCGCCACTGGTAGCCGTAGACGGGCCCGAGATCGCCGTTTTCGTCCGCCCATTCGTCCCAAATGCTGACGCCGTTTTCCTTGAGATAGGCGATATTGGTCTCGCCCTTCAGGAACCACAGCAGTTCGTGGATGATCGAGCGCAGGTGCAGCTTCTTGGTGGTCAGCACCGGGAAGCCTTGCGAAAGATCGAAACGCATCTGGTAGCCGAAGACCGAGCGCGTCCCCGTTCCCGTCCGGTCACCCCGGTCGGTTCCGCTGGTCATCACATGGTCGAGGAAGTCGAGATATTGCTGCATGGTCTGGCGCCGCCGATTCGTGTTGTCCCAAATTTAGGGTGAAGCCGGCGGCAAACCAATGTCCCGGGGGTGTTTATCCCGCATATTCAGCCGCGCTCAAAGCGGGATCAAGGAAAGTGCGCGCGGTTTTCCGCCTGCATCCCGCCTTCACAATGAACGTGATCTACAGCGTTTGCAGCTTACCGAGGTTCTTGGCCACCAGATAATAGAAGGTCACGCGTGACTTGGATCGATCTGCCGACATCGCCTTCGTCGTCGCCGAAATGGCCGCATCCGCTTCCGCACCCACGACGCCGAGCTTCTTCTCGCACCATTTTTCCCTAACGCGATCGAGTTCCTTGGGGTCCGTGGCCGACACGAGCGAGGAATCCTTGTTGCGCAGTGCAATGCCGAGATGGCGCACGATCTTGTTCACAACAGCTTCGTCGGCGCCGCTGTCATACTTCTGCACATCTGCGAGATAGTCAGTCATGATGCCTCCAGATTGATCTTGCTCGATAAACCGCAGCGCCCTTGCAGGCCGCGTGCAGCAGCCGGAGTTTTTCACGGCTGCCATTCATGTCAAGGCGTTTGGCATGTCAGGGGTTTTGGAAAAGCTGCGATATATCCGTGCTTTCCCCTTTTCTTCAGCGCCGGAAAGACCTATATGACAGATGCCGTCTTCGGGCGGCTATGGCAATAAACGGGCGGTGAAATAAACCCATTGGACCCGGGGGCGGTACCCGGCGCCTCCACCAAAAACCGGTCGAGATTTCGATGACCGGCTTTTGATGGGGGCGAAATAGGATCGACAAGGGCGTAAAGATCGACTTTTTGCTCGGCATTGTACCACCGTTATCGGGCTAAACTTATAGTTGCAAACGACAACTATGCTGAAGCACGTCTCGCTGCCTAACGGCGGTGCGACACTTCAAATCAAGTCCTTCCGGGTAGCACCGTAAGGCGGGGTCCGAAGGCACCTGGCAACAGAAGCCTTCACCTTCTCCCCCGCTTCGAAATGGTCTATAGATGCTTGAATAATTGACTCGTCATATCGAGACGGGCAATGGAAAGCCGACAGTAGAATTGAGTTCGAGAAAGACGGGAATCTCATGGGCCAGGACCACATTCGCTACGACATTCTGGCGCAGGACGCGCTTCGCGGCGTCATCCGCAAGGTGCTGACCGAGGTTGCGGCCACCGGCCACCTGCCCGGCGAGCACCATTTCTTCATCACCTTCCTGACCGGCGCGCCGGGTGTTCGCATCTCGCAGCACCTGAAATCCAAGTATCCCGAGCAGATGACCATCGTCGTGCAGCACCAGTTCTGGGAACTCAAGGTTTCCGAGGCCGGCTTCGAAATCGGCCTGTCCTTCTCCGATACGCCGGAGCGGCTGGTCATTCCGTTCAATGCCATTCGCGGCTTCTACGACCCCTCGGTCAATTTCGAACTCGAATTCGACGTGGCGACGGCCGAAGAGGAAGAGGCCGAATCGGCGGAGATCACCGCCTATCCCGTTCCTGAAACCGATGGCGAAGTGCCGCCCAAGGACCCGGAAAAATCCGGCGACGCCAAGAACGGCGGCGGCTCGGTGGTTTCGCTCGACTCCTTCCGCAAGAAGAACTGAGGCAAGCGAAAGGACGCGGCATGAGTGGTGACGTCGTCAATCTACGCCAGTTCCGCAAGCGCAATGCCCGCGCCGAAAAAGAAAAGCAGGCCGAACAGAACCGCATCTCGTTCGGCCGCACCAAGGCCGAGAAATCGCTGACCGACGCCTTGAATGCGAAGGCGGCAAAGGCCCTCGACCAGGGGCGCCGCGAACCTTCCGGCGATCGACCTGACGAGGCCGAGGACTGAAGCGCCGCGCGCACGAACGGCTGCGGAACGTTTAAAGCGTTACAGCGACCTTTGCGCGTCTAATAAGACGCGCGGCGCTGTAGAGATCGCGACGCGCTTTAGAACGTCGAACCCGGCGCACGACCTGCAAAAAAGCGATTCCGCTTCAATGACTTGCAGCAACGTCCCGAATCAAACCGCCAACGACTTGAATCAATTTGCGAGCTCCGGCGATGATCCGAAAACACTCCGCCACCTTGCACGGCCACCGCACCAGCTTCTCGCTGGAAGATCCGTTCTGGTTGGAGCTGAAGACGATCGCGGCCGCCCGCGCCATGCCGATCGCCCAACTGATCGTCGAGATCGACGATGCGCGTGGCGCCGACAGCAACCTGTCTTCGGCGCTCCGCGTCTACGTTCTCGACTGGATCAAGGCGAATATAGAGCTGTCAGCGGCCAGCGACACTTGACGGCTCTTCGCCTGGCTCATCGCGGCCGCTTCCGAATGTCTCGGTGAAGACGCCTGCAAGCCCCTCGCGCAGCTGGTTTGCCATCGCCCTGATGCCGCCCGGCCGACGCAAATACTCGACCAGGCAAACCCGGTTGCGCCCGGTATTCTTGGCGAGATAGAGCTGGTCGTCGGCGATCTTGAAGACATCCTCATAGTGGGCGGGATAGCTGAACAGCGCCACACCGACGCTGACAGTGACTGGCTCTGCGCCCGGCGCGATCGCCTGCCCGCGCTCGGCCACCGCCAACCGAATTCGCTCCGCCATCGCCCCTATCGTTTCGGGACGGGCATAGGGAACGAAAACGCCGAATTCCTCTCCGCCGAGGCGCCCCGTCAGGCCGCTACCGTCCACTGCCTGGCGCATCTCGGTTGCTATCGCCACCAATGCCTGATCGCCGGCCAGATGGCCGTGGCAATCGTTGATGCGTTTGAAGTGGTCGGCGTCCAGCACCATCAGCGCCGACGTCGGCGGAAACGGCTCGAGGTCCTGATCGGCAAAGAATGCGGTGACATCCGATGTGAAGGCGGCACGGTTGAGACAGCCCGTCAGGCCGTCATAGCGACTGGCCAGCGTCAGAAGATCGTTGGCAAGTGCCAACTGTTGGAGCTTGATGCCGATGAAGGCGAAAAGCGGGATGGCCAGCAGCAGCGGAATGAACAGCGCAAGGCGCATTGAGGTCGCCATCAGCTCGCCGCCGAACGGGACGATGTAGTAATAAGTGATGAGAAGGGCAACGGCCGTGCAGCCGGCAGTGCCTGAAAACGTCCAGTTCATGATCCAGATGATCGCGCGGCGATCAAGGCCCTGCTCCAGCGACTTCATGCCACCCCCCGTTGCAGGCCTCACTGTGAAGGCAGGATGCTAACTCCTGCTCAATCAATCCATTAGGATTTTAGGGGTCTCCCCATTTCAGCGCGCAAAAGCAGGCATTCGGCGCAGGAGCGGGATTGCCTTCACAAACCAGATGCATGCCTCAGCACCCGTCCCTGAACACACCAATCCGGGAAAATTTGAAGCACACGCCGACAGAAACATAGACTTGAGATTGCAACTGTGGCCCATCCCACCGGTTTCTGTGTGCTTGGCGCCACAGCTCGGGCATTTCGGTAACGCTTGATCCGGCAATAAACGCGAATGGGCTTGTTTAGACTGCACTAATTTCAAACAATCATACAGTTGCCAGCGCACGAGAGTCGCTGGCTGGACAGGAGAGGGAGGAACCCATGAAGCTCTATGCTCGTATCGGTCTGGCCACGTGTTTGACTTTGTCATCGGCCGCCATCGCCAGCGCCGCCGATATCGCACCCCTTCTTGCACCCACAGCCCAACAGCAGGAGACGGAGAGCGGCTGGAAGTTCACCGTTGCACCCTACTTCTGGATGGCGGGCCTGACGGGCGACACCGCCCAGTTCGGTCTCCCTGAGGTGCACATCGATTCAAGCTTCGGAGATATCTGGGACCATCTCGATTTCGCTTTCATGGCGACGGGCGAAGCCCGCAACGGGCCCTACAGCATCTTCGGCGACGTGATCTATACCGACCTTTCCGCCGACGGCCACACGCCGAACGGCATTCTTGCCAATAGCGTCGATGTGAAATCGAAGACCTTTGCCGGATTGCTTGGCGTCGGTTATGCGATCTACGAAGATCAATCGTCCAACCTGGATTTCGTCGGCGGCCTGAAAGTCTGGTCGGTTGATTCGACGCTTTCGTTCTCAGGCGGCCTGCTCAACGGTAGGAAACGCGAAGACAGTGCGACATGGGTCGATGCGGTCGCGGGCTTGCGCGGCGCCTATTACTTCACGCCCGAGTTCTATATGACCGGCTGGGGGCTGGTCGGTGCGGGCGGCGCGGATCTCGACTGGGATGCAGCGCTCGGTCTCGGCTACAAGTTCACGGATACGATCTCAGTCGTCGCCGGCTACCGCGCACTCGGCGTCGACTACAGCGACGACGGCTTCAAGTTCGACGCCGTGCAACACGGACCGATCCTCGGCGTTGCCATCCACTTCTGAACCGGGACGCGGCGACGCTTCGCAATCCTGGCCGAAAGATTCTATGCTCCAATGCGAGCTGGAGACCCAAGCATTTCCAGGAAAAGTGCGAGGCGGTTTTCCGTCAGGAAATGCGTAAGAACAAAGAGACAGAGCATTTCTGCGACTCCGCTTAAACTGGAAACGATCCAAGCGTGATCGTCCGGTGTGAGCACGCGGGCGACAAACCGCACAGCTGCACGCCCGACGGCACGCACAGCTACAGCGACCTTTGCGCGTCTTATTAGACGGGCAAAGGTCGCTGTAGCACTTTGAATTGCTGCCTGTTGTTATCCTTAAATCGAATAGGATTTAAGGAACCATGCAGTAGGCCAACGCCTATGCGGCGCGCAACCGCGATGCCGGCAAGACTATTGCACGGTAATGTCGGGCAAGACGTCGAAATTCAGCCCCTGGCCGCCCGGTTTCTGCGGGCCTTCGACGGTACCTGTATTCGGCTGCGCCTGCGCTGGCGCGCCCAGCTGCTGTTGCTGCTGGCGTTCGCGTTCGGCCTGAGCAGCCTCTTCCGCCGCCTTGCGGGCCGCCTCGGCGCGGGCGGCGAGATCCGCCTTCACCCGCTCCGCCTCGACTGCCGCAGCGGCGCGGCGCCGTTCTTCGGCGATCGCCCGCAGGCGCTCGACTTCACGCTGCTGCGCCTTTGCCTTGTAGAGCTGCACCTCGCGGCGCAGCCGCTGCTTCTCAAGCACGTTGGCCTGCAGCGTCTCGACGCGCCGGCGCTCGCGCTCGAAGGCCCGAAGCGAGAGGAAATTCGAGAGATCGGCAACATCGAGGCTGACGCCTGGCGATGCCAGCAGTCCCGCGAAGCCGAGCCGCACGCGCGGCTCAGCGCCAGCAAGCGCCTCGTCACCCGGACGGAAAGTCATGTCGATGCCGGCATCGATGCGTTCTGCCGCAAGGTCGAGCGACGCCTCGCCGGCAAAAGCTGCGTTGCCGTCGGCGGCCGTCACGTTCTGTGCCCGCAGCACGCCGCCGGCGATGCTGAAGGGCACCTTGACCACACCGACGACCGACTGGCCCGAAAACACCGTCGCCTCCGCCGCCTGGCGGATCGCGTCAGCTGAAATCTCCATCTTCAGCGCATCGGCAGTCGCCATCAACTGCGGCAGGGCGGCGCTGTTGATGCCGTTGAGTGTCACGCCGTTGAAGGTCGCAGTGCCCGAGCCGCTTGCCGAATGCGCCATGGCTTGCGCGTTCGCGCCCGATGCCTCCAGCGCCACGGACAGGTCGAAGGTGCCGGTGGCAACCGGCGCGCCTGCCCGCATCCAGCCCGCCTGCGCCAGATCGCCGCCCTTGACGTCGAGACGCGAGCGCAGGAAGCCGGAACCGTTGGCATTGCCGATCTGCACCCGGCCCTCAAGTTTGCCGCCGAGCCAGTCGCCGGTCGCGTCGGTGAAGGCGATCTCGTCGCCCTTCCATTCCATCTTGCCGACAAAATTTCCAACGGCGCCGTAGAAGCCCGGCCAGAAATTGGCCGCCTGCACATCCAGGGCCACGTTGAGGCCGGTCCAGGCCGCCTGGGCGACCGGCGTTTTCGACAGCGCGCCGGTCGACATGTCCTGAACCTGGCCGAGGATGCCCTCGGCGAGCCAGGCGAGATCGAGCGTTGCAAGGTTGATCTGGCCCTCCGCCTTGCCCGGCACCTTGCGGTCGATCGTCAGCGCGCCTGCAAAGCCGTTGTTATCCGCCTTGCCTTCGACCGTTGTAAGGGCGATCGCCTCCGGTGTCGTCGCCACGTCGGCCGAAACAGAGATCGGCAGGCCACTGCCCGTCTGTGGCAGGGCGATGCCCTGCTGCAGCAGATAAGGTTCGAGGTCTTCCGTCTGCAGCGTCAGCTTGGCCTGGCCCTCGAGGAAATGGTCGCGCGAAAGATCGAAGCTGCCCTTGGCGGCAAGCGCCGTCTTCTCAGTGGTAAAGGTCACCGTGCCATTGGCGTTGGAGCCATCGGTGCTCTGCAGCTTGACCGAGAGGATGCCGTTGGCGTCCGCATCGAATGGCAGCGGATCGAACCCGGCCTGGCCGAGCAGCAACAGCGTCTGCGGGTTTTCGAGCGTCGCTTCGAGCAGCATGCCCTTGCCGGCAAGCGCCTGGGCCATGTCGGGCGCCTGATAGCTGGCGGCGATCTTGGTGCCGTTGGCCGTGCCGAAGATGCCGAAGGTCGCGGGCGCGTTGCCTTCCTTGTTGCCGGCGGTCAGCGTCACGTCGAAGGCGGCGTCCGTGTAGTACGGGCCAGCCTTGGTCAGCCGACGAAGGGCCGGATGATCGACGGCGTGCCGGCCGATCATTTCCAGGAACGGCGTCAGATCGTTGGCCGCGAGCTTCATCTTGGCCGAAATGACGGGCTTTGCGAGATCGCCGCTGGCGCGGCCGGAAAAGGCAAGCTGCGCGCCGGCAAGCGAGCCGATCGCCACGCGCTCGGCCTGTAGCTGGCCGTTCTTGAGCGTCACCACCGCCTGAACGTCGCGGGCATCTTCGCCGAAGGCGGAGAACTCGTCGGCCGAAAGGTCGGCAGCGATCGCGTGCTGCATCAATGTCGAGGTCGAGGCATCGCCGGCGACGAGGCCAGCCAGCGCCTGCAAGGCTTCGAGATCGATGCGGTTGCCGTTCAGCTGCAGCGAAAGGTTCGGCTGCTGCTCGGCGAAGGACTGGCGCTCGAGCCGCCCCTTGAGGCTGGCATCGCCGGCCGCGACTTCAAGGTTTTCGAACTGCTGCAGCGTGTCGGTCAGGTTGACGGTTGCCGAAAAACCCGCGGTCTTCAGCTTGCGGATGGCCGGGTCGACAGAGCCGGCCAGCCAGCTCGCCAGCCCCGACGGCTGGTTGGACGCGAGCAGCAGGTCGCCGCGGAAGGAGCGCTGACCCTTGAGGTTGAGCCGTCCCTTGGCCTCGAGCTGGGTGCGACCGGGCAGAAGCGCCACGACATTGTCGATTACCCATCCGGCGCCATCAGGCTGTACGTCGATGCGCACGTCGCGCACCGTCGTATCGCCGATGACGATCGCCGGCAGCTTCAAACTGGCCCTGCCCGGCACCTGCGGAATGGGAATGTCGGCAGCGATCGCCAGCATCGCTTCCAGCCGCTGGCGCATGGAGATCGCCGGGTCGCGCCCGGTCTTGCCGTTGCTGCCGGAATTGCCGATGCGGCTGACGTCGATCTGCTGGCCGTCGGCAATTAGCAGGAACTTCTGCTCCTTGCCGGTGTCGAGCGTCGCCTCGCCGGTCACCACGTAAGGATCATCCGAAGGACCGACCTCGAAGCGATACTCCGGCACACGGATGCTCTCATTGGTCAGCTGGAAATCGCCGTTGATGCGCAGCGGCGCATGGTCGTCGACTTCTTTGGCCTCGCCCTGCGGGCGGTTTTCGGTCAGCGTGAAGCGGCCGCCGTAAAGCGGCTTGAAGTCGACGATCTTCAGCGCGCCATCGAGCTCGACGCCGAATGGACGCTTGTCCGGCGTCACCCGCGCCTTGAGGCTGAGCGCGCCCGCCTCGTCCACCTTGTTACTGGCAAAGGCAAAACTGCCGGCCTCGCCGTCCAATGCCGCACGACCTTCGACCTTCCAGGGGCCGGCCAGCGACCGGGCCGAAAGATCGGCGGCAAGGTCGGTCACGCGCCGGGTGCGGCCGGTCTGCTCGTCGATGAATTCGATCTCGCCCTGGGTGATCTCTACGTTTTCAAGCACCACCGTCTTGGCGGGGATCGCCGTGCGCGTACCACGCGCCCAGTCGAGCGTACCGTCGGAAAGCAGCCGGACCTTGGCCTTGGGCCGGTCGAGGCGCATGTCGAAGATTAGCGCTTCGCCACTCAGGAACGGCGCAAGCTCCGCGCTCATCGAGAATTGTTCGACCTGGATCAGCGGTTCGCGCGCATCGCTGCCGCCGACACGCACGTCGTTGAGCGTCACGGTCGGGAACGGGATCAGGCGTGCGTCGACGCGGCCGTGCACGACGACGGGTTTGCCCATGATGCGGCTAGCCTCGCGCTCGAATTCCTTGCGGAAACCCGTCCAGTCGATGAACCACGGGGCGATCAGCGCCGCAAAGAGCGCAACAACCACAAGACCGCCGATGGCAACCAGAATTCGCGAAAGCACCGTGCCTACATTCCCATCAAGTTCTCGGGGCGCCTGTCGACGCCGTCTGCGTCCATATGAACGCCAAAGGGACGTTTCCGTCCATTACAATTGCGCGGGCGCGCCCGCCTTTGCCCCAAAGGGGTAGTGGCCGCGCGGCCGCGTGTCCCCTCGCCCGTCGTCTCGCGTCAGGCGAAGATCTTGCCGGGGTTGAAGATATTCTGCGGGTCGAGAGAACGCTTGACCTGCCGCATCAGATCCAGCGCGTCGCCGAGTTCGGCTTCGAGGAACGGCATCTTGCCCTGACCGATGCCGTGTTCGCCGGTGCAGGTCCCGTCCATCGACAGCGCCCGCGCATTCAGCCGCTCGACGAAGGCCTCGGCCCGCGCCACGTCGGCGGCGTCCTTGTCGTCAAACAGCAGGCCGACGTGGAAGTTGCCGTCGCCCGCGTGGCCGACGATCGGTGCCGTCAGACCGTGCTGGGCGATGTCGTCATGGGTCGCCGCAACGCAATCGGCCAGCCGCGAGATCGGCACACAGACATCGGTGGAGAGAATTGCAGCCCCGGGGATCAGGCTCTTCTGGGCCCAGTAGGCGTTGTGCCGCGCCTTCCACAGCCGCGCCCGCTCTTCCGGGTTGGTCGTCCAGATGAAGCCGCTAGAGCCGAATTCCGACGCAATTTCGGCAAAGTGCCGCGATTGCATCTCGACGCTCTCGCTGTTCCCATGGAATTCGACAAAAAGCGTCGGCGTTTCCTCATAGGAAAGGCCGGAGTAGCCGTTGCACGCCTTCATCTGCAAAGCGTCCAACAGCTCGATGCGGGCGACCGGAATGCCGGACTGGATCGTCAGGATCACCGCGTTGCAGGCATCGGCAATCGTCGGGAACGGGCAGACGCCGCCGGAGATGACCTCGGGAATGCCCTGCAGCCGGAGCGTGATCGAGGTGATGATGCCGAGCGTGCCCTCGGCCCCGACGAAGAGCCGGGTCAGGTCATAGCCGGCAGACGACTTGCGTGCCCGATGCGCGGTGCGCACCTCGCGCCCGTCTGATGTCACCACCGTCAGCGCCAGCACATTGTCCTTCATCGTGCCGTAGCGCACCGCGTTGGTGCCGGACGCCCGCGTCGAGGCCATGCCGCCGATCGAGGCGTTGGCGCCGGGATCGATCGGGAAGAACAGGCCGGTGTCGCGCAGATAGGTGTTCAGCTCCTCGCGGGTGATGCCGGGCTCGACCCGGCAATCCAAGTCTTCCGCGTTGACCTCGAGCACCCGGTTCATCCGCATCATGTCGACGGAAATGCCACCGTTCGGCGCGTTGACGTGGCCCTCGAGCGAGGATCCGGTGCCAAAGGGAATGAGCGGCACGGCATTTGCGGCTGCGATCGCAACGATCTCGCGCACCTCGTCGGCACTCTCGGGGAAGACGACGCCATCGGGAAGCTGCGCCGGGATGTAGGTGGTGGTGTGGGCATGCTGGGCACGGATCGCTTCGCCCGTCTGGAACCGATCGCCGAATCGGGCAGCAAGCTGCCCCTTTGCGGTTTCGATCCCGGTTTCGTTTCTCGAGCCAGCTCTGATCGCCTTCAATGCCACGGAAAACGTCCCTTCTTCATGCCATTCGCGCTGCCCCATTCCGACATAGGGGAAGCGCTTTCATTTCAAGGCGCTACTGTGCAAATCGGAATCACTTTGTCCAGACGTTCACGCAGTCTCCGGCAGACTATCGCGTGAAAACGCCGCTGGTGAGACCTGAGTGTCACAAAGCTTTCGCATTGCGACGGATAACGTCGATCAGAATTCCCTCCCGGATCTGCCCTTGAGCCGGCAGCTCTGCGCCCAACGACGACACCTATCGTTGTGCAGCCCCTGACGGTATATACTGAAGGGAGAGAGGAGAAGGTCAAATGCTCGGTCTGCTCGCTTTGTTTACCGCAGCGGTATTCTTCGGCGCCGCCGTCTACATCAACGTCGCCGAACACCCGGCAAGGCTTCACCTCGATGAGCGGCCCTCGCCCAATGGGTGCCGGCCTACCGGCGAGGTTTCGAGATGCAAGCCTCGCTCGCAATCATCTCGGGCCTGCTCGGCGCTGCCGCATGGTGGCAGAGTGACAATGCACTTTGGGGCCTAGGGGCAGCAATCATCATTCTGAACTGGCCCTACACGATCCTCGTCATCATGCCGATCAACCGACGCCTCGAGGCAACGCGGCCGGATGAGGCGAGCGAGGAAACCCGCGCGCTTCTCCGCCGCTGGGCGAGGCTCCACGCCGGCAGGAGTGCGCTGGGCGCGATCGCAGCGGTGGTCTTTCTGATCGCCGCCTGGCTTGAACTTCAGGGTTAGCGCTTTTTAGAGCCAGGGAGCAGCGCGACAGGCGGTCAGCGTTGACATCTTCGCTGCCGACGCTGAGAGCCCGCCGCTATTTCGTTTCGAGCGCGGCCGCCGCTTCCATTTCCTCGTGCAGCTTGCGCTCCTCGTCCGCATGCGGCTTCGTGAGCCCAGCAATGACGAGATAGGCGACCGGCGTGAGATAGAGCGTCACGACCACGGCAAGGCCGAGCCCGCCGACCAGCACCCAGCCGAGCGCAATGCGCGCCTCGGCACCGGCACCGCTTGCCAGCACCAGCGGCACCGCGCCGACGATGGTGGCGATCATCGTCATCATCACCGGCCTGAGGCGAATGTTGGCGGCGTTCTCGATCGCCGTGCGCACATCCTGGCCGCGATCACGCAGCTGGTTGGCGAATTCGACGATCAGGATGCCGTTCTTCGCCATGATGCCGACAAGCATGACCAGGCCGATCTGGCTGTAGATGTTAAGCGTGTTGCCGGTCATGATCATCGCAAAGATCGCGCAGGCAAGCCCGAGCGGCACCGTCGCCATGATGATGAAGCCGCTGATGAAGCTTTCGAACTGCGCCGCCAGCACCAGGAAGATGATGACGAGGGCAAAGCCGAAGGTGATGACGAGGCCGTTGGCGTTCTCGTTGAGGGTGGCAGCCTCGGCCAGCGGCATGATGCGCGAGCCCGGCGGCAGCAGCGGCTCGGCCATCTGCTCGACCATGGTCAGCGCCTCACCGAGCGCCAGGTCGGACTTGAGCCCGGCCGACAGCGACACGGCGCGAAGCTGCGATTCGCGCGAGAGCTGCGGCGCCACGGCGGTTTCCTCGACGCTGGCGATCGTCGACATCGGCACGATCTTGCCGTCGCCGGCTTTCAGAAAGATGTTCTGCAGGTCGGTCGGGTCGTTGACCGGATTGGTCGAGGACAGGAGCTTGACCGGGTAGGATTCGCCGTCGACATAGACATCGACGACGCTGTTGCCGTCGAGCATCGCCTGCAGCGCCCAGGCAAGGCCGCCGATATCGACGCCCATGTCGGATGCCCGCTCGCGGTCGATGGTGATCGAAAGCTGCGCCTGGTTGGCCTCATAGTTCAGCCGCACATTCTCGAAGCGCCCGGTGTCTTCCATCTGGCGCACCAGCTTTGCCGCGGCATCGCCGAGCTTGGTGTAGTCGTTACCAACAAGCGCCACCTGCAGGCCGCTGCCGGCGCCGCGAATGCCGAGGCTGTTGGGCTGCATCGCAAACACCCGCACCGAGGGGATGCGCGCCGTCACCTTGTTGATGTCGGAGACGATCTGCTGCTGGCTGCGGTCGCGCTTGTCCCAGGGGGCAAGCGTCAGCACCATGAAGCCGCTATTGGCCGAACCACCCTGGCCGGAGATCGAGAAGATGTTGTCGATCTCGCCGGATTTGACCAGCGGCTGCAGCCCGTCCTCGATCCGGCGCATCTGCGCCTGCGCATATTCCAGCGACACGCCCTGCGGCGCGTTGATGCGCATCATCACCTGCGAGCGGTCCTCGCTCGGTGTCAGTTCCGATTTCAGCGTCATGAAGCCGATGCCGCCCATGGCGGTGAAGAAGGCGGCAACGACGAAGACGATCAGCGGCGCATTGAGGCAACCGCGCAACGTGACCCGGTAGAATTCCGAAGCCCGTGCCCCGAACCGGCGCATCGGCCCCGGCTTCTCGTTGTGGGCCTCCTTTGTCAGCATGCGCGATGCCAGCATCGGGCAGAGCGTCAGCGACACGAAGGACGAAAGCAGGATCGAGAAGGCGAGCACGAAGCCGAACTCGCGGAAGAGCCCGCCTGTCTGGCCCGGCAGGAAGGACAGCGGCACGAACACGGCCGCAAGCGTCGCGGTCGTCGCCAGCACCGCGAAGAACACTTCGAGCGTGCCGTGCACGGCCGCGGCCCTTGGGCCCAGCCCTTCGGCCCGCCGTCGCACGATGTTTTCCAGAACCACGATCGCATCATCGACCACGAGCCCCGTGGCGAGCACGATCGCCAGCAGCGTCAGGATGTTGATCGAGAAGCCGGCCATGTAGATCGCCGCCACCGTCCCGATCAGCGCGATCGGCATGGTGATGGTCGGGATCAGCGTTGCGCGCCAGTCGAGCAGGAACATGTAGATGACGAGCGTGACGATGAAGATCGCCACGCCCAGCGCAATCTCGACCTCGTGGATGGCGCCGTTGATGAAGACGGCGTCGTCGCTGGTGATCCTGAGCTGCGTGCCCTCGGGAAGAATCTGCGTCTGGATCGTCTCGACGACCTTGCGCACGCCCTCGGAAATATCGACGGTATTGGATTGCGCCTGGCGGATGATGCCGAGGCCGATGCCCTGGCGGCCGTTGGAGCGCAGCGCCGTGGTGCCTGAATCGGGTCCGAGCGTCACCGTGCCGATGTCGCGCAGCCGCACATTGTTGACGAGGATGAGGTTTTCGAATTGCTCCGGCGTCTGCAGGTCGGCGGTGGCGCGCACCGAAATGTCCTGGCTGGCGCTCGTGAGCTTGCCGGCCGGCACGTCATAGGAGGCGTTGGCAAGGGCCGTCCTGAGGTCTGCCACCGTCACGCCGCGCCCGGCAAGCTTGGCTTGGTCGAGGTCGATGCGAAAGATTTTTTCCTGGTCGCCATAGACGGCAACGTCGGCGACGCCCTCGACGGCGGCCAGCCGGTCGCTGATCTCGTTTTCGACGAGCAGCGTCATGTCTTCCATCGACATGGTATCGGAGGTCAGCGCCAGGCGCATGATCGGTTGGCTGTCGGCGTCCGCCTTGACGATGCTCGGCTCGTCCGCCTGGTCGGGCAGCTGGTTGCGAACGCGCCCCAGCGCATCGCGGATATCGTTGGCCGCCTGGCCGATGTCGGTGGTGTCGGAGAATTGCAGCGTCACGCGGCTGCGGCCGAAGGACGAGGTCGAGGAGATGTCGCGGATGCCCTGCACGCGCGAGACCGCACCTTCGACGACCGATGTCACCTCGCGGTCCATGGTCTCGGGTGCTGCACCGTCGAGCGTCGTCGTCACGGAGACGACCGGCTGGTCGACCTGCGGCAGTTCGCGGATCTCGATGCCGTTCCAGGCCGCAAGGCCGGCGACGACGATCAGCGTGTTGACGACCAGGGCGAAGATCGGCCGGCGGATGAAAAGCGCGGTGAAGCCGGTCTTGCCGGCCTCGCGCGCGGTCTGGTGGCCGGGTTCCTTCGCGCCGCTCACTTCCCGTCCTCCGCGACCTTCTGCGCGGCATCGCGGCGCTCGCGCCCGGCAATGCGCACGTCGCCGCCGTCGCGCAGCCGCTGCACACCTTCGGTGACGACTTCGTCGCCTTCGCTCAAGGCCGCATCAACCAGCACCTTGTCGGGGTTGCGCTGGATGATCTTGACCGGAACCCGCTCGCTCTTGTCGGCGCTGACACGCCAGACATAGGAGCCTTCGGAGCTCCACTGGATCGCGAGCGGATCGACGGTCGGATAGGTGTCGCCATCGAATGCCATGGTCACCGAGAAGGACATGCCCGCCCGCAACGTGTCGTCAGGATTTTCCAGCCGCGCCCGCACGCGCAGCGTCCGGCTTGCCTGGTCCAGGCGGTTGTCGATGGCGTGAATGACGCCCTCGAGTTGGCTGCCCGGCTGGGCAATGGCGTGCGCTGTCACCGGCTGGCCGACGACGATCTTGCTCGCAAAACGCTCCGGCACCCAGAAGTCGACGAGGATTTCCGAGCGGTCGTCGACCACGGCGATCGGCGTCGTCGTGGTGACGTAGTCGCCGACATTGACGGTGATGATGCCGACAACGCCCTGCGACGGCGCAACGATATCGCGGCGCTTGAGGTCGAGCTCGGCGGTCTTGAGCGCAAGCTCCGCGGCCTGCATGGCGATTTCGGCGTCGCGCACGTCGACGGCGGTCACCGCGCGCGCTGTGCTGAGGTTGCGATAGCGCTCCAGTTTTTCGCGGGCACTGTCGCGCGTCAGCCGCGCCTGGTCGGCAGCAATCTTCTGGTCGTCGCTATCGAGCTTGGCGATCACCTGCCCCTGCGCCACCTTTTCGCCGGAGCGCACGAGAATTTCGGTGAGGTTGCCGGTGGCCGTCGGCGTCACGGTGACGGAGTGGATCGCCTCGCCGTTGCCGATCGCGTTCAGCCGGTCATTGACGACAGACGTTGCCGAAGGGCGAACCATGACGAGGATGGCGTCGTTGCCGCCCTGCCTCCGTCCGCCGCTGCCTTGGCCGCCCTCGCCCCCAGCGGCACCGCTCTGCTTGGAGATGGCATCGATCAGCGGATGCGAGACACCGATCGCGGCCAGCGTTTCGCCTGCTCCGGGCACGAACCGCACCCAGACGCCGGCACCCACCAAAAGCACAACGGCGCTCACCGCCAGCTGTTTCCAAACCCGCATTCATGTCTCCAAATATGCAAAACGCGCTCCTGCGCGGCACGCGCCGGCGGAACGTTCCGATTTGCCCAGAGTATCGTTGTTCGCACCTTTGTGGGCAACGGCGGAATGCCATCATTACGCAATTGTAATAAAAGCGTATTTGTTGGCGGCATGATGACATCAGCGCCATCGTGCGCCGGCAATCGCGATCGCCGTGTCATTCCATCAAAACGCACGGGACAAAGACCGTTTACAGCGATTTCCTCTGAGGTATCCTGCAACCGCTGGCAGCCATTGCCATCAGGTTTCGACCGGTTCTTGAGAGGGAAGCAAAGACATGTGCGATGCGTGCGTCATGGAATCCGTAAAGCAGAAAATGTTGTCCCGCCGCAGCTTCTTCAAGGCAGCAGCCGTCGGCACAGCGGGCATCGCCGCCGCGAGCGCCGGTATCGCCCCGCCGGCGCTCGCCCAGGGACACACCGGCGTCACCGACCTCACCCACGAACTCTACGAGGAGTTCCCGACCTTCTTCGGCCAGCAGCAGTTCTTCCGCGAGCAAAAGTTCAGCTACGCCAAGGACAAGTTCAACCTGTTCGAGCTCCGGGTGAACGAACACACCGGCACCCATGTCGACGCGCCGCTGCATTTCTCCGCCGATGGTCTGTCGGTCGCCGAGCTGCCGGTTGAAAAGCTCGTCGTGCCACTCTGCGTCGTCGACATCCGCGAGAAGGCGTCCGCCGATGCCGATGCGCAAATAACACCCGACGACATCAAGGCCTGGGTCGCCGCCAATGGCGACATTCCGGAAAACGCCTGCGTCGCCATGCTTTCCGGTTGGGGAGCGCACCTTGGCACTGACAAGTTCCGCAATGCCGATGCAAACGGCAAGATGCACTTTCCCGGTTTCCACGCCGAGGCGGCGAAATACCTGCTCGACGAGACCAAGGCGGCCGGCATCGCCGTCGACACGCTTTCGCTCGACCATGGCCCCTCGCCTGATTTCGCCACCCACTATGCCTGGCTGCCGGAAGGCCGCTGGGGACTGGAGGCGGCCGCCAACCTCGACAAGGTGCCCGTCAAGGGCGCGACCCTCGTGCTTGGCGCGCCCAAACACCGCGGCGGCACCGGCGGTCCGGCGCGCGTGTTTGCGCTCGTCTAGAGCATACCCAGGAAAAATGCGAAGCGGTTTTCCGTGAGGAAATGCGTACAAGCAAAGAGGGATACCAACCTGCCGATCCGGCGCGTCCGCCGCCGGACGCCCCCCGATTGACCCTATGACCAGGAGACGTCATGAGCACCATCGCCCCGCCTGCCGATCCGGAATCCGACGCGCGCGTAAAAGCCGTGTTCGACGACATTCGCGCCACCCGCAAATCGGATTTCATCAACAATATGTGGCTGTGGCTCGCCTTCGATGCCGACCTGCTGGAGCAGACCTGGCGCGACGTCAAGGCGGTGATGGCAACGCCCTCCGCGCTCGATCCGCTGGTCAAGGAAATGCTCTACATCGCCGTTTCCGTCAGCAATGGCTGCGGCTACTGCGCCCATTCGCATACGGCTGCCGCGAGAGCCAAGGGCATGAGCGACGCCGAACATGCCGATCTCTTGCGCGTGATCTCACTTGCCGCCAGAACCAACCAGCTGGCGACCGCCTTGCAGGTGCCGGTGGACGCTGCCTTCGACAGGACGGCCTGACGGCGGTGAGCGCGAGAATAAGCGGCTTCGAAATCGCCTGTCTTTCCACAGGCTTGGTGCGGGTGGCGCAGAAAACGGAATAAAAGAAGAACATCCTTTCTGGCCTTTCGCCTCCGAATCACTACATTGAGCCGCATGATGAGTGGTTTCGACGACATTCCCTTCTTCGACGAAGAGCCGGCCCCGCGCAAGCAGCCGCCAGCAACGGGCGGCATCGCCGCGCGCGCCATGGCTGCCCGCGACCGCCAGCAGCGCCCGGATTATCTCTCCGGCCTCAATCCGGAACAGGCCGAAGCGGTCGAATCTCTGGATGGCCCGGTGCTGGTTCTCGCCGGCGCCGGCACCGGCAAGACCCGGGTTCTCACCACCCGCATCGCCCATATTCTTTCCACCGGCCGCGCCTTCCCCTCGCAGATCCTTGCGGTGACCTTCACCAACAAGGCGGCGCGCGAGATGAAGGAGCGCGTCGGCGTGCTCGTCGGCCATGCGGTCGAGGGCATGCCCTGGCTCGGCACCTTCCACTCGATCGGCGTCAAGCTGTTGCGCCGCCACGCCGAGCTGGTGGGCCTGCGCTCCGACTTCACCATTCTCGACACCGACGACGTCGTCAGATTGATCAAGCAGATCATCCAGGCCGAGGGCCTCGACGACAAGCGCTGGCCGGCCAAGCAGTTCGCCGGCATGATCGACGGCTGGAAGAACAAGGGCCTCGACCCGGCGCAGATCCCCGAGGGCGATGCCCGCGCCTTTGCCAACGGCAAGGGCCGCGAGCTCTACGCCGCCTACCAGAACCGGCTGCGCACGCTGAACGCCTGCGACTTCGGCGATCTGCTGCTGCACCCGATCCGCATGTTCCGCAGCAATCCGGATGTGCTGAAGGAATACCACGACAAGTTCCGCTACATCCTCGTCGACGAATATCAGGACACCAACACCGCGCAGTACATGTGGCTGCGGCTTCTGGCGCAGCGCGCCAAGGGCGTGCCGCAGAACGTTTGCTGCGTCGGCGACGACGACCAGTCGATCTATGGCTGGCGCGGCGCGGAAGTGGACAACATCCTGCGCTTCGAAAAGGATTTCCCCGGCGCCAAGGTCATCAAGCTCGAGCGCAACTACCGCTCGACCGAGCATATTCTCGGCGCCGCCGCGCATCTGATCGCCCACAACGAGGGGCGCCTCGGCAAGACGCTGTTTACCGAACGCACCGACCCGGATGACGAGAAGGTGCAGGTGCACGCCGCCTGGGACTCCGAAGAGGAAGCCCGCGCCGTCGGCGAGGAAATCGAACAACTGCAGCGCAAGAGCCACAAGCTCAACGACATGGCGATCCTGGTGCGCGCCTCGTTCCAGATGCGCGAATTCGAAGACCGCTTCGTCACGCTCGGCCTGAACTACCGCGTCATCGGCGGCCCGCGCTTTTACGAGCGGCTCGAGATCCGCGACGCCATGGCCTATTTCCGGCTCGTCTGCCAGCCGGCCGACGACCTTGCCTTCGAGCGCATCGTCAACACGCCGAAGCGCGGCCTTGGCGACACCACCATTCGCACCCTGCACGACTATGCCCGCGCCCGCGACGTGCCGATGCTTGCGGCTGCGACTGACATCATCGAGACCGACGAACTGAAGGCCAAGGCCCGCAAGGGGCTGTTCGATGTCGTCGCCGATTTCCGCCGCTGGCAGAGCCTGCTCGAAACCACGCCGCACACCGAACTTGCCGAGCAGATCCTCGACGAGAGCGGCTACACGGCTATGTGGCAGAACGACAAATCGGCCGAAGCGCCGGGCCGGCTCGAAAACCTCAAGGAACTGATCCGCTCGATGGAAGCCTTCGAGAGCCTGCGCGGCTTCCTCGAACACGTCGCGCTGGTGATGGACGCCGAGCAGAACGAAAACCTCGATGCCGTCTCGATCATGACGCTGCATTCGGCCAAGGGGCTGGAGTTCGACACCGTGTTCCTGCCCGGCTGGGAGGAAGGCCTGTTTCCGCACCAGCGCGCGCTTGACGAGGGCGGCCGCTCCGGCCTCGAGGAAGAACGCCGTCTTGCCTATGTCGGCATCACCCGGGCAAAGCACCGCTGCCACATCTGGTTCGTCTCCAACCGCCGCATCCACGGGCTGTGGCAGTCCACCCTGCCCTCGCGCTTCCTCGACGAGTTGCCGAATACCCATGTGGAGGTGGCCGAGACCGAGCAGTCCTATGGCGGGTACGGCCGCGGCGGCTATGGCCAGTCGCGCTTCGACAAGGCCGATCCCTTCCAGAACAACTACTCCACCCCCGGCTGGAAGCGCGCCCAGCAGAACCGCTCGGATGCGACGCGCGACAACTGGGGCTCGCGCTCCGGCCACGCCGTCGAGCGCATCGGCTACGGCGAAAGCGGCCCGCGCAGCCGCACCATCGATGGCGAACTGGTGGCGAAATCCACCAGCACCGAGCCCTCGCGCTTCACCGTCGGCGACCGCGTCTTCCACATGAAGTTCGGCAACGGCAACATTTCAGCGATCGAAGGCAACAAGCTGACGATCGACTTCGACAAGGCCGGGCAGAAGCGCGTGCTGGATGGATTTGTCGAGAAAGCGTGAGCGCAACGAGTCTGCTAGGCTGGCACATCAGGTGGCAACCAGTTGGGACAACGGACGATTTGGATTGCCGGCATCGGATTCTAAATCGCCCAGGCGGAACGGCCAATATGATTGACACCTCCCGCACCGTCGAAGTCAAAAAATCCTGGCCCCAATTGATAGGAATCCTCGCCGCCGCCGCAGCACTGTCGGCGGCTTCCCTAACAACTGTACTGAACTGGATGTAGAAGCAGGTTCTGGTCGCTTGTTGTTCGCCCGCTATCTCGGCTCGATAGCTTGGCCCGCTGCATTCCTGGGTGTACTCGTCCTCTACGTTCCGATGCGACGCAGCGTTATCATGTTGTCCCCTCAGGGGTTTAGCGATGCTCGACTGGCTCCGAGCATGATCCCCTGGCCCGCGATCGTCGGCCTCAATCCGATCGAGTATCACAAACAAAAAATGATTGTGTTGACACTCGATCCGAACACGATCGGCCGCCTACATAAGAAAATTGGCGCGAAGATTCGGCGAAGCGGCATGTTTGGAACACCCAAAGGGCTCCTAGTGGTCTCGCACGGCCTTGCCATTACTTTTGCCGAGCTACATTCACTACTCCTTGCCTACCATCGCGACCATGGCCACAAGGCTGATGTTGTTCAAACAGCTTGCGAGTACGGGAGCGTTCATCAAGAGCGTGACGGTTGAAGGAGACGGCACAGCTGCTGGCGACTGTCAGGTCCTACAGATGCTCGACGCGAAGGCGGCCTCCCCAACGATCGTTGAGATATTCGCAGACGAGGGTGCGGTGGCAGCGGTGCGGTTTGTCCTCGGCGCAGAGCAGGCAGGCGCCCTGCAGCGCCTCCGGCTTCACGTGCTGCTCGACCTTGCGCTCCGCCATCAGGTCGAGAAAGTCCCGCGAAAAGGTCTTCCAGTCGCCCTTGTCGGTCTTGTAGGCCTTCATGATCGCCTCGGTGGGCGCAAAAAGCGGCTGGTGCACATAGTCGATACCGCCGATCTTCTTCAGGAAGAACGCAAGGTCATTGGCCTTGGCGAAGCCGGCAAGCTGCGAGGTATTGTGCAGCCGGACATCGACGATCGTCTTGACGCCGGCCTTCTGCAGGCGATCGAAAAAATCTTCCGCCGATGATTTTGTGAAGCCGATCGTAGAAACCTGCACGTTGTCCATCGCGTCCACCCCAGTTGCCCGCTGTCACACAGCCTTCAGCCAAGCTAAAGCCTAGATCATCTTGCGGTAGACGAGAAAGCCTGAACGCTCCGCCACCTTGTCGTAAAGTGCCATCGCTGTGGCATTGGTCTCATGTGTCTGCCAGTAAACCCGCGGCGAGCCGGCCGTGCGGGCGGCCTCGTAGACGCCTTCGATCAATGCCGCGCCAACGCCCTTGCCGCGCGCAGCTTCGCTGGTGAAGAGATCCTGGAGATAGCAGTTCGGCCCGATGGACGTCGTGCTGCGGTGAAAGAGGTAGTGGGTGAGCCCGACCAGCCGTCCCTCGTTTTCGGCCACCAGCGCGTGCATCGGCTCGTAAGCATCGAAGAATCGCGACCAGGTCATTGCGGTGATATCAGGATCGAGCGCCGTTGCACCCGACCTTCCATAAAAGGCGTTGTAACCATCCCAGAGCGGCAGCCATTGCTGGTAATCGCTGCGGACAATCGGGCGGATGCGAACTGCGTCGGTCATATCTCTATCCTGCTGGATCGATGCGAATGAACTATGGGGATGATGGCGTGATGTCTTTCCATTCATAGCCTGCCTGCGCAAGGCGTGCTCAGCCCTCAAGGGGCGAAGGCGCCACGGTCTTCGCGATTGCGAGGACCGTGCACCCACTGAAACAGCCCGAGCTGGAGCGGACCAGCGACAAAGACTGCCGCTACATTCGGCCCTTGGCCATCGCCCCGATGATCTCGTCCACGCCGGTCAGGATCGCGTCGCCCATGAAGGCGATGTTGTCCATCGAGCGCTCGCCGGCCTCGTGGTGGCCGCGCCGCAGGCATCGCGGATGACGATCGGCACCAGCCCAAGATCGGCGCCATGGCGCACCGTCGGATCGATACCGATTTCGGTTGCAATGCCGCAGATGGCAAACGAGGTCAGTCCGAGATCGCGCAGGATGATGGCAAGGGGCGTGCCCTCGAAGGCCGAGAACGTGATCTTGTCGAGAATGGCCTCATCGTCGCGCGGCGCCAGTTCCGCCACCAGCTCGAAGCCCGGCGTGCCGCGCAGGAACCAGGGCTTGACGGCATCGGGATCGTCCGTGCGCTGCCAGGCCATCGCCTGGCGCATCTGGAACGCGCCCATCAGCGGCTTCGGCATCGACAGATGCCGCAGAAAGATGATGGGATAGCCGCCGGCGCGCGCGGCCTCCAGAACCTTCAGCACCTCAGCCAGGATCGCCGGGCCATTCTTGACCTGATTGGTGATCCCCGCCTGCATGTCATAAACCACCAGCGCCATCCGGTCCGGTCGGCAAAAATCGGCAAGCGTTTTCCCAATGTCCAGTGAAACTGCCATCATTCCCCTCTTCCGGCCCACCTCCTCCGGCGGCCGTCCTCACGCTTCAATCAAGCACCGGGAATGTGGCGCGGCGGTTCCAAGGTTTCAATACGGCCGGAGGCAGATGTTGGCGGTAACAACCTCCGTCTCAAGCGTCATCGCACCCGCCTGCCCTCGCCCTGCTGATCAAGGTCATGACCTCGGCATCCGAGGTCTGCTCGAAGTCGCGGTAATGCAGGCCGACGGCGCGGAAGAAGGCGGGGGTGGAGAGACAGACGATGCCGTCGACCGACGGCCGCAGGCTTGCGAGCGCGCTCGCCGGCGCAACGGGAACCGCCAACAGCAGGCTACGCACACCGGTCCGGCGCAGCGCCTGGATCGCCGCGCGGATCGTGCCGCCGGTGGCAATGCCGTCGTCGACGAGCACCACATTGCGATCCCTCGGCGAATGCGGCTCGCGATCGCCGAGATAGAGCACCCGCCGTCTTGCGATTTCCGCGCGTTGGCGCTCGGCTTCGGCGGCGATGTAGCCGCGCGGCGGCCGCACCAGGCGCACGGCCTCGCGGTTCAGCACCAGTTCCGCCTCTTCGCCATCGACCAGTGCGCCAAGCCCGAATTCCTGATGACCCGGCGCGCCGATCTTGCGCACGATCAGCACCTCAAGCGGTGCGCGGAGATACGTGGCAATCTCGAAGGCAACCGGAACGCCGCCGCGCGGCAGCGCCATGACCAGGGGCTCCGGCGGCGCCTCGACGGCCACCGCCTGCGCCAGCCTGCGGCCGGCGTCGGCCCTGTTTTCGAAGAACACCGGTCCCGTGAACATGTCGCCTCTCCCGGCCCGCAGAAGGCCGCTTGAACCGCCTGGCACCGCGTCACCGCCGACGAAACGCCTGACCATCCGGCAGTTGTCACTCCGCATCGGTGGACAACCGTGTCAATTTCGGCAGTCGCTAAAATTGCAGCGATTTCCGCCGGGTTTCGTTAAGGCGCCAAAGCTACCAATTGACCCCTGCATATTTGGCATTGACGTAAGCCGCCTTCCTCGATTTTAGCACGACAGGCCGTTTCGAAATGAGCTTTCTCCCCGCCCTATCGATCATATGCCTACTGGTGATGCTGCCGGTACTGCTTTCGCTGCAGAAATCATCGATGCCAGGCGCTGCGGAGTTCGCTTCCGGCTGTGCCATGACAGCCATTGCCATGACACTGGTGATGCTGGCCGAGATCCAGTCTCTCCGGCCGCTGCTGCTTGTCGGCTTTGCGTTTCTTGCCATCGCCTGTCTCTTCGTACTCGCCGGGTTCCGCTCGTTCTTCGCTCTACCCAGCTGGAGGCCGGCAATCCTGCCGCTCGGCGCAACGATGGTTGCAACCATCTCGGTTCTGGCTGCGTTCGGCGCTGAGAGTACCGCGGCTCGGGCGCTGATCACGCTCGGCATCGCCGCCGCCGTCTTCGTGGTCGCCTCCATTTCCGTCCTGAGGCTGCGCACAGCGAGCGACCCGACAACACGGAAGGCAATCGTCATCGGTGCCGCCATTGCCAGCGTCACGCTCCTGCAGATCGCCGCGATCTCGCCCCCTTCCCCCGTGAACGAGGCGGGCCCGGCTCCCCTTGTTGCTTGGAACTTTCTGCTGGCTGCGATGTGGCTGCTCTACATGCCCATCCTGTTTCTCGGCGTCATCCTGATGACTCATGACCGCGTCATCGCCGATCTCAAGACCACGATTGCCCGCGACGAGTTGACAGGAGCGCTGTCGCGGCGCGCCTTCATCGAACTTGGCGAACGCATCTTTGCCTCGTGCACGGCGCACGCGCGCCCCGCCGCCTTCCTGCTGCTCGACCTCGACTATTTCAAGCAGATCAACGACCGCTATGGCCATGCGGCCGGCGATGCCGCGCTCGGCCATTTCGCCGACACGGTCACCGCCTGCCTTGCCGGACGCGGCACATTCGGCCGCATCGGCGGCGAGGAATTCGGCGTGGTGCTGTCTGACCATACCGAAGGCGAAGCGTTTCTGCTGGCCGAGGAGATCGGCCGTACGGTCCGCGTCACCCCCGTCGGACGTTTCGGCCAGCCGATCCGATTGACTGTCAGCATCGGCATTGCCAGCGCGGGCCTTGGCGATACCATGACCGACGTGATGATCCGGGCGGACATGGCACTCTACGCCTCCAAGGCCGACGGACGCGACCGCTGCACCATCGCCGGGAGGCTGCAGCCAGACGCCAGCGGTCGCGTGCTTGCCGCTGCCGCCGCACAGCTTCGCGCTGCCGAGGCCTATTCGCTCGCACCGCAACTGCTGCGCGACACCGGCTGATCCGGGAACCTCCGCTCAGCCCGGTTCACGTGTCCACCTTGCGCTGGCCATCTTGCATTGATTGGGGCAGAACCTATGTGAACGGTGCAAACCACCGGAGGAAATTCATGTCCCGTTCGTTCCGCGTCTTGATGCTAACCAGCCTTGCCGCTTTCGTAACGACAGTCTCTCCCGCCCGGGCCGAAACCGTCGGCGAAGTCGGCGTCGACTGGCTCGGCAACGACATCATCGTCGACGCGGTCAGCGATCCCAAGGTCAAGGGTGTGACCTGTCACGTCACCTATTTCGATCGCGGCGTCATCGATAGGCTGAAAAACGGCAACTGGTTCGAGGATCCATCCAACAACTCGATCGCCTGCCGCCAGACCGGCCCGATCGAGATCGGCGACATCGACCTTTCGAAAGAAGGCGAGGAAGTGTTCCGCTCCGGCTTGTCCTTGATCTGGAAAGACCTGCTCGTCACCCGGATCTATGACCGCAAGAACGACACGCTGATCTATCTTGCCCACTCGCGCGAACTGACCGACGGCTCGGCCAAGATGTCGATCACGACGATCCCGCTCTACGGGCAGACCGTCAACTGGCAGGAAGGCAAGCCGAAGCCCTGACAAAACGAACCCTCCCGGAAGAGTGTTCCAGGAGGGCTTTGTCACCGGCCAGTCCCCACAACTGGCGTCAGGCCATCGATGCTCAATAGGTAGGCGGGACGATACCCTGGTAGTAGTCGCCGTCACCACCCTGATAGCGATCAGTTAACGGCTGCTGGTAGGCACGCGGAACGGTTCTGTAGATACTGCCTGTCGACATCCTATCGACTGGAGCAACGGTGGTGCGCATCGGGGCGACCCTGGCGCGATACTGTGTTCCGGGAGGATTGTTCGCGTCGATGCCCTGATAGTAGCTGTCAGCCAGAACTGGCCCGGCGGCGCCGGCAATGAGCGTTGTTACGGAGAGCGCGGCAATGAGTTTCCTTACAGACATGGTCATAGGTTCAACTCCTGTTTCAAAAATACGGTACCCGGCCTCCGAACAGGTACGCTGCGACAACGCTAAAGTAGTACAACTGTTCCGTCAGCGCTCATGACGTTTTGTCACGATAGCCTCGCCCAAGCGTGAAAATCATGACGCAAGTTTAACTTGACCTGCGGGCTTTCTGACCAACGTGCCACGCGCAAAACGCGAAACGCCCCGGGAAAGCCCCAGGGCGCATCGCCAATCCGCGGCTCGAAGGTGGTCAGGCGGCCTGCGCCAGCTCGTCGGCAATCACCGTGTCGAGGTTGAGGAAGCAGACCATGGTCTTTTCCAGCGCGACAATGCCGCGGCAGAAGGCACGTTGCGCTTCCGGAATGATCTCCGGCGCCGGCTGCAGATCTTCGCTCTTGATGGTCATCATGTCGGATACCTGCTCGACGAGCAGGCCGACCAGCTTGCCGGCAATGTCGGTGACGATGATCGCCGAACGTTCCGACGGTTCGGTCATCTTCATGCCGAGACGGCAGGCCATGTCGATGACCGGGATCACCGCGCCGCGCAGGTTGATGAGGCCGAGCACGTAGGGCGGCGTGTGCGGCATCGGCGTCACCGGCGCCCAGCCGCGGATTTCGCGGATCGCCATGATGTCGATGCAGAATTCCTGGTCGCCCAGATGAAACGAAACGATTTCGAGATAGGCACCGGACTGCTTGATTGCGTTGGACATGATCAGAATTCTTCCCAATTCTCACCGGAGGCCGACGTCGATGGCACGGAGCCCGGTTGGTTGCCGAATGCGCCCGCTAGCTTGCCCATCAGGGCCTTGGCGGGGGATGGAGCTGGACGCGAGGTCGATTTTGCCGAGGCAAGGTTGTGCAAAGGCACCGCCTTGTGCGTGCCCCTGGGTACGAGCCTTGCAGCTGCAGGCGTCGTTGCGGCTGCGATCTGCGTTGAAGCCCGCGTCTGGACAGGCGCTGCCGGCTTCACGGTCGTAACTGGCTTCACGCTCGCGGTCGTCTGCGACGGTGCGTTGGAGCGCATCAATGCTTGGACGGTCCGGCCCTCGTGGAACTGGCCGACGAGTTGCGTCAGCTTTTCCGCGTCCTGCGCCAGCGTGTGGCTGGAGGCGTTGGTCTGTTCGACCATCGCGGCGTTCTGCTGCGTCATCTGGTCGAGCTGGCCGACCGCCGTGCTGATTTCGTTGAGCCCGGTCGACTGCTCACGCGCCGCCATGACGATGGAACTCATGTGCTCGTTGATCCGCGCGACATCGGCGCCGATGCGACCGAGCGCCTCGCCCGTCGCCTGCACCAGCCGGACACCGGTGCCGACCTCGTTGCCCGAGCGGCCGACGAGCGTCTTGATATCCTTGGCGGCGCCTGCGGCGCGCTGCGCCAGCGCGCGCACTTCCTGCGCCACGACGGCAAAACCCTTGCCGGCTTCCCCTGCCCGCGCTGCCTCGACGCCGGCGTTCAGCGCCAGAAGGTTGGTCTGAAAGGCAATCTCGTCGATGACGTTGATGATCGTGCCGATCTCGTTCGAGGCATCCTCGATGCGGGCCATGGCGCTGATCGCCTCGCCGACGATGCGGCCGGATTCCTGCGCATTGGTGCGGGTCTCGTCGACCATGCGGCTCGCCTCTTCGGCGCGCTGGGTCGCGGTGCGCACGGTCACCGTGATCTCGTCGAGGGCGGCGGATGTCTGCTCCAGCGATGCGGCCTGCTTTTCGGTGCGGCGCGCCAGGTCGTCGGCGGCGGTGCGCATCTGGCGGCCATTCGTCTCGATCGAGAGCGCGTTTTCCTTGACGTTGAAGAGCACGTCACGCAGGCGCTCGACCGTCTGGTTGAAATTGCGGCGCAGCGTATCGAGCTTGCCATCGAAGGGGCGGTCGATGGTGACGGCGAGATCGCCTTCGGCAAGCTGCGTCAGTGCCAGGCCGAGGCTGTCGACCGCAGCCTGGATGCGGCGAACCGCTTCGTCGCGCTCGCTTTGCTGCTGTTCGCGTTCCTTCTCGATTTCGCGGCGGCTTGCCGCCGCATTCTGCTCGAGCGATTGCTTTTCTATGGCCGAGGCACGGAAGAGATCGACGGAGCGGGCCATGACGCCGATCTCGTCGCCACGGTCAAGCGCCTCGACCTTGGAGCCGAGCTCGCCCTTCTGGATGCGCTGCATGCTGTCGCGAAGCCCGAGGATGCCGCGGCGCAACGTCGCCCCGTGAAACCAGAGCAGGCCGAGCAAGGTCGCCATGGCGACGAGACCGGCTATAGTCTGCAGCAGAAGCGCATCGGCCGAAACGGCGCGCGCTTCGTCGACCCGCGTCTGAACCAGTTGTGTCGCAGCCTCGGAGAGCTGCGAAAGTGCTTTACCAAGCCGTTCGCCGGCACCGTCGATCGCGTCGTCGATCTTGCCGAATTCTTCCGTCGAAGCCTTGCCTTCGACCAGCGTCTTCAGGTCGACGCCGATTGCCTGGCGAAGTTCGGTGAGATCCGCGTCGAAGGTCGAAAGCGCGTCAGTCCGGCCGAGCAGCGTCGCCAGCGTCTTGATATCCGCCTTGCTGGCTTCGAGAAGGCTAAGCGTGGTTGCGATGCCTGCGGCGCGCTCCGGATGGATCACGCCTTCGTTACGGTCGACGATGGTATCCATGGCGTTGAGCACGAGGTTGGTGGTGGCAAGCCGCATCTCGTCGACGGCGGTCAGGCCGCGCTGCGCGGTGATCGCCCCGTTCAGCGCCTCGTTCGAGCGCATGTCCTCATACCAGCCGACGCCGAGCACGGAGCCGAAGCCAACGAAGGCGGCACCGGCGAGCGTGGCAAGCCGCTGGCTGACGGTGAGGTTCTTTTTCAGGGGCGCAGACGTTGCGGTCATAGGGCAGTCCATGGTCACGGACCTGCCAAAACCAGGCGAAGTCCTCCGTTAAAATCGATGCGGAAAGCCGGGCTCGATCAAACCGGATGACGTCATGTCATGTAGAGGTGAAGCACTTCACCCGCGTTGGCAAAACACTGGCAAACAGACCTTAAGCATTCGCTAAGCCGACCCCCGAATCATGGGGAGAAACGCAGCGCGGCGAGATGCTTTTGCTGGAGCGCGGTCGCCCCTTCGAGAAAGCGCAGCAGAACCGCCTGCTCCTCGGCTGAAAAGGTCGCGAGGAAGCCGGCACCTTCCTCGGCGATCGGCCGGTAATAGGGCGCCGTCAGCATCTCCACTGCATCGGTGTTTTCCACCATCACCTTGCGCCGGTCTTCGGCGCTGCGCGTCCGCTGCAAGAGGCCGCGTGCCTCCATCCGGTCGATCAGCGCCGTCACCGCCGCTGGCGTCAGTCCCGTCTCCTCGGCAATCGCGCCGGCCGGTCGCGGGCCGGCATGCAAGAACGCGAGGCAGCGGCGCTCGGCGGCATTGAGCTGCAGCCGCTCGCCCACCGCCTCGTCATAGGCTTGGGTCGCATCCTGCCAGCGCATCACGGCGCCGCCAATTGCTCGGACGAGTCCGTCCGGCGCCGGGCTTGACGAATTTACTTCGATCATCTAAATATTAATCCATCGTACTTTTCATTCATCGCAACAATATGAACTTCGCTTGCAGCGGACGCAAGCCTTGGAGACGCATATGCCAAAGCAGAATTCCATCGCGATAACAGGCGCCGGCATTGCCGGCCTGTCCCTCGCCATTCGCCTGCGCCAGACCGGCCACTCAGTCCAGATCTTCGAGGCTCGGCCGCGGGAGGCGTCCGGCGAAGGCGCCTTCCTGACGCTGGCGCCGAACGGCATCAATGCGCTGCGCGCGCTCGGCCTTGCCGAGCGTGTCTCTTCCCTCGGCATCCCGACGACCGGCATTGAAATCCTCAACGCCGCTGGCCGACGGCTGGCATTGCTCGATGAGCGGGAAGCCCAACGGCAGGCGGGCGCCGCGAGCATCACCCTGCGTCGCGCCGACCTGCTGGAGGCGCTACGCCAGACAGCGTCGGCGCAGGGCGTCGACATTCGCTATGACCACGCGCTCATCGACATCGAGCGGAAAGCGGACGGCGTGACCTTGCGCTTCGGCAACGGCGAGAGTGCGCATGCGCATTGGCTCGCCGGCTGCGACGGGGTCTGGTCGCGCACGCGGCGCCTCGCATTGCCCGCCTCGCCCGAGCCGCTCTATACCGGGTTGACAGGCACCGGCGGCTTTCTCGATTGTCCTCACGTGCCGTCGAGCGGCGGCGTGCTGCGCCTGATGTTCGGCGAAAGCGCCTTCTTCGGCTACATCAAGGCGCAGGAAGGGCCGGTGTTCTGGTTCGATTCCTTCACGCTCGACGAGGAGACGGCGATCGGCCGGCCGGATCCGGCAGCCCTTGCCGCCCCGCACCCGCGCCCAGCACGCCGGCGACGCCGCCCCGGTCCGCG
>NZ_MOAI01000023.1:0-118647 GCF_001976035.1 Ensifer sp. 1H6 | reverse complement strand
GGTCATCGGATGCTCCTCTCAAGCTGAAGGTTGACCCCTTCATGCTCGGAGGACTCCGGCCGTTCGTCACCCCTGGTCCGATCAAAGCCTCGCCGATACCGTCAACGAGGCACACGCCTCAGCCCGCACCCCTCCCGCGCGAGCGGGTTCGTTCTTTGGCGCAAAGCGGCCAACGGATGCGAGCCGCAGCCATAGGGGCTGCGCACAAACCCGTCACCAGCCAGAAGCCGACGCCGTCGCGCAAGAAGGTACCAATGAGCGTCGCTACCCGCAGGACGGCGAGGGCATTCTGACACAGCAGCGCGCAGGCGCGCGGGGTGGCCTCATCCGAGGCCATGGCCATCAGCTCCAGTCGTTTTTCGGCGTCGCCTTCGAGCGGTGCAGGTCATACCAGGCGACCAGCTCTGCCTGCGACATGATGCGCTCCTGTTTTGCGTGATTGAGACGTGTCACGTGGCGGAGTCTATGTTGACGGATGTTGGCGGTCGATCGGATCAAGGGAGAGGGAAGGCTACACCCGAGGATAGGACAGCCTGTACTTGAGTGGACCGAAGCGAGGATTTGTTGGTCACGAGGCCCTTCCTCGTCGAGGACGAACTGAAACGTCTGGGCGGCCATTATGAAAAAGCTGGCGAATGGGCCGATTTTACCGTCATGGACGATCGGGTGGTTATCGGCCAGAACCCGGCTTCGTCCGGCTGTGCTACCATGACGCTGCTGACGTTTCTGCAGGCCTAGTTGCGGTCCGGCGCCCACGTGCCAAGCCTGTCCGCCGGCCAATCGGATCATAACGCTGGTCGAGATCGTCGAAGACGGCCCCGTGAAGCAGTCAGACGACAGGATGTCGTCTGCTGTGTCGCGCTTGCGCTGAAAGAGTTCAAGCGAGCCGACCGCCATCCTTCGTGCCCGCGCGCTGAACGCTCCTCGTATTCGAGCCGGGCGCTGGGCGCGCGTCCTAAATTGACGGATATACGACATTTGAGACGGGCGGGCTTCGTCTTAACATCAGGGCTGGAAATTCAACCTGATGGAGATTGTCATGACTGGGAATTCGAAGGATACCGCACTGATTACCGGCGCTTCTTCTGGTATCGGCGCGATTTACGCCGATCGGCTGGCGCGCCGGGGCTATGACCTGATCCTCGTGGCCCGCAACAAGGCGCGTCTCAATGCGCTCGCCAAGCGGCTCACCGACGAGACAGGTCGCGCTGTCGAAGTGATCGGAGCGGACCTCGGCAACAAGGACGATCTCGGTCGCGTAGAGCAAGTGCTACATACCGATGCCAGCATAACCACGCTGGTCAACAATGCCGGCGTCGGTGCGACCGCCCCGCTGTTGGCGTCCGATATCGACAAGATGGAAGAGCTAATCACGCTGAACGTCAATGCGCTGACGCGGTTGACCTATGCTGCGGTGCCCGGCTTCGTGAAGCGTGGCACCGGCGCGATCATCAACATCGCCTCGATCGTCGGTATCGCACCGGAGCTGCTGAATGGTGTGTATGGCGGGAGCAAAGCCTTCGTGCTGGCCTTCACCCTGTCGCTCCAGAAGGAGCTTGCCGACAACAATATCCGCGTCCAGGCCGTTCTTCCGGGTGCCACGGCGACCGATTTCTGGGGCATCGCCGGGACGCCCCTGGAACATGTGCCGACCGAGATCGTCATGTCCGCCGAGGATATGGTGGATGCCTCGCTTGCAGGCTTTGACCTCGGCGAGTTGGTCACCATTCCGGCGCTTCCGGACGCACGCGACTGGGAGGCTTACGAAGCGGCGCGGCAAAAGCTCATGCCGAACCTTTCGCTCAGCGCGCCTGCTGTTCGATATCGAGCCGCAGGGTAATTCCGGTCTTCAGCGACCCACTGAAATGCACGCCTATGTCGGCGGCGTCTCGCCGATCCTCGAAACAAGGAGAATGATCATGTCGAGATCCTATTCGATAATTGGCAAGCGCAATCGCCTTGCCGCCTATGCACTCGCTGGAACGATCGCAATTTTTCTTCCCGCGGTCGTGGCTCACGCCGAAACGAGTTCTTCTGCGCGCAGCGGCATCCAGGTTGCGCAGGCTTCCGTAAACGGTGCGTCCGATGCCCAGCCGGCTGTCGACGAAACCATTCGTCCATTCCAGTTCCGTGCAGCCGACGAGGCCCTTGCCGATCTCAAGCGGCGCATCGTCGCAACCAAGTGGCCCGATCAGGAGCTGGTCACGGACGATACTCAGGGCGTGCGACTGGCCACGATGCGGAAGCTTGCCGACTATTGGGCCAACCAGCACGACTGGCGAAAGGTGGAGGCGAGGTTGAACGCCTTGCCTCAGTTCGTGACGAACATCGACGGCGTCGATATCCACTTCATTCAGGTGAAGTCGAAGCACCCGAACGCGCTGCCGGTTATCATTACACATGGTTGGCCCGGCTCGATCATCGAGCAGCTGAAGATCATCGATCCGTTGACCAATCCGACAGCGCACGGCGGTACCGCAGCCGATGCGTTTGATGTCATAATTCCATCAATCCCCGGGTACGGCTTTTCCGGCAAGCCCACCGAGCTCGGCTGGGATCCGCAGCGTATCGCACGGGCCTGGGCCGTTCTGATGGACCGCCTGGGTTACAAGAAATATGTTGCGCAGGGCGGCGACTGGGGTGACGCAGTTAACGAGCAGATGGCGCTACAGAAGCCTGAAGGGCTGCTTGGCATCCACACCAACATGCCCGGCACGCTTCCCGATAACATTTCCGCGGCGCTGGCCGGCGGTCCGCAGCCGACGGGCCTGACGGCCGACGAGGAGTACGCGTGGAAGCAGCTCGATTTCTTCTACAAGCATCGTGTCGGCTACGCGTTGGAAATGGGAGCCCGGCCACAGACACTCTACGGCCTGGACGATTCACCCATCGCCCTTACCGCATGGATGATTGATCATGATCCGGAGAGCCAGAAGCTGATCGGCCGGGTCTTTGACGGGGCTAGTGAAGGGCTGACGCGCGATGACATCCTCGACAACATCACGCTCTACTGGCTGACGAACACGGGGCTGTCTTCGGGCCGTCTCTTCTGGGAAAGCAAGCTCGCTTTCTTCGCGCCCAAGGGCGTGACCATCCCGGTCGCGGTGAGTGCTTTTCCTGACGAAATCTACACCGCCCCCCGCAGTTGGACTGAGAAAGCCTTTCCGAAGCTGATCCACTACAATCGTCTGCCTAAGGGCGGGCACTTTGCGGCCTGGGAACAGCCGGAAGTCTTCACTGAAGAGTTGCGAGTCTCCTTCAGGTCGCTGCGTTAGTCGATTTTGAGAAAGAAGGGGCGCCATTGGCGCGCCGCCTTCCCAGCCACAAGGAAAAAGCCATGACCATTGCAACCAAAACCCTCAAACTGCAAACGGTCGACCTGAAACTTGAGGTCGTTGTTATCCCTGTTTCGGACGTTGACCGCGCAAAACGCTTTTATGACGGCCTGGGTTGGAGGCTCGACGCCGACTTCGCGGTCGGTGACACATTCCGGGTCGTACAGTTCACACCGCCGGGATCACCGAGCTCGATCCACTTCGGCACAGGGCTGACGTCGGCGGCACCCGGATCGGCACGCGGGCTGTATCTCGTCGTCTCGGATATCGAAGCTGCCCGCGCCGAACTCATCGGTCGCGGCGCCGACGTGAGCGAGATCATCCACCGCGCCGGTCCTGGGCAGCCGCCAATCAGCGGCAGGGATCCGGAACGGCGCAGCTACCGCTCCTCCGCCTCGTTCGCCGATCCGGACGGCAACGGCTGGCTGCTCCAGGAGGTCACCGAACGATTGCCTGGACGCGTCGACACGGACATCACGACATTCACCTCGTCGAGCGAACTCGCAGGCGCGCTACGGCGCGCGGCAGCCGCCCACGGCGAGCACGAAAAGCGAACCGGCGGCAAGCATGATGAGAACTGGCCGGACTGGTACGCCGACTACATCGTACAGGAGCAGGCCGGCAAGCCGCTACCGTTGTAACCCTCCGCGAGGCCGTATTCGGGTACGCAATCCACCGAAAACCGGATTGCGTACCCGTCTGCATCTTGTCGCAGGGCGTCTACGACTACGATGAGGCGGACGGCATCCGGTTCCCGACGAGGCGCCGTGCCTTCTTGCGGGGCACGGATGATAGCGTCGTCGAAGATCCGCTGCTGGCGTCCGTCAATGTATGCAACATCCACTTCGCGTGCGGACGAGGGCGCTTCTTGCGATGGCGCAAATGTGATATAAGCGGCGGTTTCAGACAAAAGGTGGTGTGCCATGCACAAGATCGGTTACGTCGTGTTTCCAGGATTCCAGCTCCTCGGTTTTGCAGCGGTCACTGCCTTCGAGATGGCCAACATTCAGCTTGGAGAGCCGGCTTACGAGATAACGTTGCTTTCCGAAGCCGGCGGAGAGATCAAGTCGTCGGCTGGGTTTGGTGTCATCACGAAAGCCTTCGACGATACGACCTACGACACCGTGATGTTTGGAGCCGGCACGACGATCGAGCCGATGACACCGGGCCTTATCGAGTTCGCGCGCCATTCCCTGCAAACTGCGCGTCGGCTGGCTGGCCCCTGTACCGCCGCCTTCATTCTTGCAGAATCCGGGCTGCTGGATGGGCGCCGTGCGACGACGCATTGGCTTTTTGCGCGCCAGCTCCGGGAGCGGTTCCCGGCCGTCAAGGTCGAGGAGGATCGCATCTTCATCGTCGATGGCTCCGTATGGACGTCGGCGGGAATGACGGCAAGCATCGACCTGGCTCTCGCCATGGTCGAGAAGGACCATGGTCAGGACGTTGCTCGCTCGGTCGCACGCAAGCTCGTGGTCTACCACCGCAGGGCCGGCGGCCAATCGCAGTTCTCGGCGTTGCTCGAACTGGACCCGAAGTCGGACCGGATCCAGAAATCGGTCAACTATGCCAAGGCCAATCTGCGCAGCGTTCTGTCGGTGGACGAACTGGCGGATGCGGCGGGCTTGAGCGCGCGCCAGTTCAGCCGCGCCTTCCGGTCAGAGACGGGGCAGTCGCCGGCCAAGGCGGTGGAGAACCTGCGCGTCGAGGCGGCGCGGCTGCTGATGGAACAAGGCCGCCACTCCATGGATGTGATCGCGGAGGAAACCGGCTTCGCCGATAGCGATCGCATGCGCCGGGCTTTTCTGCGGGCACTCGGACAGCCGCCCCAGACTATCCGGCGCAACGCCCGCGACAGTGAACTGGCACCCTGAATCGGGAGAACGAGGGTGTCGCGGCACAGAAGAACTGTGCACTGCTGGAGATGGTGATCGAGTTGTCGTGTGATTCCCTAATCTTGGGGTTCATGGACTCTGCTGGCAGGCATAGCGAGGTCGGCGGTTCGAAACCCTTCAAGGCAAGGGTTCACAGCTGGCTTTCCGAAGGGCGGCCGGTCCATCGGCCCGCCCCTTTTCGTCTGGAATGGGTGGGTGCGCCAAGAGCGGACAGGTGCTGAATCTGAGCTAGCATCCCTGTATTGCGAGCTCGCTGAACGGGCGTAGTATGATCGTGCACTGGGCTTCCGATCGCGATGAAACCGCAATGCGCGCTTCTTGTCTGCTTTGGCCTTCTGGGGGGCAGCACGCCCGCTCAGCTTTCTCAATTTGACGTTGATCTTGAGTTGGTTCTTGCCGTCGATGTCTCCTACTCAATGGAGATCGACGAACAGCGTGCGCAACGTCAAGGCTATGTGAATGCATTTCTCCAGCCCGAACTCGTCAATGCAATAGAGGACGGGCCTATCGGCAAAATCGCCGTGACATACGTTGAGTGGGGTGGCTCTGCTGTCCAGATCATGCCTTGGACGCTGATCGATGGCCCCAGCACTGCGGGCCAATTCGCCGATGCTCTGCGCCAGCAACCGATGAGGAGGATATCGTTCACCTCGATTTCCAACACGCTGGCGTTTTCACGAAACCTCTTCTTAGCTAGCCCGTTCCAGGGAATGCGACGCGTGGTCGACATATCGGGAGATGGGCCGAACAACTCCGGTGTGCCGGTACCCGTTGCCCGTAATTCGACTGTCGCCCAAGGCATCGTGATCGATGGACTGCCCATCATGTTGACGCGTCAGGATTCCGCATCGATTCCGGACCTCGACGCTTATTATGAGAATTGTGTCATCGGTGGAGATGGGGCCTTTCTGTTGAAAGTCTCAGATCCTGGCGATTTTGCGGAGGCTATTCTGAGCAAGCTCATTGTCGAGATACTTGGACCGAACGTGAGCGACCTGAAGCGGTTCGAGCCACTGTTGCAACGCGTCGACGACCGAGCAGACTACAATTGCTTTGTGGGCGAAGAAATGCAGGAGCGTCGCATTGGGCAATAGTTCAATGCGCTTTGCGTTCACGCTGAACCGCGACCTGCGGGCTTTGAGAGGCTGACCGGTGCGCCTGATCTGCGCGCGCGTTTCTGGCGGAAGACTTCGGCGGGTGGTTTGTAGCCGAGGCATTTGCGCGGTGTTGCGTTCAGATGATTGCAGATTTCGGTTAGATCGCAGTCGCTGAGCGACAGGGGATCGACCTCTCTCGAAAGCCATTTCCTGGCCCGTCTGTTGGTGTTTTCGACGGTTCCTTTCTGCCACGGGGATTGTGGATCGCAGAACCATGTTTGCGCTCCGATGGTGGCTTGCAGGCAGGGCCGCGGGCGGCAACAATGTCGTGATCGGCGAACCATGGCATCCCGGCTCCTCGCGGTCATCCACGACCTCGACACGGCGTATGGACCGGCGGCGTCATCCCATCGATGGACGCCTGACCACGGTGGCCAACGAAGCCGCGGCTGCAGGCGAATGCGGGCCTCCGGAAAGCTGAGGCCTAGCGTGCCGTCAGCCGAGACCGAAGACGACATCGCTTTCCATGAGAGCCGAGAGCGAAACATGCTCAATCAGAATGCCTTCGACATCGGAGCCGTTGAAGGCGATGAACAAGCCGTCGGTCGTATCGCTGGCGGCGGCAAGAAAATCGGCATAGCTGTGAATGCCTGTGGCGTCCTGGGCCTCTTCGGAAAAGGCGATCCGATCGCCCTGCCTGCCAACGAAATCGAGAATGTGATCGAGGCCCGCCTGGCCGGAGGTTTCCGACGACCACAGAAACGTGTCGGCGCCGCTGTCGCCCTTCAACAGGTCGGCGCCATTGCCGCCACTCAACAGGTCGTCCTGCGAGCCGCCGTCGAGAAAATCCGCACCTTCGCCGCCGAAAAGCTGGTCGTTTTCCGAGGCGCCCCTCAGCGTGTCGTCCCCACCACGCCCATCGAGGATATCGTTGCCGCTCGACGAATAGAGGGTGTCATTGTCGTCGGCGCCGCGCAGCACGTCGTCGTAGCGCCCGGATGAGACGTTGAAGTACTCCACATTGGTGAAGGCCAAGCCGGTGTGTGTTGCGCCGCGTGTCGCGTCGAAGTCGGTTACCTGCGGCAAGCCGCCATAGTTGAGGTTCAATAGATCCCGGCCTTCGCCGCCATCGACCTCTCCGAGGTAACGGGCATTGATCGTGTCGTTGCCCGCGCCGCCGCGCAGGATCGACGCGACGCCAAGGGTGCCGCTGCCGGGAAAGGTGTCCTGCAGCCAGTCATCGCCGGCGCCGCCATCGAGCATGTCGCTGCCGCCGTCATTGGCAAGCGTATCCCTGCCGTCGCCGCCAAAAGCCACGTCATCGCCAGCGCCTGTCTCTATCATGTCGTCTCCGGCGCCGGCATCGATGTAGTCGTTGCCCTCCTCGCCATCGAACCGGTCACGCCTGGCACCGCCTTCGAGATGATCGTTTCCCGCGCCGGCATCGACCACGAGATAGGTAAGATCACCCGCGATGACCCGATCGTTGCCGCTGCCAAGCGCGAGGCTTGCCTCCTCTATGCCGCGCAACACTGTGCCGGTCGAGGCCTCACCGGCAGCGAAATCGACAGTGAGGTCGCTCGTGCTCTGCGTCTCCTTGATATAGAGCCAGTCCTGGCCGGCGCCGCCATCGATCTCGGCGGAGTAGAGTGTCGAGACGATCTGGTCGCGGCCGTCGCCGCCAAAAAGACGGTTGGCACCGAGCCCGTCGGTGATCATGTCATCGCCCGCGCCGGCGTCGACGAAATCGTTGCCGCCTGCCGTCTCGATAACGTCGCCAAGTGCGCTACCCGTAATATGATCGCTTCCGCGTCCCGTCGTCAGCACAATCCGCTCGACATCCTGGTACTGGATGAAGAGATGCCGCTCCTCCTGCGTCCCGTATCCGATGATGCCGTGACCATTCTCCAGGTTGAACACGACCGGAGCGGCCGATGCCGAGAGGTCGACGGCCAGCGTATCGTCTCCGGCACCGCCGAAAACGGCGCTGCCCGTCCCGACAAGCACGAAGCGGTCATTTCCATCACCGCCGTCGAGACGGTCGTGACCACCCGTATTGGTGATGATGTCCTGTCCCGCGCCCGCATTGACGACGTCGTTGCCGGCACCGGTCGAAATCCGATCGCCCCCGGCAGTTCCGGTGATCCGGTCGTCACCACTGCCGGCGAGCAGGCGCAGCCACTCGATATCGTGGAAGAAGATGTGCCGGTTTGTGGCGCTCGGGTCGCCAGCATAGCCATGGCCGCTGGCACCGTTGAAGACCATCCGGTCTGCGCTTTGCGAGAAGTCGACGACAAGGCCGTCGTAACCGCTGCCTCCGGTAACTGCGCCGCCGGTCCCGGTGAGAACGATCTGGTCATCACCGGCACCGCCGTCGAGGCGATCGTAGCCGTTCGAACTTGTCAGGGTGTCGCTTTCAGCCCCACCATCGACAAAATCGTCGCCGCCGCCCCCATCGATCGTATCGCTGCCGGGCAGGCCCCAGATGTAGTCGGTTACCTCCGAGCCTTTCAAAGCATCGTTTGAGTACGAGCCTACGATCTTTGCCATCTCGCCATACCTTTCGATAGACTTATGCCAATACTTGCGATCACTCGAATAAAATCACCAAGCATCAAATCTATTTAACTAATTGCGTAAATCAACTCCGAATTAATCTTCCAAATGGAGGCAATTTAATATGAAATCTATATTAGATATCGAAAGGGAACTGCGGAGAATTGCTTTGAAGTAAAGCCAAGATCTGCGGAAAGACGAAGCCATAGGTCAGGACGTGCTGTGACATGCTCGAGGACGAGAAGAGGTCCGTCATGTTTCTCCAGAGCCCCAGAGAGGATGTGGACAAGGGGTGCAATCTGCGGCCTCGGCGGCGCGGCGCGGCGTGTTGAGTTGGATCGCCCCTACCGCTTCTGACTTCTCGATCAATTCGATGGTTGAGGACCGAACGCCGATGCGTGCACCGACGAGAAGCCTGGTCCGTACGTGACCCTATGTCGTGCCGTTGGCCAGAAGCGAGATCTGCATCGAGGATCTGAAGGGCGAGAAGATCATCTCGTTCTCGCGTCAGAACCTGTCGTTCACCGAGCGCTGCTTTGCTGAAAAGTTCGAGGCGCACGATCTTGCAAAGAGCGTCGCCTATACCTGCGACGACACCTTCTCGGTGGTGTCACTGGTCTCGGCCGGTCTTGGCATCGGCTTTGCGCCGGAATGGACGCTGGATCTTCCCAACCGCAATTTCGAGCTCAGGAAGGTGAGGGGTATCGACTTCCGGATCGGTCTTGGGGTCGCCTGGAGTAAGGACGATCCAACCGCGGCCCGGGACGACATCATCGAAATTGCTCGGTCGCGGGTCAGAGCGGGGAAGTCAGGGGCGAGGTCTCGAAAACCTCGTGGTCTGCGATCCCTCAATCAAACGGAGCGGCTTGCCGGGCCTAGGCCTCCCGGATCCCGGCCGTTGGCCGTCGCGATGCTGATCCTCCGAGACGAGGCCTTTAACCGGTCAAGCCGCGCGCGAACGGGCTCTGGCAGCGCTGTTGCCGTCGCCTGGTACGCTCATTATTCTCCCAAGCTGCCGGCGGGGTCCGCGTTCGACCTCACTCAAAAGCTACAGTTCACGACTATCTGACGTTACTGCAGCTGCGATGTTCGAATCTGTCCTCCTGCACCATGACGAAATCGAATGCGGCCTGCCACGAGGTCGCGCCGTCGATGCGCTCGAAATCAGCGATCAGGGAGGATTTGACACCGAAAACGGCGTCGGAAGTGAGGAAGGGGTCGCCGCCGGTGAAGATGTGGGTGACAACCTTCTGGTGGCCCGGAGCAGTTACAAGGAAATGCATGTGGGCCGGGCGACAGGGGTGGCGATGGAGCGCCTCCAACAGGTCCCCAGCAGGCCCGTCGTCGGGAATGGAATAACTGACAGGCTTGATACCGACGAAGCTGTAGGCGCCGTCGGCGCCCGTGACGAAGCGTCCGCGGTTGTTCCATTTCGGCTGCAGGTCCGGCTGCTGAACGTCGTAGAAGCCATCGGCATTGTCTGACCAGACGTCGATCGTTGCCCCTTCTATTGCGTTGCCGTCGAGATCAATCACCCGGCCGTGGAACAGGCAGCTTTCGCCCTTACCGTCCAGACTGATGCTTTCCCCCATCGCCCGGATCGGCGCGTTGGCGACGTGGAACGGGCCGAAGACGGTGTTCTCCGTCGCGCCTTCGGGACGACGGTTGCCGATGGCGTCGACCAGCATGGAAAGCCCAAGGACGTCGCTGAGCAGGATAAACTCCTGCCGTGTGTCGGTACAGGTCTGGCCGGCGCGGGTGAGGAAATCAACGGCCAACTCCCATTCCCGCTGGGTCAACTCCACGTCCTTGATAAAATCATGCAGATGTCGAACGAGGCTCGCCATGACCTGACGCATGCGCGGTGCCACGTCTACGCCAATCCTGCCGTTCACAGTCTCGGCGGAGTGTTCCTCAGTGAAATAACGGCGCATCAATCGCTCCCTGTCAGGCGGATCGGTCGAGCCGTGCGGCGAACCAGTCGCCGACGAGTGCCGTCCGCTCGAAGCTGTGGTTGTATATCGTGTGCTCACCGTCCGGCCAGACGCGGAGGGCGGCCTCGCCCGTCGCGGCATCGAGGAAGGGTTGCTGGTCCTCCAGTGCCACCAGCGGATCGGCGCCTCCGTGCAGGACGAGAAGCGGGCAGGCGATTCTGTCCCGCGCCGGATCGAAACGCAGCTTTTCCATGACAGCCTCAATCATCGCTCGATCCTCGGTGCCGATCATTGCCGCGCTCTGCTCGAAGGCCGTGCGGAAGGGCAGGATGGCGGGGTGGGCGAAGGAGCCGTTGACGCAACAGGCGCGGATGCGGCTGTCGCTGCCCGCAGTGCGTGCCGCCCACAGGCCGCCGTAGCTGTTGCCCCAGATGCCCGGCGCGCCGAGGCTCGGATCGTCCAGGATTACATCGACCCAGCGGCTATAGGCGGCCTCGACCCCCGCCTGAAGATAAAGGCCTTGCTCGATGCGGGTCTCGCCCTGGCCGGGGCCTTCGGCGAGAAGGGTGGCAAGCCCGCGGCGCGCCAGCTCCCGGGCGATTGGCAGATAGGCGATGCCCCAGCCGCTCTGGCCGCCGAACAGGATGACGGTGCCGTTTGCACTTCCGCTTGCGGGGCGCACCAGCCAGCCGATCAGGCTTTTTCCCGAATATCCGGTCTCGACCCGCTCGAAGGGCAGGCCGAAGACAGGGGTGAGCTTCCGACAGGCGGCGACCAGCCTGCGATACAGCGCGACCTTGCGGGGTTCGTCGAAATTGAAGGCCATCTGGGCGTAGACCAGCGCGGCGATGCCGCGCTGCCGTGCCTCGCCGGCGGTGACGATGTTTCCTTCAGCCTCGGCCCGGTCGGCCTGTTGCAGGCGCTCGGTGGCGATGGTTTCTGCCACCGCATCCCAGGGCTCGCCCTCCGAGATGCGGGCATGAAGCCGGCGCGCATCCCCCGGGTCCATGCCGCAGTCGAGAAGCCGCGTCAGTGGCATGGCCCGCTGATGGGCAAGGTTCGCCTTGATGACCGAGTCCTCGGTCATGCCCGTGCCTCCATGGTGGTCTCAAAGGTGGGTACAGGCTGATGCAGCCAGTGCAGCCTGTCGCGAAGGCCGCGCAGCAGGGTGGGGAGATCGGAGAGATCCCGGACTGCACCATACATCAGGAAATCGGGACGGCGCAGATAGGCGGCGAAACCATTTCTCTCCAGAAACGCCAGTTGCACGCCGTCAAGATCTGCGACTTGATCGGGCGCAGCATCGGTGTCGCCGACGACGATCCAGCGACCACCGATGGCGTCGAAGAAAGCGTGGGTCGCGGGATCCAGATGGAGGCTCGGGTCGGTCCGGCTGACGATCAGGAAGCCGCGCCCCACCACGTCGTCCATCAAGCCTTCGCGGCCGCCGGCGCGCACGAGACCCTGTGGCGTTGGTGCACCGGTGGGGGTGAGGAGGTTACCATCGGGCTCCACATGCACCACGCCGGTCTCGATCTTGGGGAAGGGCGGGGGCGGCGGCATGTTTCCGGACAGGAAGAGTGCATTGCGTTCAGCCACCTTCGCCGGGTCGTCCTCGTTGGCGACCTTGCCGAGCATGGTCGAGGTCTTGGTGATCTGCGTGACATGCGGGCGCCGCTCTGCTTCATAGGTATCGAGAAGCTCCGGCTCGGCCTTGCCCCGCAACACGAGGTCCAGCTTCCATGCAAGATTGGCGCTGTCGCGAATGGCCGAACAGGCGCCCTGGCCCATATAGGGCATCATCGTGTGGGCGGCATCGCCCACCAGCATGACCCGGCCTTCCTTCCAGCTTTTTGTGATCGCGGGGTCAAATGTATAGACAACGTTGCGGATCGGCCGGATTTCGTCGAGCCCGATGCCATGCTGCTCGCTGAGCCAGGCAAGGCCATTCTTGATGTCTTCCCAGTAGCTGGTTTCCTCGCCCGGCAGCACGCGCATCTCGAAACGCACGCGGGATTTGCCGATCGGCATGTACATGTGCGCCCGTGCCGGGTCGCAATAGATCGAGGTAATGGCAAAGCGGTCGCCGAGATCCTTGACGTATTCGGAATCAAGATTGAGCCAACGTTCATGATGGCCGTACTGGTGACGCGCGATGCCGAGTGCGCGGCGCGTGAAACTGTTGGCGCCATCCGCGCCGATCACATAGTCCACCTCGATCCTGCGGACTGGATCGCCCCCGTCAGAAACCGCCTTCCACGAACCGTCCCAGGGTTGGGCTTCCAGAACGACCTTATCCGCACTCTGCTCGAGCTTGGAGACTTCCCAGCCGCGTAGGAACTCGACGTTCGGCAGAGGCTGTGCGCGGGAATAGATCGCGTCCTCGATTTCCGGCTGGAAGATCGAAATATGGGCGGGAAAACCGCATTGCTGCCCCTTCCAGTCCAGATCGATCAGAATGTTTCCCTGATCGTCGAGGTAGTGGTAGGTGTCGATCGCCTGCGCGTCGCGAAGGGCATGACCGATATCCCCGGCCGAGGCGACCAGGCGTGCCGTCTCGCCGTCGATATGGCTGAGGCGGGGCAGGCCGTAGGGTTCGGGCCAGCGCTCGATAACGATGACATTATGGCCGGCTTGTCCGAGGAGCGAGGCGGCAGTCAGGCCCGCAGGCCCGCAACCGATAACGGCCACTTGCCGGTGCACCACAGGCGGCGATGCCTTGGATTGATTCATGTTATCCTCCCGTTTTGCAGATATGTCTCGGCGCGCGCGTTCAGGGCGCGTCGCCTCGCCATGCCGCGGCGAGCAGCGCGTGAATATCGGCCCGTGTCACTTCCCGCGGGTTCCAATAGGGGTTCGCTGTGGCGATCTCCGCGGCGCGGCCGATATCTTCCTCCCGAAAACCGATCTCCCTGAGGGCTGTCGGGGCGCCGATCTTGACCGCAAAACCGTGTATTGCCGCACCGGGGGAGGTTTCCCCGAAAATCGCACTGAGCGGCCGAAGTTCGTCGGCAGCGGCGGCCGCGTTGAAGGCGATTGCGTGGGGCAGAACGATCGCATGGGTCTCCGCATGCGGCAGGTCGAAGGCCCCCCCTAACACATGGCAGAGCTTGTGATGCAACGACATGCCGACTGTGCCAAGCACAGTGCCGCACAGCCAGGCGCCGTAGAGTGCATCGCTTCTGGCCGACAGATCCCGCGGCGCCATAGCGATGCGCGGTAGGGCCTCAGCGAGGGCTCTCAGGCCTTCCGTCGCCATTAGCGAGGAAATCGGGTTACGATCGCGAGCGTAGAGTGCCTCGGCGGCGTGGGCCATGGCGTTTAGGCCGCTGGTCATCGTCATTGGGACCGGCAGGCTGAGCGTGAGTTCCGGATCATAGATCACCAGTTCCGGCAGAATCGACGCTGCACGTACCGTCTCCTTGCGCCCCGCCTGAGTCTGCCCAAGGATGGGTGTGACCTCCGAGCCGGCATAGGTTGTGGGTATGACGATCTGAGGCGTATCGAGGCGATAGGCGATCGCTTTGCCGAGCCCGGTAGTCGAGCCGCCGCCGAAAGCGACGGTGCAGTCCGCGTCGTTGTCGCGCATGGCCTTGAGCGCCTGTTCGGTGATCTCGACGGGCGTGTGCATGGTCGCCTGCGTGAACAATCCAGCGGCGCGATCCGCCAAAAGGTTGACGATGGCACCGGCATCGTTGGCTTGCTGTGGTGTGGAGAGCACGAGGGCACGCTTGCAGCCCAAGGCTTCAACAGCTTCTGCCACCCCCGCGCGGCGCCGGCGCCGAACCTAATTCTTGCCGGGGACCCCTGATAGTCGAATTCCCTCATCGGTTCCTCCCTGAACGGGGCCGCGAAATCGCTTGCGGCTCCATCTCGAGGAAAACAGTAGCGACGGACGAAGGTGAATTCGAATAATGATATCTCCAGATAACATACCATTATGTTATGTTGTGAGCGGAACACGGAACTTGGGAGAATCTCTTCTTGCAGATTGATCCGCGCCATCTGCTACAGCTCTGGGCGATCGTCGATGCCGGCGGCATGTCCGAGGCGGCGGAAATGCTGGGAATGACGCAGCCCGGCTTGTCACGCACAGTCGCCTTTCTGGAAAAGCGGCTGGGTGAGCCATTGTTTCTGCGCAACCGCCGCCCGATGGAGCCGACTCCCTTGTGTCGGGATCTTGCCGATCTCGGTGCAGCGGTACGGCGCGCAACGGCGCGAGCGAGCGACGTGGCCCAGTCATTCAGGCGTGGCGAGCGTGGCGATATCAGGATCGGCGGCACGCCGTTTTTCATGGACGCGCTGGTCTCGGCGATGGTCGGCCAATTCCAGCGGACAAGGCCGAACGTTAGAATCGAGCAGGTCTATGGTTACACGACGAGCCTTGCCGAAAAGATCAGAGCTGGGCAGCTGGACCTCGCGATCTGTCCGGTCGAGGTCTTCGATGCAGATAGCGATCTGACCTTCGACCCGATCCTGACAGGGCGCAATGTGGTTGCCTGTCGCTCGGGACATCCGCTTCTTGCATCGGACAGGCTCCTGCCTGCCGACCTGCTGCGGTATCCCTGGATCGAGCCACCTGCCGGAAGTCCGCTGAGCGCCGATCTCAGAACTGCGCTAGTCAATCTGGGCGCCGAGCATGTGCGCATCAATTTCTCCGGCGCCTCGCTCGCCGGCATTCTCGCCCATCTCGCCCATTCTGACAGCCTCGCCGTGCTGCCCTTCGGCGTGGTCTTCGCTCGGCGGGAAACCGACAACATCACCGCGTTACCCATCCTGCCGAGCGGCGTGCCGCGCGCGCTTGGCTTCGTGCAATCAAAACTGATGCCGCCTGGGCCAGCAGCGCTGCAACTCAAGATGCACGTGCTCTCGGCTTTTGCCGGGCTGAAGCCCGAGATGGAGGCCTATGCGCAACGGTGCGGCGTTTCTGGCTAGGATAGCCACTGGTTCCGGCGGTCTAATGCTACGACAGACATTCGTAACAGACGGGCCAAGGGGCAGTGGTTCAATTCTACCCAAGGCGACCTTTACGTCGGATTGAGATTAGGCGTTCCACAGGCTGCAAGCACACGTCTCAAAAGTCCTTTTGACCCCGTCGTGTACGAGGAAGCGCAACATGGCGGCGCGAGTTCTTAAATCCCTGATCCGTCGAGCTCTCGCTCGTCTTCGCCTTCCCAGGGTGAGGGCATTGAGGTGCGATTGAGATTGGCCGAGGGCATCGGCATCCAGCACTTCAATTCGGGCTCGGCGTATTCGATGATGCGGCCGGGCGAGGAATCAGAGGCGCGCCAGCCTTCTGCACCGAACTGATCGCCATTCGACCAATATGCGAGGTCAACTTCTGCCGCCCCCTGTTCGGACGGGCGGATCGTAACGAGGATCCGACTGCCGTTTTTCGGCGCGCTTGCCATGTGGCGCCAGGGATCTGGCTCGGCCATCATTTTCCTCCTGTCTTGCTGCAGGTTGCAAGTGTCGCCTCGCCATCGGAAACGGTCAACTCAAACTTTGCACAACCCATCGTCTATCGATTGACTACCCGATCAGGATGGACGCTCCGAATTGAGGTGTACCATCGCTCCTCGGCTGGCATTTCGTAGCGTGGGTCCGCCGATGGCGCCGGCTGGAGGAGTGTCTACGACATTTTGAAGCAGGACGGCTGCACCATCAGCATCGTCCAGAACCCGACGATCTCGCCTGCCGATGACGTTGCCGCCGCCCGCACAAAGGCTGATGGCAAAGCGCGCCGGCTCAAAGTTCACCAACGTCATGTCCTTCGCACACTGGCGGCTCCGGTATCCGAACAACAGACAAATTCCAGGGGCGCAGGCATAATGAACGAACGCCAAAAACGAACGCGCCCGCTTGAAGCAAGCAGGCGCGTGACGGGACGTCCACCGCGGGTGGGCCGAGGGGTTGTAAAATCTCAGCTCCGCGGCTTCAGGTTCTCCGGGTCGTAGAGTGGCTTGTAGCCGACGCCGGCGACTTCGACGGGGTAGGTCTCGGCGAAGTATTCGACGTTCAGCTTGCGGCCGACCTGGCAGTGGGACCAAGGCAAATAGGCAAGCGCGATGTTCTTGCCGATCGTCGGGCCGTAGGCGATGGAGGTGGTATAGGAGCGGCGGCCGAGTTCGTCGACCAGCACCGCGCCGGTTTCCGGGTCCATGACCGGCAGGCTGCCGACCGGGTAGCGCTTCACGCCGTTTCTATCGGTATTCTCCGTGAGGATGAGCGTGCAGAGCATGGCCGGCTGGTGCTCACGTGCCTTGTATTCAAGATGTTTCGCCTTGCCGCGGAAGTCCACGTCCTTCACCTTCGGACGAGCCAGATCGGCCTCGATGAGGTTGTACTGTGTGAGAAGATCGGCATTCTGCAGGCGCAGGCTCTTTTCCAGACGGCGCGAGTTTGCATAGGTTTCGACGCCGAAGGCCATGACGCCGGTTGAGCGCAGTGCGTCCCAGACGGCGAGGCCGTCCTCATATTTCATGTGCAACTCCCAGCCCTGCTCGCCGACATAGGAGATGCGGAAGGCGGTGACCTTCCTGCCGGCGATTTCGATCGGTTTGATCGCAGCGAAAGCAAAGTTCTCGAGATCGAGGCCGGCCGGATCGGCAACCACCTTCTTCAGCGTTTCGCGGGCGTTGGAGCCCCAAATGCCGATGGTGATGAACTTCTCCGAAACGTCGGTGATGGTGACGTCAATGCCGCGATCTTCGGCGACGCGGCGCATGTACTGGAAGTCGCGCGGGCCGGCATCGGCGCCGTTCACGAGACGGCAGCGATCGGCCATGCGGAAGACGGTGAAGTCGGCCCGTACCATTCCTTCGTCATCGAGGAAATGGGTGTAGATGCCCTTGCCGATATTGCCGTCGCCGCCGATCTTGGCGGCGCAAAGCCACTCCAGCAACTCGACGTGGTCAGGGCCTTCGATGTCAACCATATGAAAGTGCGAGAGGTTGACGATACCGCAATCCTCGCTCATCGCCAGATGTTCGGCGTTGGACACGCGCCAGAAATGGCGGCTGTCCCACTCGTTCTGGCGCACTGGAACGCGGTTGCCGTATTTTTCTAGGAGGTGCTCGTTGGCGGCGTAGCCATGGGCGCGCTCCCAGCCACCGAGTTCCATGAAGTAGCCGCCGAGCTCTTTCTCGCGCTCGTAGAAGGGCGAGCGCTTGACGTTGCGGCCGCTGGCATAGGGCTCGCGCGTGTGCACGGCCGGATAGTAGATCTTCTGCGCCGCCTCGAAGCAGCGGCCCTCGATGAACTTCTCCTCCAGCTGGTGCGGGTAGAAGCGAGAATAGTCGATCGAGGCGTGGTCGATCTCAGTGCGCCCGTCCGTCATCCAGTCGGCGATCAGCTTGCCGTAGCCGGGACCGTCCTTCACCCAGATGGCGACGCAGTACCAGAGGCCGCGCACCTTCTGGCTCTCGCCGCAGGAGGGGCCGCCGGCGGCCGAGACCTGCAGCAGGCCGTTGAAGGAATGGCCTTCATTGTAGCCGAGTTCGCCGAGGATCGGCGTCAGTTCCATGGCGCGCTCGAGCGGCTCGATGATCTGCTCCATATCGAGGTCGCGCTGCGAGGGCGACAGGCGTGCCTCGTGCTTTTCGAGAATGTTGCGCGGATGGCAGAGGCGCGGGTTGGTGGTCTCGTAATAGCCCCACTCGATCTGGCCACCTTCGGTGGTCTTCGGATCGCCGGTGTCGCGCATATAGGCGGAGTTGCCCTGGTCGCGCAGGAGCGGGAAGCCGATTTCCTTGCCGGTGCCTTCGAATTCGTTATACGGGCCGAAGAAGGTGAGCGGATGGTCGACCGGCATCACCGGCAGATCCTCGCCGACCATTTCGGCGATCAGGCGGCCCCAGATGCCGGCGCAGACGACGACATGGTCGGCCATGATCGTGCCGCGATGGGTGACGACGCCCTTGATGCGGCCGTTCTCGACGATGAGCGACCTTGCCGGCGTGTTGCCGAAGATCTGGAGCTTTCCGGATTTCTCGGCCGCATCGACCAGTTTGCCAGCAACTGTCTGCGAGCGCGGGATGACGAGGCCGGCATCCGGGTCGAACATGCCGCCCATGACCTGATCTTCCTCGATCAGCGGGAACATCTTCTTGATTTCCGCGGGCGAGACATAGTGGGCGCGGGTGCCGAAGGCCTTGGCGGAGGAAAGCTTGCGCTTGATCTCTTCCATCCAGACATCGTCGCCGGTACGCGCGACTTCCAGGCCGCCAATGCGGGCGTAGTGACCCATCTTCTCGAAGAAGTCGATCGAATACTGCGTCGTCCAAACCGAAAGATAATCGTGGCTGGTCGTGTAGCAGAAGTCGGACGCGTGCGCCGTCGAGCCGATATCGGTCGGGATGCCGGACTTGTCGATGCCAACGATGTCGTCCCAACCGCGCTCGATCAGGTGATGCGCGATCGAGGCACCAACGATGCCACCCAGCCCGATGATTACGACCTTCGCCTTTTGAGGAAACTCTGCCATTGATTGCGACCCTGATTGAAACTGAAGCCGGATTTTAGGATTTGCGGCGCTGCGATTAGAGCCTGTCTACGACATAATTATCGTGCTGCACGACCAGAGCCTGCACTCTGCAAACAGGATTTCTCCATCACGACAGAGCCGTCGACAAGGGTGCATCTCCTCGAACTCGGGTTTTTTCTTATCACCGCGACGACGCAGGGCCGCTGCAGAGTGGATCGCACGTGGCGCTGGCAGCTTCATAAGTCACGAGCCCTTGACGTCGTTAGCTCTCGACGTCGTTCATTTTCTCCTGATGCGCGGAATGCGCGCCGAAAATTGCGGCATGGGGAGTGTTCTCCGCTGGGGGAAACGCCAAACTTTTCAGATAAATAAGCCGGCCGCGATAGATTGGTGTTGACAATACACAACAGTCTTTGGCAAATGTCATCGCCGGCCTCATCAGGTCGGCCGTCGCGGCATCCGAACTCGAAAGAGGTCCGGGTGCGCGCTCACGGAGCGTGCCTAGGAGCACGCTGGGAGCCGTGATTGCGCTTGCCTGCGAACGACAATGACGGAGGGCGCGCTTTGGAATTTCGGGTTGATCGCCAGTTGGCATTTTTGGCCGTCGTCAACGTTGCTGTGCTGGTAGCGGGCGGCGTGTTGGTCGGTGCCAGTTTCCTCGACATCTACAACCTGCAATCCATGGCGGGCCAAGTGCCCGAACTCGGCCTTCTTGCGCTGGGCGTTATGCTGGCGATGATCTCCGGCAATGGCGGTATCGATCTGTCCGGGATCGCGCTTGCGAACCTGTCGGGCGTCGTCGCCTATCTTCTGCTGCGCGACACGGTTTCGCCCGATGACGCGCCGCTGCTGTTCAGCTGGAGCTTTGCCGGCATAGCACTGCTCGTCGGCCTAGTTGGCGGAATGCTGAATGGGTTTCTGATTTCGAGCGCCGGCTTGACGCCGATCATCGCGACGCTTGGCACGCAGCTGTTCTTTACCGGCCTTGCGATCGCTTTCACCAACGGTTCGGCGCTGGGCCTCGGCTTCATCGAGCCGCTCGACGCCTTCGGTAACACACCGGTTCTGGGTGTGCCGCTGTGCTTTGCGCTCTTCTTACTGATTGCTCTCATCCTCGGCGGCGTGCTGCGCTACAGCCCGTTCGGCCTCAGGCTCCTGCTGCTCGGCAACAATGCCAAGGCCGCGCGCTATGCCGGCATTGCGGAAAAGCGCATCCTGTTTTTGACCTATACCGCCTGCGGCGTGCTTGCGTCGGTCGCCGGCATCGTGATCGCCGCGCGCACATCGAGCGTGAAGTGGGACTACGGCAATTCCTACGTGCTGATCGCCATTCTCATCGCCGTCATGGCGGGCGTTCGCCCTGAGGGCGGCTATGGCCGGGTGATCTGTGTCGTCCTGTCGGCGACGTCGCTGCAGATCCTGTCGAGCCTGTTCAACTTCATTGACATTTCCAACTTCTTCCGCGACCTCGCCTGGGGCGTGCTTCTGCTCGTCTTTCTCGCGACATCCGGCTTCGACGCCAAGGCCTGGTTCAAGGCATTGCGCGGCTGATCCAAGTTCCAGGGCCGGCGAGATGCCTTCGCACGCCGGTCGATCTGTCAAAATTCGAAGGTTCTTTGGGAGGAATGCATGCTTGCCATTCGTAAATTCGCTGCCTGCGCCGTCGCGCTTGGAGCAATGACTGCAACCACGGCCGCCATTGCCGAGGAAAACCCCAGCATCGTCACGGTGGTGAAGGTCACGGGCGAAAACTGGTTTACTCGCATGAACGAAGGCGTCGATGCCTATGGCAAGGAAAATCCCGGCGTATCCACCAGCCAGGTCGGACCGGGCAAGGCCGACGCAGCCCAGCAGGGCCGGCTGATCGAAGACCTGGTTGCCAAGAAGGTCGCCGCAATCGCCGTCGTGCCGATGGATGCTTCCGCCCTTGAAGGCGTGTTGAAGCGCGCCGCCCAGCGCGGCATCAAGGTCATCACCCATGAAGCCGATAATATGAAGAACACGCTCGTCGACATCGAAGCCTTCGACAACAAGGTCTTTGGCGCGCGCTTCAACGAGAAGATCGCCGAATGCATGGGCAAGTCCGGCAAGTGGACCTCCTTCGTCGGCTCGCTCGGCAGCCTGACCCATGTGCAGTGGGCCGATGGCGGTTCGGAAAACGCCCAGAAATACCCCGAGATGGAACTGGTCTCCGAGAAGAACGAATCCTTCAACGATGCCAACCGCGCCTATGAAAAGGCGCGCGAAATCCTGCGCAAGTACCCCGACATCAAGGGCTTCCAGGGCGGTTCGGCCATCGACGTCATCGGCATCGGCCGTGCCGTCGAGGAAGCCGGCCTGCAGGACAAGACCTGCGTATTCGGCATCGGCCTGCCCAAGGACACCGGCTCCTACCTCGAATCGGGCGCTGTCGACGGCATCAGCTTCTGGGATCCGAAGGATGCCGGCTACGTCATGAACAAGGTCGCCGACATGGTGCTGAAGGACGAGGAACTGAAGGACGGCATGGACCTCGGCGTTGCCGGCTACGAAAAGGTCACCGTCAAGAAGGGTGCCGGCGACGGCGTGATCGTGGTCGGCCAGGCATGGGTCGACGTCGACAAGTCGAACTACGCCAAGTACCCGTTCTGATTGGGTCGAGATGATAGCGATGCCGGGCCCGACAATGGGCCCGGCGTTGCGCGTCGAGTGCCGCTACAGCGTCGCGCGTCGAATGTGATGCGCCAGAGACACTGTAACGCTTTAGACCTGCTGCAATCGTCTCCTGGATCTATGGCGATCCAAGGAAACGTGCAGCAGGCCCGTTCTTTTTGGTCAGGACAGTGCCATGCAGCTCAAGCACGAAGCCGGCGCGCCGCATCCCGGCGGCGAAACCTCGAAAGCCGCAATTCCCTATCTGGAAATTCGCGATGTCCAGAAACGCTTCGGCGGCGTTCGCGCGCTGAAGGGGGTCAGCTTTTCGATCGAGCCCGGACAGATCTACCATCTCATGGGCGAGAATGGCTGCGGCAAGAGTACGCTCATCAAGATCATTTCCGGCGCGCAGCCGGCCGATGCCGGCGAACTGCTGATCGATGGCAAGCCCGTGGGCCATCTCACACCGGTTGCCGCGCTCGCGGCCGGGATCGAGACCGTCTATCAGGACTTTTCTCTGCTGCCCAACCTGTCCGTCGCCGAAAATGTCGGCCTGACGCAGCAACTGGTCGCAGCCTCCGGCAAGCTTGCCCGGCGGCTTGATCTCGGACGAATGCGCCAGACGGCGGAACGGGCGCTCGCGGCCGTGAACCTGCCGACGACCCGCGCCTTTCTTTCGACCCGCACGGACGAGCTGCCGATGGCCACGCGTCAGCTCATTGCCATTGCGCGCGCCATTGCTTCCGATGCGCGCCTCGTCATCATGGACGAGCCGACGACGGCACTGACGAAGCACGAAGTCGATAATCTCATCTGCATAGTCAACCGACTGCGCGCCAAGGGCGTCGCAGTGCTGTTCGTCACCCACAAGCTCGACGAGTGCAAGTCGATCGGCGGGCGCGCCGTCATCATGCGCGACGGCCAGAAGGTCGCCGAATGCGACATCGCCGATCACACCAAGGCCGAACTCGGCTTCTGGATGACGGGCAAGGTGCTGGACGAGGCGCGCTATCGTTCGGCGCCGAAGTTCGGCGAGGATCTGCTTGTCGTCGACGCGCTGTCGCTGAAGGATACCTTCGCCAATGTTTCCTTCTCCATGCGCCGCGGCGAGATCGTCGGTATCACCGGGCTTCTGGATTCCGGCCGCAACGAGCTGGCCCGGGCGATTGCCGGCGTCGCTCCAGCCGATACCGGACGCATCCGCCTCAATGGAAAGGATGTGACGCCCCGCAAGCCCGCCGACGCCATTGATGCCGGCATCGGCTACGTCCCCGAGGATCGCCTTTCGGAAGGTCTCTTTCTCGAGAAGCCGATCGAAGAGAACATTGTCGTGCCGGTGCTCGATCGCCTGCGCGGCGCCTTCGGCATCCTGGACGGCCGCCGCAGCCGCGCGCTGGCGAAGCGCTCGGTCGAAGACCTGCAGGTGGTCACGCCGGATGTCGCCAACCCGGTGCAGTCGCTGTCGGGCGGCAACCAGCAGCGCGTGCTTATCGGCCGCTGGCTGACCATCAATCCGAAGCTTCTGGTCCTGCACGGGCCGACCGTCGGCGTCGATGTCGGATCCAAGGACACGATCTACCGGATCATCCAGCGTCTCGCGGACGAAGGCATGGGCGTCATCATCATCAGCGACGACCTGCTCGAACTTCTGCAGAACTGCGACCGGATCATGGTGATGCGCAAAGGCGAAGTGGTGGAAACCTTTCAGGCCGAGGCGCTGGAGGAAGAGGCGCTTTACCGCGCCCTTGTAGAAGAGACGACCGTGAGGACCCCGCAATGACCGATACGACATTCAATGGGGCCACCCCAGCTGGCAACGACAAGGTTTCGCTTGGCTCCGCCTGGCGCTGGCTGCTGCGTCATCCGCCGGTCGTGACCTTTGCGCTGATCGTGCTCGTCTGCCTGGTGGTCGGCTCGATCAATACGGACTTCTGGCAGGTGTCGAACCTGTTCGACATCCTGCGCGCTTCCGTCGTGCGCGGGCTGTTCGCGCTCGGGGTCCTGGTGGTGCTGGCGTCCGGCGGCATCGACGTTTCCTTCACCGCCATTGCCGCCTTCGTCATGTATACGGTGACGATGCTGGTCACGAACCTGCTGCCGGGGTTGCCGATGCCGGTGATTTTGCTGGTCGCTGCCGCCGGCGGCGCCTGCTTCGGAGCGCTCAACGGCGTGCTCGTCCACGCGCTGCGCGCGCCGTCGCTGATTGTGACGATCGGAACGCAATACGTCATTCGCAGCTTCCTGCTGACCTTTGTCGGCACTGCCCTGTTCATGAACATTCCGGGCTCGATGGAGGCGTTCGGCAAACTCGCGCTTTTCACCCATCAAAGCGCCAACGGCTCCATCTCGGTGCTGCCGGCCTTCGTGCTTGTGCTCGCTGTTGCGGCCGCGGTGACCTGGTGGATCCTAGAGCGTACTTTGATGGGCCGGGCGGTTTATGCGGTCGGCGGCAATCCCGGCATCGCCGAACGCCTCGGCTTCAATCTGCGCACCGTGCATATCTTCGTCTTTGCCTATGCGGGCCTGCTGGCCGGTATTGCCGGGATCATGCATGTGGCGAGCAACCGGCTTGCCAATCCGTTCGACCTTGCCGGAACCGAGCTTGAGATCATCGCCGCGGTCGTTCTCGGCGGTGCGCGCATCACCGGCGGTTCGGGTAGCGTGATCGGCACGTTGCTCGGCGTGGTGCTGATCACGCTTGTCAGCAACGTCCTCATTCTCGTCGGCATTCCGAGCACGTGGCAGCTCGCCATTATCGGCGTCTTCATCGTTCTTGCCGGCACCGTCTTCTCGCTTCGTGCAAAAGACTAACGGGCTTCGGCCGTCGTCCAGCGGGTCAAGGACTGCTATCCGCGGTCACCAATTCAGTAGGGAAGGTTGAGTGCATGGCGCACGACGTATCTGTAATCGGACTTTACATTCTAGATATTCTCGGCCGACCGGTGGACCGGATCCCGTCCGGCGGCAACGTCGAATTCATCGACGAGATCCGCTTGACCGTTGCGGGCACTGCCGGCGGTACGGTCGTCGACCTTGCCAAACTCGGGCTGAACTGCCTCGCGGTCGGTGCGGTCGGTGACGATGAGAAGGCGGACTTCGTGCTCGCCACGCTCGACCGCTTCGGTGTCGACCGGTCGGAGATGCAGCGCATTGCCGGCGTGCCGACATCCGCGAGCATTCTCAACATCCGCCGCAATGGCGAACGGCCAGCTTTGCACGTACGCGGCGCCTCCGGACATTTCGAGATCCCCGCGGATGCGCGCGAGCGGGTGCTGGCGCCGCCGATCGTCCATCTCGGCGGCACTGGGCTGCTCGATCGCCTCGACGGCGAACCCAGCCGCGTTTTGCTCGAGGAAGCCAAGCGCTTCGGCAGAACCACGACCTTCGACCTCCTGGGCGCGAACGACAACACGCTGTCGCTGATCCGGCCGCTTTTCCCCTTTATCGACTATTTCATGCCTTCAGTGGAGGAGGCGATGCTGATTTCCGGCCAGAAGACCGCCGAGGATGCCGGCCGTTTCTTTGCCGATCTCGGCGTCAAGCACTGCATCTTTACGCTCGGCGGCGACGGCGTCTGCTTCCTCGATGCCGACGGTAAGAGCCTGCGCCTCCCGGCATTCGAGATCGACGTGGTTGACACCACCGGCTGCGGCGACGCCTTCAATGCCGGCTTCATTGCCGGGCTTCATCATCGCATGGAGACGGAAACCGCCTTGAAGTTCGCCCAGGCATCCGCCGCGCTCGTGGCGACGGGTCTCGGCTCTGACGCCGGGATCACCTCTTTCGAGGCGACCTGGGACTTCATGAACAATGCCCGCGTGAAGGCCAACTGACGCCAGTCGTGGCTGCTGCCCGATCCTGTATCGGGCAGCAGGACGGCTATTGCAGCAGCATCTCTGCCGTCGCGATGTCAGTGACAAGATGGGTTGCGTAGCCGCCCTTCAACGTCGCCCTGATGGCCGTCAGCTTGCTGGCGCCCCCGGCAACGCACAGGCGCCGCGGCACCTGGCTTAACTCGTTGAGTTCGATGCCGACCATGCGGTTGTCGAGATCACCGCGCACCGGCCGGCCTTCCGCGTCGATGAAGCGGCAGATCAGCACCCCGACCGCTCCTCCGGCCTGGTAGGCGTCGATGTCTTCCTGCCCGGTGATATTGGCCGAGCGGATCAGCGTCTCGGGGCCGATGTCGCCGACACCGAAGAGGATGATGTTGGAGGAATGAATGAGCTCGAACTGCTTGACCAGCACCTGTTCGGCCAGAAGCGCCTGCTTCAAGGCGGGTGTCGACAGCAGGGCCGGCGCAAGCAGGTTGATGCAGCGGGCGTGGATGCGGCGCGACATCAAGGATGTGCAGAATTCAGGCGCGAAATCCGGATTGGCGATCGAGCTTCCGGAGACCTGCACCACCGTCAATCCCTCTACCGGCTCGGGAAGCGAGATGCTGTCGGCCACGGCCAGCACCGTCCGGCCCCAGGCGACGCCGATCGTGTCGCCTGGCTGAACCATATCGGCAAGCAGGCGAGCACCGGCCTCGCCAAGCCGTTGCACCAGGTCGCTGTTGTCGAGGGCGGGAATGACCAGCGCACCCTCCAGGCTGAACTTGTCCTTCAGACGCCGTGCGATACCAGTCCGGGAGCCGACTTCCGTGTTCAGGCGAATGTTGACCAGGCCACGCTCGCGCGCTTCCTGCAGGTAGTTGACGATCGTTGCCCTGGATACACCGAGCATCTTGGCGATTTCGCTCTGGGTGAGCTGGTCGACATAATAGAGCCAGGCAGCCCAGACGACGCCGTCGTCGAACTCCGCAGGCAAGACTATGCCTTCGCCGACTGCCCGGTTTCCCCGCGCCGTATCCATCATCGTCTGCTCCCCTGGATTGTCATGGCTTCTCCTGAAGCGGAAAAAGTGTCCGCCGTCAAACAAATTTGCCATGCGTGTTGACACATGACACAGCATGGTGGCAATTGTCTCGACGAAGGTTTTGGGAGACGCCGAGATGGAATGCTCGACTATAGGCGCGTGCCAGTGGGTTGGAAACGAACCAATCGGCAAAGCGCGGCTTGGTGTCTTTCCCGCCCCCACAAATCGGCTGCAGCTCGCTCTCGACGTCGACCGCAATCCCGAGGCCATGCAGCCTTGGCGTGATGGCGCAGACGCAGGTTGCCGCCTGCAGCCAACCGACGGATAGCGTCGCCGTTTTGTCCTCACGGCGTGCGGGGAACGGTCGTCCGTTCGGCGCGCAGGCCGAGCAAGGGCTGCTGACGACAGGACTTGATTTTCAAACCCCATGGAAAACGCTGCCAAGCGCGGGAAGACAGGAGCCTTTTATGAAATCCAGATGGTCAGAAACCGAATTCGCCCGTGTCGTCGACACCTACGTCAACGCCGGCGTCAACCGGGACCTAGCGATCCGCACCTACACGACACGGCTTCTGGGTTCGGATTCCGAACTAGTACTGCATGGCGGCGGCAACACCTCCGTCAAGACCACGTTTACCGAGATGGACGGTTCCGAGGTTGCCGTTCTGTGCGTGAAAGGCAGCGGCTGGGACATGGGCACGATCGAACCGGCGGGCCTGCCTGCCGTCAGGCTGGAGCCGCTTCAGGCCATGGTCAAATTCCCGACGCTCAGCGACGACGACATGGTGATGCTGCAGCGCCGGCTGCTGCTTGATCCTGCAGCGCCGAACCCTTCGGTGGAAGCGATCCTGCACGCCAACCTGCCGTTTCGGCATATCGACCACACCCATGCCAATGCGATCGTGTCGCTGACCAATCAGCCGCATGGCGAGGATCTGGTGCGCGAACTGTTCCCCGATTCCATCATCGTTCCCTACGTGATGCCGGGCTTCGATCTCGCCAAGGCCTGCGACGAGGCGTTCCGCGCCAATCCGGGCGCCGACGGCATGATCCTGCTGAAGCATGGCATTTTCACCTGGTCGGAAGATCCGCGTGAATCCTATGAGAAGATGATCGCCACCATCGACAAGGCCGAGCGCCGCATCGCCCGCGGCAACCCGCGTCCGTTCATGGTCGTCCAGCCGGCGGCCCCGCTTGCCACGGCAGCTCAGATCGCCCCGGTTCTGCGCGGCGCCATCGCGATAGACAGCGGCATCGAGGGCTGCCCGCGCCGCTTCGTGCTGGAACATCGCTCCGGCCCTGATGTCCTCGATTTCTGCAATGCCGAGAATGTTGCCGATCTGGTTCACCGCGGCAATGCGACCCCTGAGCACGTCATCCACATCAAGCGCTTTGGCGTGGCGCTGCCCGCCCCCGTTGCCGGCGACATGGCCGGCTGGGCCGACAAGGTGCGCGCAGCCGTCGCCACCTACAAGGACGAGTATCGCGCCTATTTCGAGCGCAACAATGCGCGCGTCGGTGGGATCAAGCGCATGCTCGATCCGATGCCGCGTGTCTTCTATGTTGCCGGTGTCGGCCTGTTTGCCGCCGGCCCGACAAAGAAGGCCGCCCGTGTCGGCGCCGACGTTGCCGAGGCGACGATTGCCGTGATCCGCAATGCCGAAGGCATCGAGAGCTTCGAGGCATTGTCGGAAGAGGACCTATTCGACATCGAGTACTGGTCGCTCGAGCAGGTTAAGCTGACGAAGCAGGCGGAGAAGCCGCTGAGCCGGCAGGTCGCGGTGATCACCGGTGGTGCGGGTGGCCTCGGGCTGGCGATTGCCGAGGCTCTGCACGCCGAAGGCGCCGAGATCGCGCTCTTGGACCTTGCCGAGGATGCCTTGCAGAAGGAAGCGGCAAGGCTTGGTGGTGTCGGCCTCGTCTGCGATGTGACGAAGCCCGAGGCGGTCGACGCGGCGCTCGCCGATGTGGCCCGGCATTTCGGTGGCATCGATATCGTCATCTCGAACGCCGGTGCGGCCTTCCAGGGCGCCCTGCTCGATGTTTCGGAGGAGGTCTTCCAGAAGGCTTTCGCGCTGAACTTCTGGGGGCACCACTATATTGCCCGCAGCGCGGTCCGGATCATGAAAGCCCAGAGAACTGGCGGTGCACTGGTCTTCAATGTCTCGAAGCAGGCGGTCAATCCCGGCCCCGACTTCGGCCCTTACGGAACGTCGAAGGCGGCGCTGATGGCATTGATGCGCCAATATGCCGTCGAACATGGCGCCGACGGCATTACCTCGAACGCGGTCAACGCCGACCGCATTCGCACCGGCCTGATGACCGACCAAATGATCGAGGAGCGCAGCCAGGCGCGGAGTATTTCGCCGGAAAGCTACATGCGCGGCAACCTGGTTCGACGTGAGGTAACGGCACGGGACGTCGCGGCCGCCTTCGTCCACCTCGCCAAGGCGCGCACCAGCACAGGCGCGGTGCTCACGGTCGACGGCGGCAATGTCGGGGCGATGATGCGCTGAGTTTAAAGCGTCCGTTATTCCGCCAAGTCCGAAGTAGCTCGGCCCCGGTCAGTCCAACTTGACCGGGGTTGGGCATATCCGTCCTTCAGGGCAGTCGCTCCCATTGGCTGTTCCCGCCGATCCATCTGCCGGCCGCCGCAGTTCCCTGGGGCACAACGATCCATGCGCGGCTTGCAGGGGTGGAGTGAAGTCTTAGCGCTGCTATCTGCGGGGGTGATCGACTATATATCCCTCATCGAAGTGAACGAAGCGCCAAGGACTGGCAGCTAGGCTTCGAAAGCCCACGGAAAGGGGATCATCATGAACGTAGCACGCTCTTTCAACAACTGGCTCAAGTACCGGCAGACGGTCTCCGAACTGGGCCGCATGTCCACGCGCGAACTGCGCGACCTCGGCATCGACCGCGCCGACATCCCGAGCATTGCCCGCAATGCCTTCGGCCGCTAACCGCGCCTGAGACCATCAAAGATTTCATGAAGCGCCCGCTCGGAAACGAGCGGGCGCTTTCTATTTCTGACGCTGCTCGTTCGGTCCGGACACTGTCGCTGAGCGCCGCGCTTCGAGCCCCGGAGCCATTCGGCAGGTCGGCGCTTGCGTCCCATATTTTCCTCGGACTGGATGCGTTGAGGGCCTGCGACGCTTGGCGCGTCGACGCGGCAATTTCGATCGGCTAGATCAATGCCGCATGCGCGGAGGCATGGTGGCTCGGCCGCCGCAGAAAACCGTGCCCGCTTCCAACTCGACCAAGCCTTAGATTGAGGCATGCCCGAGCCCGACAGCTCGCGCCGTTGACTCGAGGCGACCCAAGCCCGTCGCACCGGCAAAGGATCTTCATGACCGCGCTCATACAACACGGTTCTGCTCTGTTTCGTGACTATTCACTGGAGATTACCGGCAAGGATATCTGGCAAATCGAAGCTGCGAAATCCGAGATTCCTGCCGGCACGCCAATCAATATCGCCTACCTCGGCAACGAGAGCCACGCGCAACGCATCGAGGCGGCCGCGCGTATCCGGCAATGGGGCTTCGAGCCTGTCCCCATCATTTCGTCCCGGCGGCTGAGATCGGTGCAGGATCGGGACGAATTGCTCACGGGCCTGATCAGCGCAGCGCGTCCTGCCCGGTTCATGTTCGTGGGTGGCGATCCGTCGTCGCCAACCGGTCCCTATAAGGACTCGCTCGATCTAATTGCCGGCGGCATCGTCGCGGACCATGGCATCGTCAACGTCGGGATCGCCGGCTACCCGGAAGGCCATCCGAAGATTGACCAGGCGCGCCTGTGGGAGGCCCTTGGCCAGAAGACCGAGCTTCTGAAGGCCCGCGGCTGCAGCGTCGAGATCACCACCCAATTCGGCTTCGATGCGGATGCGGTCGTCGACTGGATCGCGCAGGTCAGGGCGCGTGGCATCGATGCGCCGATCCGCATCGGCGTGCCTGGACCTGCGGATGTGAAGCGATTGCTGCGGTTTGCGGCGCAATTCGGTGTGGCTTCGTCCGCGGCGATCGTCGGGAAATACGGGTTCTCGCTGGCCAACCTCGTCAACAAGGTGGGGCCGGATCGTTTCATGAGCCGGCTTGCAGGCGGCATGGCGGGCCGCGATCTCGGCACGGTCATGCTGCATCTCTACCCCTTCGGCGGCATTGCCGACACGGTCGCCTGGGCTGCGCGCGCCGCTGGCCGGCAAACGAATGAAAGCGTCGGTGCGCTCGACAGGCCCCGATATTATTGATCGGGCGGAAAACACGTCAACCAAGCGGTGCGAATGCCGTCGCCTTGATCTCGACCAGCCCACCGTCCGGATTGAGGTCGCCCCGGCAAGCTCGACCGCGGCGGGGTAGGGGATAGCAAAGAACTCGTCCCGCACCGCGGCGATCGCGGCCAGTTGCCCCGCCGTGTCCAATGCCAGGCGGTCACTTCCGAACACATGAAACATCTGGAGTTCGACGACGTCATCGAGGCGCGCCTCGCACGCAGCCAGCAATTGCTCGATCAACGTGAAGACACGGCGCAGTTCGCGACGAAATCCTTCGGCGTCCATCGGTTCGGTGTCGCCGTTTGCGGCAACAATGCCGGACAGGTAGACGAAATCACCGGCACGGCGCGCGGGCGCGTAATGAAACTGATCCACATCCGACTGGAGTTCGGCCGGTATCACGACCTTTCCGGTCCGGGTGGGCACAGCGTTGACGGTCGTTCCGATGGGCTGCATCATATTCTTTCTCAAGGTGTTGAGACTTCTTGATCGGCAGCCGGTATTCCCTGCAGTGCGGCGAGGGATGGACCGACGAGGGCTTCGAGCTCCTGTCGGGTCGCGCCATCGCGGGCCTGCATGGAAATGGCTTGCATCATGGCACCGTAATAGGTCGCCAGTGTCGGTATGTCGGTGGTTTGCGGGAGGTCGCCGTCGGCCACGCCGCGCTCCAGCCTTGCGTGTACGCGCTCCACCGTTTCTTTCCTTATGCCTTTGAGCAGGTCGTAGAGTGGCCCGGTTTCTGGCTGGCAATTCATCACGCCGAGAATCAACAGGCAGCCGTTCGATTGCGGTGCCCTAAGCGCGACCTCGATACTGGCGAGAAGCATCGCGCGTATCGCCTGTCGCGCCGTTTCACCCTCATCGAGTGCGCGCATCGGGCCCGATCCTGCTGTCGCGGCATAGAGGCTGACCGCCTCGCGAAACGCGGCTTCCTTCGACCCGAACGCGGGGTAGAAGCTCGGCGGCGTGATGCCGATTGCCGCCGTCAGGTCGTTGAGCTGGGCGGCCTCGTAACCCTTCGCCCAAAACACCTCCGTGATTTTTTGAAGCGCAAGATCGCGGTCGAAACCACGTGGCCGTCCCCTGGTCGCCATGAGCACTCCTTTCTGTAGTGAAGTTTATATAAATAGCAAAAATATCTCCCGCAACCCTGACCGCAGAAATATGTAGTGATAATTATAGAAAGCATTCGCCGGTAGCGAACACCGCTGATCGCCAACCAATTGCTTCTCCGATGCAGACGGATGCCGGGCGGCACTAGAAATGGATTCCACTCAGCCTTACGCGCAAGGAACAGCGCCTCCATATTTGTTCAGCTATGGACAATATCCGGGGCTTGACTACAGTCCCTCGAATAAACGGTTGCGGATCGGCGATGCCGGTCGTTGTTGGGCAATAAGGGCGAGCCAGTCTCGCTGATAACGAGGGACGGGCATGAGGCAGAGCAGTACTTTGAGCGCGCGAAACAACGCATCGATCTATGCGCTGTTTGCCGTTTGCGCGGTTCTCGCCATCATCGGCAGTCTCTTGGCCGGCGGCGATCAATCCGGCTGGCGGTGGTTGCATTACGTCACCAAGCCGACGGCAACGATACTTTTGCTCATTGCTGTTCTACGCAACATCGGCCCGCCATCGCGGGCCTATGGGCTGGCGATTGTCGCCGGGCTCGCCTTTGCGGCGGCAGGCGACTTCTTTCTGATGTTGCCGGGCGACTATTTCCTCGCCGGCCTCGTCTGCTTTCTCCTGACCCACTGCGCCTATATCTGGGCGCTGACCCGCGATAGCCGCTTTGCCGCCGACAAGGGGATATTCGCGATCTTCGCAGGGATCGGTTTGATCGTCATTACCGGATTGTGGTCGTCCTTGCCGCCCGGTATGCGCCTTCCCGTTGTCATCTATGCGCTGGCGCTGGCAGCAATGGCCGCACAGGCAATTTCCCGTGATCGACAGCTGGCGGTTGGAGCGCCGCAGAAATCCGCCGCGCGGTCGGCAGCCCTCGGCGGCCTGTTCTTCATGGTCAGCGACACGCTGCTTGCCTATGGGCGGTTCCGCTGGAACATTCCCTATAATGCCGTCTGGGTGCTGGGTACCTACTACACGGCGCAATGGCTGTTCGCGCGCTCGACTAAAGGCAATGCGCATGCAAGATAACCATCCGTTTCAGCTGCAGCCCAGCTTCGAGCGGCTGCGTGCCGCCTGGCTCGAACAGCGTCCGTCCTACGAGCAGCGCCGGGACGATCTGAAGCGTCTGCGCCGTCTTTTCCGCGAGCGCCTGGATGAGATGTCGAAGGCGGTCAGCGCCGATTTCGGCCATCGCTCAGTTCACGAGACGCTGCTCGGCGAAGGCAGCGTGGTTCTTTCGGAGATCGATCACACGCTGGCCAGGCTCAAGGCCTGGATGAAGCCCGAACGCCGGGCGGCCGGATGGAAGCTCTGGCCGGCAAAGGCAGAAATTCGGTTCGTTCCGCTTGGTGTCGTCGGGATCATTTCGCCGTGGAACTACCCGGTCAATCTGGCGCTCGCGCCTCTGGTCGCGGCGATCGGTGCCGGCAATCATGTGCTTCTCAAGCCGTCCGAACATACGCCGCGCACGTCGGAGTTTTTGCGCACGCTCATCGCCGATGTTTTCCCAGACACGCGCGCGACGGTGGTGCTCGGCGGTGCTGATCTCTCGGCGGCCTTTTCCGCCCTGCCGTTCGACCATCTGTTCTTCACCGGCTCCACCGCCGTTGGCCGTAAGGTGATGGCGGCTGCCGCTCAAAATTTGACCCCGGTCACGCTGGAGCTCGGCGGCAAATCACCCGCCATCGTCGGGGAGACGGCGGATTTGCCGCGTGCTGCGAACCGCATCGCCACCGGCAAGTTCTTCAATGCCGGCCAAACCTGCATCGCGCCGGACTATGTCCTTGTTCATGAGAGCAAACGCGATGCTTTCGTCACCCTGCTGAAGCAGCAGATGGGCGAGCGCTACGGTGCCGGCAACGGTTATGAGGACTACACGTCGATCATCAACGAAGCCCAGCATGACCGCCTCGCCACTCTGGTAAACGATGCGCGCGCGCGCGGATACGAACTGGTTTCGCTGCTGGACATGAAACAGATGCCACCGTCGCGGGTGCGAATGCTCGAGCCCACCGTAGTGCTCGATCCGGACCAAGACAGCGCGGTTATGCGCGAGGAGATCTTCGGGCCGATCCTGCCGGTCATCGGCTATCGCACCCCGGCCGAGGCGATCGGCTATGTGCTCGGTCGCGATCGGCCGCTGGCGCTTTATTGCTTCAGCGCAGATGCGGCCGAGATCGAAGCGATCCTCGCCCGCATCGTTGCCGGTGGCGTTTGCGTCAACGATACGCTCTACCAGTTTGCCTGCAACGACATGCCTTTCGGCGGTGTCGGGGCGAGCGGCATGGGCCACTACCACGGCAGGGAAGGCTTCCTGACCTTTTCCAAGTCGATGTCGGTGCTCAGAAAATACGATCCGGCGCCGAGCGATTTGATCTCGCCGCCGTACAAGGGGCTGACGGACAAACTCGTCCGTTTCATCACCTGGATCCCCGGGCGCTGAATGTTTCGGCTGCCCGGGATCACGCCTGGAAAGCGGGCGTGATCGTGCAGTTCGTATTGCAGCCGGTGGTGTATCGTCCTCATATAGGTGATGCCGCCTGTGGCGCCCACGCCGTAGACGCCGCCGGGCGGCCCCGCGCAGAACATCGCAAGGCGAAACTGCAGCCAGTCGGGTTGTTGGGCGAAACCGAGTGAAAGCTGTCAGTCTGTCATCGAAGTCTCTGGAGGAAAGGCAATCGGCAGGTGATGATTGTCGCATGACCGATTCTGTTGCGAGCACCCCTTCATGACCAGTCCCTCCGGGCACCCACTCAATCCGCTGCATCTCCTGGCCGCCTTTGGTACCGGCGGGCTCTTGACCCTCATGGTTCACTTCAACGGCGAACTGGGACGCTACGGCAACGCGTTGTTCTCGTCCTGGGCGGCGCATGGCACGGGGACTGTGGCGGCGCTTGTGATGCTCGCCATGCTTTATCCCTGGCGCAACCGGAATGCCGGGACGAAACCGCATGCGCCGCTCTGGGCCTATCTTGGCGGGATTTCCGGCGGCGTGACCGTCATGTTGACCTCTTTTGCCGTGAACTCACCGCTTGCACTATCCGGGACTCTTGCCTTGGGGCTGGCGGGCCAGGTGGTATTCAGCATCGCTGCGGATCGCTGGGGGCTGTTCGGCCTGCCGATGCGCCGCCCGGATCGCCGCGATCTGGCAGCCATGGCACTGATCGTTGCCGGCAGCGCCCTTATCATCCTGTTCGGCAGAGGCAGCGCATGACCTTGCCGATCCTTCTCGCCTGTCTCGCCGGTGTGCTTGTTGGTGTCAGCCGGCAGGTCAATGGCCGGCTCAGTCTCTCGACGTCACCGCTGATCGCATCGTTCTGGAACCATGTCGTCGGCTTCGTCGCGTTGAGCATTCTTGGGCTGTCGGTCGGCGGGCTGATCCCGGCGGGCGCTGCGGACGCGCCTTGGCACGCCTATCTCGGTGGTTCGATCGGTGTGGTCTTCGTTGCCGCCGGCAGCTGGCTCATCGCGCGCATCGGTGCCGTCAATACCGCCCTGCTGGTGATCGGCGGGCAGATGGTCTCGGGCGTGGCGCTCGATCTGTTGCGGGGAACATCCGCAACCTTCCTTGCAAGCGCCCTTGGCGTGGTTCTGATCCTGGCAGGCATGGCGCTGACTCAACGACGCCGCTAATCGCCGAATTGCGCAGGCAAGCGCCATAGCCGTAATAGGCGGCCTCTGACATCACTCGCTCTGATAGATACTGGCGACAGGCGCCTTGCCGATCATGCCTTGCGCAGGCCCTCGTTCGATCCCGCGCAAGGCAATGGGTCTTAGGCCCGCCGACAGGAATGGTGCCACTGCTTTCGTGGCCTCAATAAGGCGTCCAGACGCGTCGGGAGCGGGCACATCGCGGGCTGCCGGTTGATCCCCAACTTATTGCTCAAGCTGTGGACAGCCTCCGTCCGCATGGAAAAAGCGACGCTGAGCGAAAAAAGCGTCATTCGGGTGTCACGGGCGGCCACTGCCGATCGTCATCAAGGTATCGCGCTTGAGCGTGCAGGCCCAACCCATGGTGATATCGAAATGACTCAACCAACCTCGCTTCTTCTGATCAAAGCCGTACTGCTCTCCGGGCTCGCGCTCTGGCTTGCCGTTATCGTCCTCAACAACGTCGTCGCATTTCGCAATGGCGTCTTTGCGGTTGGTATGCTGATGGGCATGCAGCTCTTCGATCAGGAACCGCCCATCCGTACACCGCTGTTGTCGCGCCGTGTAACGAACGCTGTGTGGCATCGTATGGTCTTCAGCTTCGTTCTGGTGATGGAGGTGGCAACCATGATGCTTTTGGCGGCGGCCGCCATCATGCTTATCGGCACATTCTTCGGACTATCGGACGGTGCCGCCGCGATGATATGGGCGAACCTCGCTCTCGCAGCCTTCATCGCTCTCAGCCTGATCATGCTGCTCGGCGGTGCCTGGTTTGCCTACTATGTCCGTCAGGAGACCATGCAGATCACCCATTTCATCCTGATTGGGCTCGGGGTGGCCGGCACCCTGTTGGTGAACATGCCGATGCAATAGAGTAGCGCCTGACCCTGCGGTTGACGGAAGGGTCAACCTCAGGCTCTGCCTGCTATCGCCACCGCGCGTTGCTTTGGAAGGACACGCCGACAAGGACTCCGATGGCAAAGCCGATCAGTCCCGCCGTACTGACGACCGTCGTCGCGGTGCCCGGGTTGTCCTTTGCCGCTTCGACAACGCTTTGTCCCTGTGCACGCACAACACGTGCGGCCGAGCTCACCCGTCCTCTTGCGTCCTCCGCCAGATCGGCGGCACTGCCTGCAGCCTCGCCAGCGCGTGCGGAGATCGATCGTGTCAGATCGGCAACCTGTGCCCGCAGCTCGGAAATCTGGTCTTCGACGGATCGCTGAATGTCATTTGCCATTTTTTGCACCTCGTTTGTTCTACAGCGCCTTTTGCGCGTCTTATTAGACGCGCAAAGGTCGCTGTAGCACTTTGAATGGCTGCCTGTTTTTATCCTTAAATCGAATAGGATTTAAGGAAACATGCAGCAGCAAGGTACCAACGACGACGGCCGGCTTAAGTTCCGCATGGGATCGTAACCGGGGGCAACCGCCGATGCCATATCTGAGTATGCGTTGAGTTCTAGCGCGGCTTGAGCGTCTTGCTCATATTGGTGCCGGTGACCCGAAACCCTGTTGCCTCATAGACATGCCGGGCGCGGCTGTTGTCTTCGGCGACGCGCAATTTGATCTGGTCGAACCCGTTTGCCAAGAGCTCGGCCTCAAGTGCTTCGATCGCGAGCTTTCCAAGGCCTTTTCCCTGGTGGGTGGGCAGAATATGGAAATCGCTGATGAAGGCTGAGCGGCCCTTCGCGTCCGGTCGATACCAGAGATAGCCGACATGCTCGGCGCTTTCGCTGTCGATCAGACACAGCAGGACGTTGCCTGGCGTGCCGACGCCTTGCGGCAGGTCCTCGGCGATTTCACCGGTTGCCTGGGCGAGGGCGTCTGCGTCGGGGAGCCCGTAGTTGGCGGCGATCTCCGTGGCATAGTCGGGGATGAAATAGGCGAGATATCCAGCATACTCGCTCTCAAGCATAGGTCTGAATGAGATCATGGCTCTTTCGCATGTCAGCGGCGCCGCCATTCCGACGGCTCATGCCGCGGAAAATTCGTGAACGGCCACGTGGTCTCGTGGCAGCGAGGTAGACGTCAATCGCCCGCCCGACCCCACCCTAAAACTGATGGCGATCGCGTTCCCGGGTCTTCTGCCAGACAAAGGCAGTCGAGCGCAACCGATCTGTTCGGATTTTGATGAGACCGAGGGATCCCAAAACAAAAAAGGCCGGCAATGCCGACCTTTTCCCGTTCGCTGCTTTACCCTGCCAGTACATCCGTGGTCAGCGGTTTAGCGCAAACTCTGACCGGAACACATCCGTCTCACCGAGACTGTCTATGCTCAACGATCAATTCGTTATGCCCCATATGGCGAGCGATTGCGGCTATTTCAAGCCCTTATAATCACATCGTCCAAATCCTGTCTTCGGCCCCGGAGACCTGAGGCGGCCAAGGTGCCGATGCTCCGCCACCATTGACGGACCTCAGGTCGGACCTAAATTTCTGCCGATTGCGAACGGAGGATTTCCGGATGGAATTGCACCGCGGTCGGCTGATCGACCATATTCAACTCGTGATCAAGGATCTCGGCGCCAGCCGGAGGTTTTACGAAGCCGTGTTTCAAGCTCTCGATGTGCCGATGGGAGGCGAGGGCAAAGACTACTTCTGGGCCGACGAGCTTTTCGTGTCGACCGCCGATAGCGAAGCGGCCCAGGGAAAGCTGACCGGGCGCCATCATCTCGCGTTCCAGGCCCGGGACCGCACCATGGTCGACGCCTTTCACAAGGCCGGCGTTGAAAACGGCGGTAAGGACAATGGGCCACCCGGCGAACGCCCCTATCACCCAGGTTACTACGCCGCCTTCCTGCTCGATCCCGATGGCAACAACATTGAGGCGGTGTTTCACGGGCCGGCCAACCGCAGCGCCAGTTCGGTGAAGATCACGTTCTAAAGCATGTCGCGCAGTGCGCAGCGGTTTTGCGATAACGGCATGCGCAGAACCAGAGCTTAAAGCGCAACAAGAGAATCCTGGAGATCGCGACGCGCTTTAGCGGCTGCCGGGGTGACCCGCCGCTCACGTGCTGCTGTCGCGCCGACCGGCCCGCGTTGCCGCTGTTCTCAACCTGGGATCTGGTCACTTGACATTCTGCTAAAAATAGAACAAAAAGAGAACAGATGTGGAGATGAACGATGACCCGCACTGACATCATCAATCGCGCACTGGCCGCCGTCGCCGATTCTCGCCTGAAGCGGGAGCGCGACAGTGAGCGCCGCAAGCAGATTTTTGGCCGTATCGACCTCACGGCACCTTTGCCGAAGCTGAGCCGCGGCGTGCAGCTCAGCTTGAATCTCGATGGCGGGCGGAAACGATCCGAGCCGACGAGGGCGAAGTCCCATTGACCCCGAAGGCCACCGCGATTGGTGGCGCGCAAAGTCGATGCCGAGCGGTTGCTTTCCAATGAAAGAGCACTGTACGCCTTGGTGCGGGACTGCCTGCGGTTATTGCCACGAACGCGGCGGCGCCGAGGATAATCGGTACGACGGGCGGGTATAAAGGCATCTGTCGCGGCCAGAGTCATGTTGACCTCAGTGATAGAACCGCTTGGCCACGGTGCCGGAGGAGGCATCCCATCTTCCAGAAACCGTTGTCGGAGGGAGCCGGAGCCGCCGCTTTCGCTTCGCCCGCCGCGGCATGCCATGCTGTCTCAATCTAGATCCGTAAGGTGTTCGAACGGTCGGCGCCGACATCAATGTCGGCCCGGCTGGATCAGCCCGCGGACGGAGCGAGATGGCGATGAACTGCGGAGAACGATGGGACAGGTGGCATCTCGTGCGGTCAGATGTTCGCGATTTGCGGCGGTTATGGATCACCGCCGGCCGCGTCCTGAGGAGAGGCGTCCTTGTCGGCGCCATGATCTTGTCCGGCTGCATGGCGCCTGATACGCGCCCGACCAACAAGCCACTTGTCTTCACCACCGGGAGCATCCAGTTCCGGGACGCGCAAAACTTTGGCGACGTCGGCATCATCATTGCCTTTTCTGGCGGTGGTGCCAGATCTGCCGCCTTCGGCTATGGCGTACTGTCCGCCCTGGCTGATCAGCCTTCGCCCGGTGGTAAGAACCGAATGCTCGCCGATGACGTCGCAGTCGTTGCTGGGGTTTCGGGCGGTGCGGTCCTTGCCTCCCATTTCGCGCTTCGCGGGCGGACCGGTCTTGACGATTTTCGCCGGAATTTTCTCGGTCAGGATGTGGAAGCCTCGCTGCACACGGCCTTCACGCCGCAAAATCTGCTGCGCGGTTATCAGGGTGGCATGAACGACCTCTCGGGGTTCCCGTCCTGGCTCGATCGCAAGCTCTTCCGGGGCGCGACACTTGGCGACATGAGCCGTCCTGACCGTCCTCGGCTGGTGATCCACGCCACCGACCTCTACAATCGCAACCCGTTCATTTTCGATCGTCCATCCTTTGCCGCAATCTGCAGCAACTACAATGACTATCCGCTGGCCTATGCCGTGGCGGCGTCCGCCGCTGTCCCGGTGGTGTTTGCGCCGGTCACCCTGCAGAACTTCAGCAAAAGCTGTTTGCCAGGCGATGGCGGAAGCCCGCGAGCACAGTCGTCTGCTCGTGGCGCGACGTCGCTTGTCGAGCGCGAATATTGGAATGCGCTCGGCCGCTACGAGACGGCGCCGGATCTGAACTATCTCAAATTATACGACGGCGGCCTGGTCGATGGCATCGGAACACAGAGCCTGCTGCATCTGATGGGCCGGCCAGCGCCGGAACCGCTTCCTGCCGCCCGCGCGCGACGGCTCCGGCACCTGCTGGTCATCGTCGTCGATGCCTCGACGCGGGTTGGAGGTGATCTTTCCATCAATGCAAAGAGCCCGAAAGCCCCCGATGCGATCGTGGCCGCGATCGATGCGATGATCAACATTCCGAACTTCCAGAGCTTCGATGCCCTGCAAAATCGATTGCCCGTCTGGCGTGATCAGGTCATCAGATGGCGCTGCGCCACTCAGCGTTCCGGCAAAGGCTGTCGCGATCTCGATGTCGGCATCGTTCGCCTGGCGCTCGCCGATACCGCCGATCCGCCAACGGCAAAACGCATCATGCGGCTGCACAACCGCCTGACGTTGAAGCCCGACGATGTCGACTTTTTGTCAGGCCTTGGCCGACGGCTTCTCATCGAGCATCCGGCTTATCGACAGTTCCTGCAACGCACGGGCAAGGGGATGCCGCTTGCGCGTTCAACGCCAGATCTCCGGCGAGGCGGACTCGTGACGGCCCGGCGGATCACCAGTATGTTCTGACGTTTACGCTCGGCATCGAAGCGATACGAATGCCCATCAGTGGTATCGGCTGATCGCCAGGTCCGCCGTTTCGATCTCGGGCTTGGTGCCGCTGATCAGATCGCTCAGCACGCGGCCCGAGCCGCAGGCCATGGTCCAGCCGAGCGTGCCGTGCCCGGAGTTGAGGAACAGGTTGGCGAAGCGCGTTGCACCGACCACCGGTGTTCCATCCGGCGTCATCGGCCGCAAGCCGGACCAGAAGGTTGCTTGCCTCTGGTTGCCAGCGCCGCCGAACAGGTCTTCGACCGAATGTTCGAGCGTCGCGCGACGTGTCTGGGGAAGGGCACTGCTGAAGCCGGCGATCTCCGCCATGCCGCCGACGCGAATTCGATCGCCAAGCCGGGTGATGGCGATCTTGTAGGTCTCATCCATGATCGTCGATACCGGCGCCCGCGTCTCGTCGACGATCGGAACGGTGATGGAGTAGCCCTTCACGGGATAGACGGGCAGGCGAAGGCCGAGCGGCTTTAGGAGCGCCGGCGTATAGCTGCCGAGGGCGGCGACGAAGATGTCGGAACGGATCTCGCCCTCTGCCGTCTCGACGGCGACGATGCGGTTGCCCTCCTGTCGAAGCCGGCGGATATCGACGCCGAAGCGGAACTGCACGCCGAGAGCCTCGGCGCGTCTCTGCAGTTCGTTGGTGAACTTGAAGCAGTCGCCGGTTTCGTCATTCGGCAGCCGAAGGCCGCCGACGATCTTGTCGCGGACCGGTTGCAGGCCTGGTTCAGCGGCCACGCAGCCGGCCGGGTCGAGCACTTCGAAGGGCACGCCATCGGCCTTCAGCACTTCGATATCCTTGCCGATGCCGTCGAGTTGCTTGGCGGTCCGGAAGAGCTGCAGGGTGCCCTGCGTGCGGTGATCGTAGGCAATGCCCGTTTCCCCGCGTAGCGCAATCAGGCAATCACGGCTGTATTCGGCAAGGCGGACCATCCGCCCCTTGTTGACGGCGTAACGCGCCGAGGTGCAGTTGCGCAGCATTGCCGTCATCCAGCGCCAGGTGGCAGCGTCCACCATCGGGCGGATGATCAAGGGCGCGTGCTTCATGAACAGCCACTTGAGTGCCTTCTGCGGGATGCCGGGTGCCGCCCACGGCGAGGCATAGCCGGGAGAAATTTCGCCGGCATTGGCAAAGCTCGTTTCCAGAGCAGGGCCGGACTGCCGATCGAGGACGGTCACCTCGTGACCCGCCTTGGCAAGATAATATGCGGAGGTGACGCCGATCACACCGGCGCCCAATATGGTAATCTTCATCGCATCCTCAGGATCACAGATCGATCGTCAAACGGGCTGAGGTACGCGCAAAATGCTCGCTGTTACCAGCCCCCAAACCCGGCAGAAGTTGCGCTCGAACATAGTGAAATAATCGAGCACGATCATGCGAAGTAGCGCTTGAATATTCGAGTATTCGCTGATCTTAAGAATTATCGGCGGGAAAATGAAAGAATCTGCATGTCCGGTTTGGATGCGATCGATCGCAACATCATTCGTCTGCTGCGTCTCAATGCGCGCATGAGCAACACAAAGCTCGCCGCCGAGGTGGGGCTGTCACCTTCGGCCTGCTTGAGGCGCATCAATCTGCTGGAGCAGGGCGGCGTGATCCGCGGTTATACGGCGCTGGTCGGAAACGCCGATGGCGACAACGCCATTGCGGTGATCATCAACATCACGCTCGAACGCCAGACGGAGGAGCACCTCAATCGCTTCGAGGCGGCGGTGCGGAAACACCCGGAAATCCAGGAATGTTACCTCATGACCGGCGGGTCCGATTATCTGTTGCGGGTGGAGGTCGAAAATGCCGGCGACTTCGAGCGCATCCACAAGGAAATCCTTGCGAAGCTCCCGGGCGTGTTGCGCATTCATTCCAGCTTTTCGATCCGCAACGTGCTTGTGTCACGCGCGAGACGGCGCTAGCTCATTCGCGCAGCGAGAGCCGTAGCGCGCGGCTTCTACCCTATGGAGCGGTTCCAGCGGACGATGGCCGATACCAAGCATGTTTCCTCAACCAACCCGTTCACTGGCATTGTCCAAGCGGAGGCCATTGCGACGGCCTCCGCACAGACTTCCGAACGCGGATCAGTGAAGCGCGCGCTGCTCGGGTGGTGTGGATTGCAGCCACGGCGGGAACGCCCGGCTCGAAACCAGACGCGCGATCAGGCGCCCGCTCGGGGATAGGACGTCGACGATCGCGCCCCGATATTCGTATTCCTCGGCGAGTTCGTCGACGATGAGTTGTCCGTAAGCGACCGCACGGCCGTCATTGGGGTGCTGTTTGCCGGCCTGATCGCGGCTCGTCACGCCGGCCGCATGGATATGGTACATGTAGCGGGGCATAGTCCGCCGATCCTTTCCGATTTGCATGGGCTTTCAATGCTTCTCGCATCCACAACCGATGGCGGAGGGATGTCCGAGACACGCGATGACGGGATTTTATAACACGGTTTGTGGGACCGTTCCCGTGACATGGGCGTGACGCTTGCAGGCGCTGTCGCTAATATTCAACTAACCATTTGGAATATTATCGTTTTTTGCCGACTTGGTGGGCGCGCCCACGCGAAGGGGTAACCGTGCGCCGGCATTTCTATGGTCTCTTCAGTCAAGACCACTGCATGTTTCCCTAAATCCTATTTAGAAACATGCAGCAATTCAAAGTGCTACAGTGACCTTTGCACGTCTCATAAGACGCGCGGCGCTGTAGAACCTGCATGGTGCCCTCGGAGTGCCTGACCGGCGCTCCGCGCATGGCTGGTCTGCGAAGTCAGATCTACGAAATCGCGTGCATTCTTGTATAGTCAACTCATCGAAGCGATGCATCTCCTCCCGCAGGACTTCGAGTGTGCAAGCGCTTTCTCCTCCTCCCAACGAGCGCTTGCCGGAATGGCGACACTCCTCCTCCCGGTTGCCATTCAATCCCTTTGAAAGCCTGCCGCACCTCCTCCCGCGGCAGGCTTTTTCTTTTGGGGAGCTGCCTTTATGCATATGTGGACGGCTCCCGCTTGCAAGTCATTTCTGCAGATATTTTCGATCGGATCGCTTGCTTCCATATGTGCGGCCTTTGAATGCGGTCGCACATGACCACTGGCCAAGATGGTTTCCGCGACGCGAGTTCCCAACAAGGCAACGACCTTAAATGGCCACTGGATATAACGGAGTTTCACGCGTCTTGGATCGATCGATCGCACCATCTGCTTTTCTCTTGCAAGTTCACAGCATCAGCTCAGCACGGTAGCGTTCATTGTGTGCTCACCGTGATGGCCAATCTGTCATGCCGCCAGCCCCGCAGCCTGCGGGACATCTTGTGATCTTCGGCACGCTTCGCCGCTGACCATAAGCTTCCAGGCGACACGGGCGATCTTGTTCGCCAGCGCCACCGCAACCAGCTTCGGCTTCTTGCGTTGGAGGAGTTCAAGGAGCCATCGGGAGGCGTGTTTACTTCGACCTATCCGAACCTGCTGAAGAAGGGCGGTGGCACCAACCACCAGGACGCTTCGTAGCATCTCGTCGCCAGCGCGGGTGATCACACCAAGCCTGACTTTGCCGGCGGTCGAATGATCTCTGGGCGTCAGACCGATCCAGGCGGCAAAATCACGCCCCGATTTAAACATCGTCGGATCCGGGGTCTTCATCATCAGAAGCGATGCGCCAATCGGTCCAACACCGGGGATTTCCGCCAAGCGTTTGCTGCATTCATCAGCACGATGCAAGGTCATCAGCTTCTCATCGACGGTTTTGATCTCGGCAAGAAGATCACGATGTTCCTCACCTTGCATGGCGAAGAGCTCACGTGCCAATTCCGGCAGAGCCTCGTCACTGGCGATGCGCTGCAACAGCGGTTCGATCCGGCACATACCCTTGGCCGCGACGATGCCGAACTCCATGGCAAAACCGCGGATAGCATTGGAAAGTTGGGTGCGATTGCGGATCAACCTTTCCCTCACTCCGACCAGCATCAAGGCTGCCTGCTGATCGGCGGTCTTTACCGGCACGAAGCGCATGGTCGGGCGGCTCATCGCCTCGCACAATGCTTCTGCATCTGCCGCATCGTTCTTGCCACGTTTGACGTAGGGCTTTGCCAGTTGCGGCGCGATCAGCTTCACCTCGTGACCGAACGAGCTTAACAATCTCGCCCAGTGATGCGAACCGCCGCAGGCCTCAAGCGCAATAGTGGTCGTCGGCGTCTTCGCGAAGAACTTCACCATTTCCCTGCGTGAGAGCTTCTTGCGAAGCACCGGCTGCTCGCTCGCATTCACACCATGCAATTGGAAAACGCTCTTTGACGTATCCATACCAATTCGGATAATCTGTTCCACGGACGGTCTCCCTCGATTGAGATTTCAACGAACTCATTCTGGCACATTCGATGCCGTTGGGAGCCGTCCACTCCAACAAGGCAGGTTGTAATCACTCAGGATTTGAAACTGGGCCCGGAGCGCGCGGCTGCTCCCGCGCGCAATGCGGCGGCCCAAGTGCATAGGGACGGCACCACAGCAGGCTTCGGCTCAGGGGCAACGCAGCTGTGAAACAGAGATCAGGCCAGCCAGGCACACGTCAGGCGCCTGGTCTGTCGCAAAACCTAGCTTGCCCGCCTGGCGAGCCAGTTCTGCCATTCGTTCTCGTTGCCGTGGAACACATTAAGGTCGATCTTGCCTTCGACGCCGTGCGACAGGCCCGAGCCCGAATACTGCCAGAAGATCCACTTGCGGCCTGGATATCTCTTGGAGGGATGAGCTGCCACCGAGCGCAGCCAGAACGGGTAGTCGAGCAGTTCGCCGGTCAGGTTGTCCTGATAGAAATCCGGGGCGGTGTAGATGATCGGTCGCTGGCCGTAATGCGCCTCGAGCTTGTCCATGAAGACTTGCATCTTTTCAAGCACACGGGCGCGCGACAGGCGTCGCTTGCAGCTGGACTCACCGTTGTATTCGACGTCGATGACAGGCGGCAGAGCGCCGGCTTCTCTTGGAACATTGCGGATGAACCAGTCGGCCTGCTCGCCGGCCGTGCGGCACCAATAGAAGAAGTGGTAGGCGCCGCGCTTCAGCCCGGCTTCTTTTGCCTTGCGCCAGTTCTTCTTGAACATCGGATCGAGGTGGTCGCCGCCATCGGTCGCCTTGATATAGGCGAAGTTGGCACCCTGCGCGCGCAGCTTGGGCCAGTCGATCTCGCCCTGCCAGCGCGACACGTCGACACCATGAACGGCCATCTTGCGCGGGGATGCGCGGCCGAAATTAATCGGCTTGGCATCGCGGAAGCGATGGCTGTAGATCTGCGTGCGTGTCCCCGGTGTCGTCAGGACCGCGGGTGTTGCCGGGGCGATCACGGCAACGGGCCGCTCCAGCGGCATGGGCGTTGCCGCCGTCTTAGCCTGCGGTCGGAAGGCTTCCGGTTCCGGAACTGCTCCGGCCCAGGCCAGCACCTCCTGCGGCGGGGCGGCTTGAGCCGCTGCGACGCCGACATTGGCCGAAGGCACGGGAGACGTCGGCACGACCGAACTCGTCGTTTCGCGCGAGGGCTGCTGCGGCACGATCGTGTCCAGCGTCGAACTGGACGTGCAGCCCGCCAAAACCAGACAGGCAAGGAACATTGCTGGCACAGCTGAAAAACGCATGAGCACCCGTACGCAAAACATTGTCGACGGCGAACAACAGTACCGCCGGGACCCCATTGATGTGAAATTGCTAACGGAAACTTACCGGAAAAGATTAAATACAATCTTTACGATCGACCCCCTTTCCGAAAAGTCGAAGCGGCGAGCATGGCGCAGAGAGAACACGCTTCTTTACAGCGCCGCGCGTCTTATCAGACGCGCAAAGGTCGCTGTAGCACTTTAAATTGCTGCATGTTTTTATCCTTGAATCGGATACGATTTAAGGAAACATGCAGTAGCGCGTCATGCCGGCGGCAGGTCGATCCTGAAACATGCGCCGCCCGATGTCGCGTCGACGATCGCGACATGGCCACCGTGGAGGTGCACGATCTCCCTGACCAAGCTCAAGCCCAGCCCGGCGCCCTTGCCGCCGGGATGAAGCCGGCTGAACGGCTCGAAAATTCGTTCGCGCTCTGCAAGTGGGACGCCGTCACCTTCGTCGCAGATTTCGACGCGCGCCGGCGCCATGACGCGAAAAGTGATCTTGCCGCGACGACCGCCATGCTCGATGGCATTCTGCACGAGATTGGTCAAAGCCCGTTCGAGCGACGAATGATCGCCAAGGACGATCATCGGCTCGTCTGCCGGATCGAAGGACATTTCGTATCCGGCGGCAAAGGCAAGTGGCGCCAGATCGACAATGACGCGTTCGGCGAGTGCCCTGAGGTCGAGCGGGCAAAACGGGGTCGTTCGTTTGCCGAGGCGCTGCAGGTCGAGCAGCTGGCCGGCGAGTGTCGCCAGGCGATTGGTGTCCTCGATCAGCCGCGCCTTGCCGTCGCTCGGCGGCAACGTTGCTACCCGCGTGTTGAGGATTGCAATGGGGGTGCGCAACTCGTGAGCCGCCTGGGCGAGAAAGCGCTTGTGGCGGGCATATCCCTCGTCGAGGCGTTTAAGGGCATTGTTGAAAGCTTCGACCAGCGGCAGGAATTCGGCCGGAACGCCCTTGATCGGCATCTGCACGCCCTGCTGGTCAAACTCGATATGGGCTGCATGGGCTGCTGCATGCGAGAGACCGGCCAGCATCCGGCGAACGACGATCGGCGTGACGATGATGGTGGCGAGTGCCAGCAACAGCAGCATAGGCACGAAAATGGTCAGGAACGCGCCAGAGGTGCCGAGCAGCAGCCGGCGAAGCGTGAGTTGCCCCTCCGTGCCGGTGAAGATCTGGATATTCCCCGCGGGCGAATCGACCCATTTGACGACGGCTTCCGGCCGCGAATCCTTGTCGGGCGAGAGCCTGAAGCGTCCGTCGTTCATCCGGTCGAGACCGGCCGTGGCAAAGGCGAATGCCAGAGGCACCGCGCCTTCGGAAAGCCTGTGTCCGGCGCGGTCGCGAGCGATGAACCAGATCTCGCCTACTTCGCGCCGCAGCCGCGCCAGCTCTGGGGTTTCCTGGACCACGAGGTTGTTCTGCCCATCGCGCACGATCGCGTCCGTGAGCACATCGATATTGCCGTTCTCGTAGCCGTCGATAAGATAGCCAGTCGCCCAGAGCAGACCGACCGCGATGGCGATTACAAGGCTGATGGCGGCTGTTTCGAAGAGCACCAGCCAGCGGACGAGCCGCCATTTGAAGGAGTGCGGCGTGCCGGTGATCATTGCGCTTCCCGCAGGAGGTAGCCGACGCCGCGAATGCCATTGATCGTGACGCCTGCATTGGCGTCGAGAAGCTTTCTCCGCACACGCGATATGTGGGTATCGAGGGCGTTCGACTGGATTTCGTCGTCAAGGCCGAACACGGCTTCCATGAGGGCCGCACGCAGCACCATCCGCCCCATGCGCCGCGTCAGGGTTTCGAGAACCAGCAGTTCACGGCGTGGCATTTTCAGGGGCACGCCATCGACTTTGGCTTCAAGATGGGCGAGGTCGAACGACAGGCGGCCGACCGCCACGACGTCGGATTGTACGGCGACAGGGCGCCGCGCCAGCGCCCGCAGGCGCGCCAGAAGCTCCTCGAATGCGAAGGGCTTGCCGATATAATCGTCGGCGCCGCCATCAAGTCCGGCGACACGATCCGCAAGTTCGCCCAGCGCCGTCAGCACAAGCACCGGCACGCTGTTGCCCCGCAATCTGATCGCCGGGATGAGCGAAAGCCCGTCTCCATCCGGCAGCCGCCGATCGAGCACGACGACGTCATAGACCGCATCGCTGAGAACGAGGGTCGCCTCCGCCAGGTCACGCGCATGATCGACGACCATGCGGTGTTGGCTAAGCGCTGTCTTCAGCGCCCCCGCAAGTTCTGCCTCGTCCTCGACCAATAGCACCCGCATGAAACCGCTTCACTCCGCACGACGCTCCGACGCGCGGCGATCCTCGCGCACGTTCATTGAGGGAACCTGTCATCAGCCGGAAAAACAAACGATGTCCGGTTCAATCAGTGACGAGGTCTTCAACTCGGCTCTGTCGGATGACCTTTGCACGAGGACAATCGGTTGCCCGTGACAGCGCCATAGCGCCGCTCGAAATCGGCGGCGATATCGGAGATGGCGATCTCGCCCAATCGCGCGAGCAGCAGGGTCTCTGCCTCATCGAGTGTTCGCTCCAGCGCCGAATTGACAGCCTGTTCGACCAGGCATTGCGGTTCGTCGGTTGCGACACCCATGGCGAAGAAGCCGGGACTGCCGATGGTTCGATAGACGTCGAGGAGGGTGATCTCGGAAAGCGGCCGCGACAACGTCCAACCGCCGCCATGGCCCTTCTCGGACGACACGTAACCGGCATCGCGAAGGCCGGCCATCGTCCGGCGCACGACGACGGAGTTCGTGCCGAGCATCCGGGCAATGGTTTCGGATGTCATCGGCGCTGCGTGCTTTTCCATGTGCAGCAACACATGCAGCAGCCGTGAAAGCCGTCCGTCCTGGCGCATTGGCAATCTTCCCTGTTTCGCATCTGATAGCATGGATAGTGCCGCCTAGGGGAGGCCGCCGTTTCATTGTCCAGCGGCGTGACGCCCGGACCCGCTGCAGTCGCTGTCAGTCGAACATCAGCGAGCGGTGGGTTGCAGCTCCGGCCATGGCACCGTCTCCAACGGCGAGCGCGACCGACCCCGTCGGCCTTGCCGCATCTCCGCAGGCAAAGACGCCCGGAACCGTCGTTGCCTTCATCGCATCGGTTCGGATGTAGCGTCCGAGCGGGCCGTCGTCCAAGGTGCAGCCGAGCTGTTCGGAAAATGGCGCCGAGACCACCGTCCTGGTGGTGGTGAATATGCCGTCCATCGGCAACACCCGCCCGTCCTTCATGACGACATCGACCCGTTCACCCTCGATCCTGTCGATAAGCCCGTGCTCCAGCGTGACATTGCGCCATGCAAGCTGCTGTAGCTGGTCCGCGTCGGGCTCGAATGCACCGTTGAGAAAGAAGGTGGTCGGACCCCAGTCCGGCAGCATCAGCGCCTGATGCATCGAAAGGGGCGACGTCGCGAGCACGCCGATCCTACCCTGGTCGAGTTCGTAGCCATGGCAATAGGGGCAATGGAAGACGCTCCTGCCCCAGCGTTCGGCAAGCCCGTCAAGATCCGGCAGGACGTCGGTGACGCCGGTGGCGAGGACAAGCCGTTTGCCAGTGACATCGGGGCCCTGCTGCAGGGCGACCTTGAAGCCATCCTGCACACGTTCGGCACTTATGGCGCAGTCTGCAGCCATTCGACCGACCGGTATTCCATCAATTGCGAGCGGGCTTCGGCGGCGATTTCAGCCGGCGCGCTGCCATCCTGGGTCAGGAAACCGTGCGATGTCGCGGCGAAACGGTTCCGCCGCATTCCGGTGTCGATAACCAGCACGCTCCTGCGGGCGCGGGCGAGTTGAAGGCCGGCGGAAAGGCCGGCGTAGCTGCCGCCAAGGATGATTACGTCATGGGTCATATCGGGCCTCTTCGTCTCAAGATCGTATCTTTATAAGTTACGTGAAGTTGGCTTTCAATATCACGAAACAACAAAAGTTCCATGACTGAGCCTGGCGGCGATGGCTGGCGCCTCAGGATCGGCTCCGGCCGAAAGACGCGAGGCTACGGATAGCTTTGCTGGCGGGGCGGACCAATAGGACCGTCGCTCAAGTTGCTCTGGCGCGATTTCAAGGCAGACAAAAGTCCGCCTGTTTGGTAGTCGACTGGATATTATCGTTGCGTGTTCAGCCTCTGTCCCCGGCATCGGGGATCGGAACGCTTCCCGCCAAGGTCCCGCACGGGACGCCCCCGATGAACGACCGGATTTCCCATGCTTCGCAGTTTGTACAATTGGACGATGGACCTCGCTGGCCGGAAGTCCGCCGCATGGTGGCTGGCGCTGGTAGCCTTTGTCGAAAGCTCCGTCTTCGTCGTTCCGGCAGACGTCCTGTTCCTGCCGATGGTGCTGGCAAAACCGCATAGGGCCTATCGTTATGCCTTCATTGCCACACTGTTCTCGGTGCTCGGCGGCATCGCGGGCTGGTTCCTCGGACACTACGCCTTCGACGCGATCGCCCGTCCAATCCTGCAGTTCTACGGCAAGATCGATGCGTTCGAATCGATGCGCGCTTCGGTCGACATGGAGGCAATCGTGCTTCTGCTGGTGACATCGGGGCTTGCGCACGTGCCGCCGATGAAGGTCGTCACCATCCTCTCTGGTGCCGCCAATGTCAGCCTTGGCATGTTCATCGCGTCGGCGGTGATCACGCGCGGCGCGCGCTTCTTCATTTTGGCGGCGGTTCTTCGCCGGCACGGCGAAGCCGTCCGGCATTTCATCGAGAAGCGCCTGGGGTTGATTGCAGCCGTCGCTGCGGCCGTGCCGATCCTGCTTTACGGCGTCTACGTTCTCGCAAAATAACAACAGCGAAGCTGTGCCGAAAGCCTGCCTGCCGTCGGTGGAGGCAAAGGCTTAACGGCCATTTCGGCCCGACAGTGCGCGCCTTGAGGTATTTGGCAAGGCGTTATTCCGTCCATCCGCGCGCAGCGTCTACCGCAAATTGATATCTTGCAAACCGTCGGCAAGCGGCAGCCAAATGGGGGAGATCCAGGTCGCCCAGTAAAGTCTCCGAGAGGCAAGTGTTCATGCGGCTTATCGTTGTCAACGACGTGTCGGAGGCCCTGGGCGGTGCGACCAAGGTCGCGCTCCAATGCATTGAGGCAGGCGTTGCGGCGGGGCTCGACTGTTCCGTTCTGGTCGGGGATGACGGTGCGGGCATTCGCTTGCGATTCCCGGGCGTACAGGTGGAGGCGCTGGGCGAGCGCCCCTTGCGCGACGGCGTCCGCTTCGCAAACCTGTTCGACAGGAATTTCAACGGCCGCGCCTACCGTGCCTTGCGCCGATTGCTCAAGTCCGGAAGTGACACGGTCGTTCATGTTCACGGTTGGTCACAGATCCTGTCCCCTTCGATTTTTCACGCGCTGGAGCGCAGTGACGCCAAGGTCATCGTTACCGCGCATGATTTCTTTCTGAGCTGTCCGAACGGCGCGTATGCTCATTTCGGGAAGGGCGATATCTGCGAGGAGAAACCGCTGACTGCCGGTTGCTTGGCCAGCGCCTGCGACAAGCGCAACTACCTTCACAAGCTGTGGCGTTTCGGCCGTTCGATGACCCAGAGCGCCGCGGGTGAGGTCTTCTGGGGCCGCGTCGGTGTCATTCTCGCGCATGAAGCCATGGAACCTTACCTGAGCACGGGCTCGCTTCGAAACTTCCTGACGTTGCGCACGCCGTCGACGCCGCTCACGCGGTTTCCCGTTGAAGCCTGGAAGAACGAACGCGCCATGTTTCTTGGCCGCATGACGGTAGAAAAGGGCGTCCGTACGCTGGCCGAGGCGCTCAACGTGACGGGCAAGGCGGCGACCTTGATTGGACAAGGGCCGTTGCTCCAGGAAATACAACACACACTTCCTCACTGTCATGTTCCGGGATGGCTTGATGACGGCGAGGTTACCGCCGTCGCGGCCAAGGCACGCTATTTTTTCATGCCGTCGCGGATGCCCGAACCCTACGGTCTCGTCGCCGCCGAGGCGCTGATGTCGGGCATACCGGTGATCGCCAGCAGCAATGCGCTCATTGCCAGAGAAATCGAAGAGAACCAGGCGGGGCTGGTTTTTCAGAGCGGCAATGCCCGATCCCTCGCCGAGAAGATGGTGCTGATGGAAAACGACGATCTCGTTCGGCGTTTGAGCGAGGGTGCATTCGCCTATGGCAAGAGGATCGCGCCTTCGCGCGATGAATGGCACCAGCGGATGGTCGATATCTATGCCGGACGGATCAAATTTTCGATCCGTGATGTGATGACAGGGGCGGTGGGGCGACCTGGACATCCAGAGTTTGGGATGGCCAGCCGGATCTGAAAGGGAGAGAGGATGGCGCGTGCATTGGTGACCGGCGGAGCCGGATTTGTGGGACGCCATCTCTGCGGCAAGCTGATGTCGGAAGGTGTCGAGGTCGTTTGCGTCGATAAGCTCGCGCGCGGAACCGGGGCAATGCGTCCTGAGGATTGGCCGAACCCGCCGAGGGGCGGCTTCTCCCTCATCGAGGAGGATTGCCGCCGCTACTTCGATCGCTCCGACGACCGTTTCGACATGGTGTTTCATCTCGCCGCGATGGTCGGCGGTCGTGTCATGCTGGAGACCCAGACGCTTCTGGTTGCTGAGGATCTCGCGGTGGACACCGATATGTGGCGCTGGGCCGCGCGCACGCGTCCGGGATCCGTCATCTATTTCAGCTCGAGTGCCGCTTATCCCGTGAGCCTCCAGCGCCCGGAAGGGTACCGCAAGCTGAGCGAAGACATGATCGACTTCGAGCACACGATCGGCGTCCCGGATCTGAGTTACGGCTGGGCGAAGCTCAGCGGCGAATACCTCATGAAGCTTTATGTCGAGAATTATGGCGGGCGGGCGGTCGCCTACCGGCCGTTCAGCGGCTACGGCGAGGATCAGGACCTGAGCTATCCATTCCCGGCGATCTGCAGACGGCTCCTCGATGAGCGCGGCACGGAAGAGGTTTTCGTCTGGGGCTCGGGCCGGCAATGTCGCGACTTCATCCATATCTCGGATTGCGTCGATTTCGTCTGGCGAACCTTTACCCGGTTGCAGAACGGCGCATCTCTCAACATCTCCACCGGCATCGCCACCTCCTTCATTGAACTCGCCCAACTGGTCAGCCGGTGCATCGGCTGGGAGCCGAGAGTAAGCGGCCGGTCAGACAAGCCCGAGGGCGTGTTCTTCCGTTGTGGCGATACGGCGCTGCAGGCGTCCTATGGCCTTGCGCCGCGCATCGATCTTCAGGCCGGCGTGGCGCGGGCGCTCGACCAAATGCAATCGAAGCGACCCTATGCACTCGGTGGCGTTGCCTCTCAATAGCCGGATGCGGGCGGCGCAACCGGCTGTTCGGCAAAGTTCGCACGCAGGCGGCTGGTCGCTCCCACGAGCAGGCTAACATCGTTCCCAACAGCGACGAAGAGCGCGCCCAGTTCGAGGTAGCGCTTGGCGAGTGCGGTGTCCGAGGTCAGGATGCCGGCAGCCTTGCCGTGCGACTGTATGCGCGCGAGTGCAGCCTCGACCGCCTCCTGCACCTCGGGTGCCCCGGGCCGGCCAAGGAAGCCCATGTCGGCCGCCAGATCCGCCGGACCGATGAAGACGCCATCGACCCCTTCGGTCGACGCAATATCGTCCAGTGCCGCCAGTCCCGCACGGCTTTCCACCTGCAACAGCAGGCAGATCTCGGCATTGGCGGTCGGGAGATAATCATCAATGCGGTTGAAGGCCGACGCGCGGGCAAGCGCTGCGCCGACGCCGCGCATGCCGTGGGGCGGATACCGCACGGCACGGACCAGCGCGCGGGCCTGTTCGCCGGTCTCGACCATAGGCACCAGCAGCGTCTGCGCGCCGAGATCGAGAAGCTGCTTGATCAGCCACGCCTCGCCGATCGGCGGGCGGATGATCGGATGGCTCGTCGAACTGGAGAGCGCCTGGAGCTGCGCCATCATCAGCGGCACGTCGTTCGGGGCATGTTCGCCGTCGATCAGCAGCCAGTCGAAACCGGCACCGCCGCAGATCTCGGCGGTGTAGGGATTGGCGAGGGCCAGCCAAAGGCCGATCTGCGGCCGGCCCTCGGAAAGGGCAAGCTTGAACATATTGCGTGGAGCAGGCATGGGCGCACCCTATTCGAAGAAGCAGCTGACGGTTCCCTGCGGCCCGAAATCGGCGACGATGGTGTCGCCGTGCCGGGCCTCGACGGGGCGGATGAACGAGCCGGCAAGCACAATCTGGCCGGCGTCGATGCGGTCGCCATAGCTGGCAAGCCGGTTGGCAAGCCAAGCGATGCCGCGGGCCGGATGGTTGAGGACGCCTGCACCAAGCCCGGTTTCTTCAACCGCGGCATTGCGCGAGACGATGGCGCCCATCCAGCGCATGTCGACATCCTGCGGGCGCATGGCGCGGCCGCCGATGACGATGCCGGCATTGGCGGCATTGTCGGAAATGGTGTCGACGATGGTTCGGGCCTTCTTCGTTTCCGGATCGACACGCAGGATGCGTGTGTCGAGAATCTCGAGCGCTGGAGTGACGTAGTCGGTAGCATTGAGGACGTCGAAGACGCTGACATTGGGGCCGGCGAGCGGCGCCTTCATGACGAAAGCGATCTCGGCCTCGATGCGCGGCTGGATGAAACGATCCCTGGGGATCGTGGCGCCGTCCTCGAACATCATGTCGTCGAACAACACGCCGGAATCGGGAATATCGATGTTCAGCGCATATTGCATCGCCTTCGACGTCAGCCCGATCTTCCAGCCGATGACCCTGCGTCCGCGGGCGATCTTCTGCTTCACCCAGGCCGATTGCACGGCGTAGGCGTCGTCCATGGTCATGTCGGGATGCTTCAGGGAGAGAAGGCCGGTCTGGATACGGCTCGCCTCCGCCGCATCGAGCGTCCTTGCGGCATCGGCGATTTCGCTGGCGTTCAACACGGCTCACACCTCGTCGGCGATGGGGTTGCGAAGCAGGCCGATGCCATCGGCCTCGACCTCGACGACATCGCCGGGTTTCAGCCAGATCGGCGGGTCGAAGCGGGCGCCGGCACCGGTCGGCGTTCCCGTGACGATCACGTCGCCGGGCACCAGCGTGGTGAAGGTCGAGACGTAGTTGATGATCTTGCGGAAGGAGAAGATCATCCGGCTGGTTCGGTCCTGCTGGCGGACCCAACCATTGACGCGGGTTTCGAGCTTGATGTCTGCGATCTGCGCCTCGTTGGTGAAGGGAACCAGCCATGGCCCGATCGAACCCGTGCGGTCGAAGTTCTTGCCTTGCGTGACGTTGAACTTGGCGTGGCGCACCCAGTCGCGGATCGTGCCTTCGTTGCAGAGCGACAACGCAGCTATATGGTCGAGCGCCGAGCCTTCGGGGATGCGCCGGCCGCCCTTGCCGATGACGATGACGATCTCGCCCTCGTAGTCGAGCTGCGGGCTTTCAGGCGGGCGGATCAGCGGCTGTCCGTGCCCGGTAAAGGAGCGCGGAAAACGGATGAACAACGACGGGTTGGGAGGTGCTGCCTGCCCATCCCGGTACTCTTCGTTGCGATCGGGGAAATTGACTCCGACGCAGATGATCTTTTCCGGCGCGGGGATCGGGATTTCGAAGCGGATATCGGCGAGCGACACGTCGGGGGCGAGGGTGGCGGCTTCGTCCGCAAGCCTTGTCAGGGCGCCGTCGGCAATGACCTCGCGCAGCGTCGGCCATTTCGAGCAATAACGCCGGGACAGATCGATGATGCCGTGGTCGCTGACAAGGCCGTATCCCTGACCGTCGCTCGTGTAAAAACTGGCGAATTTCGCAAGCGTCATTTCAATCCTCCGGCCTGGTCGGGCGATGCCGACGGGCAGACATGTTTGATCCCGCAGATCACCGGTTAGCCATGCCCGCAGCGACCTCGGTGATGACATCGAAGGCGACATCGGCGTCCGCCTCGGTCATGTCGAACTGGCCTGCCTGGAAGCGGATGGCGACGCGGCCGTCGACCCGCGTCTGGGTCAGGTAAATGCGGCCATCGTCGTTGATGGCATTGACCAGCGCGATGTTGTGGGCGTCGCTGTCGGCGCCACCGCGATGGCGGAACGAGAACAGCGAGAAGCGCGGCGCGGTGACGATTTCGAAGTTTTCGTTCGCGCCGAGGCGCGCGGCCAGGCGATTTGCCCAGGCGACGTGGTTGCGGATCATCGTCTTCAGACCATCCAGCCCGTGGAAGCGCAGCAGGAACCACAGCTTCAGGGCGCGGAAGCGCCTTCCGAGCGGGATCGTCCATTCAGAATAGTTGATGATGCCGTCGCGGCCATGGGTCTTCAGATATTCCGGTTGGATCGCCAGCGTGCGGACGAGATCATCGGGATTGCGGATGAAATGGGCAGAGCAGTCGAACTGGGCGCCGAGCCATTTGTGCGGGTTGAAGACGACAGAATCCGCCTCTTCGACACCGGCCCAGAGCGAGCGGAATTCCTCGCAGATCATTGCCGACCCGGCCCATGCCGCATCGACATGGACATAAAGGCCGTGCTTGTGGGCGACGCGAACGACTTCGGCGATATCGTCGCAGGCGCCGGTGCTGGTGCCGCCGGTACAGGCAATGACGCCGGCCGGCAGGAAACCTGCGTCTTTATCCCTGATAATGGCCGCTTCGAGCGCTTGGCAGTCCATTGCGTGGAGCGGCCCGGCCGCCGGTATGCGCACGAGGTTTTCCTCGCCGATGCCCGACACCCAGATGGCCCGGTCGATCGAGGTGTGGACTTGGTCCGAGGAGTAGATGCGCAAGGGCGCGTGTGCGCTCAGTCCTTGCTTGTTGCCTTTCCAGTTCAAGGCGCGCTCGCGCATGACGAGTACGGCGGAGAGCGTGGCGGAGGACGCCGAGTCCTGGATCACGCCGGAAAAGCCGTCGGGCAGGCCGATCGCCTGGCGCAGCCAGTCGATCACCCTGGTTTCGAGCTCCGTGGCAGCGGGGGAGGTCTGCCACAGCATGCATTGGGCGGCCATCGCCGTCACCAGATATTCGGCGATGACGGAAACCGGGGCGGCGTTGGCAGGGAAATAGGCGAAGAAGCGCGGGTGCTGCCAATGGGTCATGCCCGGCAGGATGATGTTTTCGAAATCCTCGAAGATCGCCGCAATGTCCTCGCCGGTCTGGGGCGGCTTGCTCGGGATCTGGGCTGCGATCGCGCCCGGTGCCGTCTGGGCGCGAACAGGCCTGTCGCGTAGCGACGCCCGATAGGCCGATCCCCATTCCGCCGCTTTCTGCGACCACTCACCGAAAGTCTTCTCGTCCATAACGTTCCTCCCCTTGCGCCATTGGTGCCGGCCCTGTTGTGCCGGCATCCACCTTTCATGCCTCGATTTACGGGGCGATGATAGGTTGCGCCTTCAACGCCGGTTCCACCGTCTCGGCGTCTGCAAATTGGCTGCCCTCTTCGAACCAGGAGCGTGGCGCAGGCGCGCCCCAGAGCGTTTGGCGCTGCGGGTCCTTGAGATCCCATTTGATCGGTTCGAGATCGGGATCAACGGTCTGGTAGTCCGAGCAATAGATCTCGATGCGGTGGTTGTCGGGATCGCGGACATAGAGGAAGAAGGCATTGGAAATGCCATGACGTCCGGGGCCGCGCTCGATATTGGCGAGCCAGCCGGAGGTCGACATCAGGTCGAGCAGGTCGATGATGTTGAGCGGCGTCGGCACCCAGAAGGCGGTATGATGCAGGCGCGGGCCGCGACCATTGGTAAAGGCGATGTCGTGTACGCCGCCCTTGCGGTGGGTCCAGGCCGCCCAGAGCCGGCCGGTCTCCTCGTCGGCCGTATACTCGGTCACCCGGAAACCGATCTCGTTATAGAAGGCGACGGCGTCGTCGACATTGGGCGAGAAGCAGTTGAAATGGTCGATGCGCAGCGGCTTTACGCCGCGATAAAGCGCATATTTCTGATGGATCGGCGGCAGGCGGTCCATCTTCGAATAGAATTCCAAGGGAATGCCCTGCGGATCGCGGGTGCGGAAGGTGCGCGACTGATAGGGCCGCTCGATCCATTCGACCGGCAACCCCTTCTGCTTGAAGAAATGCGCCGCCTTGTCGAGGTCCTCGTCACCAAAGACCTTGAAACCGAGATCGCGGGCTTCGGCAGTCGCTGCCTTCTTCAGCACGATGCAGTGATGGCCGCGTTCTTCCATGGCGCGCAGATAGATCGTGTCGGCCGTCTCGTCGGTCACCTGCAGGCCCAGCACATCGACATAGAAGGCGCGCGATTTGGCGAGATCGGTGACGGCGAGTTCGACATGGCTCAGCCGCACGATGTTGAAAGGCGGGTGAAGGTTCGGCTTCGGTAAGGGCATTCTTGTCTCCTCCAGTTTTGGGCGGCGCGGTTCGTGTCTCGCGCTCAGCCGCCGAGCTTGGCGATCGCATGCGCCGAGCTGGCAAACGCGATGTTCTTGGTTTCCATGTAAAAGTCGAACGACCAGTCGCCGCCGTCGCGGCCGATGCCGGAGCTTTTGACGCCGCCAAAGGGCGTCGGCAGATGACGGACATTTTCGGAATTGACCCAAATCATCCCCGCCTCGAGATGATCGGTGAAGCGGAAGGCGCGCGTGATGTCGGAGGTCCAGAGGTAGCCGGTAAGGCCGTATTGAACGTCGTTGGCAAGCTCCAGCGCCTCCGCCTCGTCCTTGAAGGCAATGGCGGTCAGGACCGGCCCGAAGATCTCCTCCTGCGCGATCCGCATGGAATTGTTGGCGCCGGTAAAGAGCGTCGGCTGGACGTAGCAGCCGCCACCGGGGCCGTCGAACTTTGCACCGCCGGCAGCAACCGTCGCACCTTCTTCCTGGCCGATGCCGATGTATTCGAGCACCTTCTTTTCATGCTCCGGGTGGATCAGCGGCCCGACTACGGTTTCCGGATCGAGCGGATGACCGATCCTGATGCGCTTGGCCTTCTCGGCAACCAGCGCGGTAAAGCTGTTGTAGATGCTGTCTTCCACCAGCAGCCGAGAAGAGGAGGTGCAGCGTTCACCGTTCAGCGAATAGATCATGAAGACCGCGGCGTCAGCGGCGCGCTCCAGATCGGCGTCGGCAAAGACGACGACCGGGTTCTTGCCGCCGAGCTCGAAATGCACCCGCTTCAGCGTGTCGGCGCCCTGTTTCATGATCAGCGATCCCGTCCGGCTTTCGCCGACGAAGCCGATGGCCTTGATGGCAGGGTGCTCGGTCAGCGCCTTGCCGGCGTCCTCGCCAAAGCCGTTGACCAGGTTCCAGACACCCTTGGGTAGACCGGCTTCCTCGGCGATCTCGACGAGCAGGCGGGCCGTCAGCGGCGAGAACTCCGCCGGCTTGTGGACGATGGTGCAGCCGGCCGCGAGCGCGGGCGCTATCTTCCAAGTCGACAGCATGAACGGCGTGTTCCAGGGCGTGATGATGCCGACCGGGCCGATCGGTACGCGCGTGGTCATGTTGATCTGGTTGTCACCGCGTAGCACCTTGCCGTCGCGGGCCTCCGGTGCGCGATCGGCAAAGAAGCGAAAGTTCTCCGCACCACGCAGAGCGGCCTTGGCCATGAACTTGAGCGACTGCCCCGTGTCCATGCATTCGACGAAGGCAATCTCCTCGGCGCGCGCGACGATGGCATCGGCGATCTTGTGCAGAAGTTTTTTGCGCGTTTCGCCCGGCATGGCGGCCCAGGCTGGGAAGGCCTCCTTCGCGGCACGGGCAGCGCGGTCGATATCGGCTGCTTTGCCGCGTGAGACGGTTGCAAGCGGCTTGAGATCGACTGGCGAGATCGTCTCGAAGCTGTCGCCATCCAGCGCCGGCACGGCTTCGCCATTGATGTGGTTCAAGACGCCGTGCGTGCCGAAGCGGGCGAGATAGGCGTCCGCCTTCTTGAAGTTCTCGTCGAGTTTGGACATGTCATTCTCCAATCGTGGTGCGCTGCCGTTGTGCGGGCGCAGAAACTCTTGCCGACTTCTGCCGGGGTCAGTTGCCCTGCTTTCGAAGGCGCGGGTGGATCGCGTTCTTCTTCCAGCTGAGATCCGGGTCGATTTCGCGGATCTCCAGGCTGAGGGCGAAATGAGGTGTGTCGAAAAGGCTTGCGAGCTCTTGTGTGGCGGCATCGAAGATGGCCGTCCCGGTCGCCTGCTTTTCGGCGTCCGAGCGGCCCCAGCCGATTCGGAAGGACATGTCGATGAAACTGTTCTCAGGCAAGAGATCGGCAATCGCGTAGTCGGCACTGCGGATTGCGCGCACGCGAACGGCGCCGGTTTCAAAGAGACCGGTGCCGAGGATGGTCTTGTGGATCGTGCGGCACAGGCGGTCGAAGTCGACGCGCGCGTCGAGATTGGCGGAATGTTCGATCGTGAAGTGCGGCATTTCCTGTCCCCCGTGTCTCTCTGTTTATTAATTAACACGTTAACAATATGCCGTTCCGTGTCAAGCGACTTTCGCTGTCGCCCGAAGCTCGCCGGCAATTGCAGAAAGGTGAAAAATCGCCCATAGATCGCGCATGAGCCGTGCGAAAACCCCGATCGAGCTTGGGCCCGACGCCCTTCTTCCCCACAATACGCGTCGGTCGCTGCCGATCGCGCTTCTGCGCGCGCGCGAAGCGGTGATGGGGCATTTCCGACCGATGCTGGCGCGTCACGAAATCACCGAGCAGCAATGGCGCGTCATCCGGATCCTCGCAGAATCCGGCAAGGTCGACGCGTCCGAGATGGCCGACAAGGCCTTCATTTTGGCGCCGAGCCTCACGCGTATCATCGCTCGCTCGAGGAGCGCGGACTGATCACCAAGCACAAGGACGCCGACGACGGTCGTCGCGTGCTGCTCGAGATCGCGCCCGCGGGCATGCGCGTCATTGCCGATGTCAGCCCGGAAAGCCGGGCGATCTACGACCAGCTCGAAGCGCGTTACGGCCGCGAACGTGTTGAGGTGTTGCTCGACATGCTGGACGAGCTCGCAACGCTCGGCGATTGATAAGGCATCTGCATTCCTCATGCGAGGACCGGTAGCGCTTGCGCCAAGAGCAACGCCTCATCCGCGTAACGACGCACACGCGCCTCCGCGTCCGGAAGTTCCGGGCGCGCGGCAAACCAGCCGATATAGGTGAGGCTACGAAGCGCCATGAAGATCGGCAGCGCCGAAAGTGCCGGATCCGTCAATGGGCGCTTGCTTCTGTATCCTTCGATCAACGCCCTTTCGATCGCCTCGTAGGCCGGTTCATTGCGGTTCTTCAGGAGCGCCGTCGCGATATCGAACAGGCGAAAGCCGAAGCCCGCGTCGTCGAAATCGATGAACGCCACGCCGTCGTCACAAACCAGCACGTTCTCGCGCACGAGGTCGGCATGGACGAGGCCGTAGTCGAACTCGCCCGCAGGCACGTTTTCCAGAATGCTCCGAAGCCGATCGCGCAGAATGCCGAGCCCACACCTCTGCTCGACCGACAGGCCCTCGCAATCCCAGAAGCGGCCCCAGACCGGCCTTTCGCCAAGCAGGCCCGCGATGTCCCAGGCAGGACGTTTGAAGCCTGATGGCGCCGACCAGCGATCGGCAAGGTTGTGCATGTCGGCCATCATGGCCCCAAGCGCATGAAACAGGACGATCTGCCTCTCACCGCTATGCGCGAGCGGAACGCCGCTTTCACCGAACGGCGAGCCGTCCAGCCAGCTGACGATATCGGCATGCTGTGCGCCAAAATCATCGGTCGGGTCGAGATGCACGAGAAGACGGCCGTCCGGTGTCGCAATCGCGCTCGGCACCGTAAGGCCGCCGTCGCCCAAGGCTGTCATCCACTGCAGTTCGGAGCGCAGCGCGGCCTCGTCGTGATAACCCGGTCGGTGCAGTCTGAGCGCAGCCGGCTCGCCGTCGGCGAGGGTGACCCGGAAGACGGCGTTCTCCCGATATTTCAGCAGCTCGGGCCGCACGTCGGCAAGTCCCCAGTGGGTTATGGCCTCCAGTGCGCGGGCCTCGAGTGCTAGCAGCAGATGTTGTGGCAGATGCTCGGCCATGGCGCGTTCACAAGCCTGAAAGCACGTCGTCGAGGGTCGACAACATCAGGTCGGCGTTCTCCTTGGAGAACGGCATCGGCGGGCGGATCTTTGTCGCGCATTGATGGATGCCGAGCTTGCCCATCAGCACGCCACGCTCGCGCATGTCGTTGATGACCTTGGTGGCGAGTTCGGCGGCCGGCGTCTTGTTACCCCGGTCGAGCACGAGTTCCGCTCCGAAGAACAAGCCGCTGCCGCGCACGTCGCCGATGATGGCGTGCTTGTGCCTGAGCCGGTCGATGCCGGCCTTGGAATAGGCGCCGACCTCGCGGGCATTATCTACAAGCTTTTCATCCTCGATGACGTCGAGCACGGCCATTGCCGCGGCGCAGGACACCGGATTGCCGCCGAAGGTGTTGAAGTAGCGGAACGCCTTGCGGAACGCGTTCAGCGCATCGCTGCCGGCAACGACGCCGCCGATCGGATGGCCGTTGCCCATCGGCTTGCCTAGCGTGACGATGTCGGGGGTGATGCCGGCCTTCTGGTGGCCCCACATGTGCCCGCCCGTGCGGCCGAAACCGGGCTGGACCTCGTCGGCAATCACCACGCCGCCGGCTTTCCGCACGGCCGCAACGGTCCTGTCGAGGAAGCCCTCAGGTAGATCGGGGAAGCCCTCATTGGCGAAGAACGGGTCGATGATCAGCGCGGAAAAACCAAACGGGCTTTTCTGCAGCTCGGCGATCGCCTTTTCCACTTCGGCCGCAAACGCGATCGAAAAGGCTTCGCCGGAAACGCCGCCGAGTGGCCGGTAGCTATCCGGTGCCGGCACGTGGCGCACATGGCCGCCGGAGCCGCCGACCGGCGGCATCCGGGTGGAAAGCTGCGAAACGGAGGCAGTGTTGCCGTGATAGGTGTGATCGGTGGCGATGACCCCGGTTTTTCCGGTCACCGCCTGAGCCATGCGCAGGGCAATGTCGTTGGCCTCGCTGCCGGTGCAGGTCAGGATCGCTGTGTCTAGACTAGGATCGAACGTCGCGGTCAGTCGTTCGACATAGTCGAGGATACCCTCGTGCAGGTAGCGCGTGTGGGTGTTCAGCGTCGATGCCTGCCGGGTGATCGCTTCGACCACGCGGGGATGGCAATGGCCGACATGCGGCACATTGTTGTAGCAGTCGAGATAGCGTCTGCCGTCGGCGTCAAAGAGCCAGACGCCTTCTCCCCTGATGATATGGACCGGGTCGCTGTAAAACAGCGACATGTTCTTGCCGAGCAGCCGTTCGCGGCGTGCCAGCAGCGCTGCCGTGTCGCTCATGTCATTTGCCCCCGGCAGCACTCAGGCCGGCGTCGAGCGCCGAAAGAATGCGCGTGACATCCTCGGCAGTGATCACGAGTGGCGGCGACAGGATCACGTTCGGGCCGGAGGTGCGGACCATGACACCAGCCTCATAGGCTGCGTCCTGGACCTTCTGCACCACGTCCTTGGCAGCCGGCGATTTCTTTGCCTGGTCCGACACCAGTTCGAGCGCGCACATCAGGCCCTTGCCGCGCACATCGCCGATGAGGTCGTGGTTGGCCTTCAGAGCTTGCAGGCCGGCCATCAACTCCTCGCCGCGCGCGCCCGCATTGGCCGCCACATCAAGGCGTTTTGTTTCCTTGAGGGTTGCAAGGGCGGCAGCCGCACCGACCGGGTGACCGGAATAGGTGTAGCCATGGCCGATCGAACCGGCAGCCGTCCTGTTGGTCTCGAAAGCCTCGGCAACCTTGTCCGAGATCATCACCGCGCCGAAGGGATAATAACCGTTGGTGATGGCCTTGGCCGTCGACATCAGGTCCGGCTTGACACCCCAAAGACGCGAACCGGTCCAGGCGCCGGTGCGGCCGAAGGCGGTGATCACCTCGTCAGCAATCAGCAGGATGCCGTGGCGATCGCAGATCTCGCGCATTAGCGGCATGAAGGTTTCGTGCGGCACGATCACGCCGCCGGCACCGAGCACCGGCTCCATGATCAGCGCGGCGATGGTGTCGGCCCCCTGGAAGGCGATCTCGTCTTCGAAGAGGCGGGCAATGCCCCTGGCGATCTCGGCGCCGTCCGTCGTCGCGAACGGATTGCGGTAGGTATAGGGGGCGGGAAGGTGGAAGACGCCCGGCAGCAGCGGCTCGTAGTTGCGGCGGAAATTAGAGTTGCCATTGACCGACGCGCCGCCGAAATGCGTGCCGTGGTAGCCCTTCTTCAGCGCGACGAATTTGGTGCGCTCCGGCTGGCCGTTGAGCTTGTGGTACTGGCGGGCGAGGCGAAGGCAGGTCTCGACCGAGTCCGAGCGCCCGAGGTGAAGAACGAGCGGCTGAGGCCATCCTCCTTGAACCATTCGGCAAGTTCATAGGAAAGCTCGATCAGCGGCGAGTTGGTGGTGCCGCGGAAGGTCGAATAATAGGGCAGGTCGTCGAGCTGATCGCGGATCGCCTTCTTCACCGGCTCGCAGGAATAACCGAGATTGACGTTCCACAAGCCGCCGACCGCATCGAGTACCTTCTTGCCGTGGATGTCGACGATCTCCACGCCCTCGCCGGCATTGATGATGCGCGGCGGCGTCGCGTGCATTTCGGCGGGGTGTGCCATCGGATGCCACAGGTGGCGGGCGTTGTTCTCGATGAGGAAATTGGTTTCGCGCATGTCTTGCTCCTGGTCAGTTCAAATGCCGAGCATCCGGAGGGCTCTGGCGTAGCTTTCGGCGGGTCTGGTGACATCGAAGTGCACGTTGGGCAGGGACACTGCCTCGGCGCCCTCAATGTTCTTTTTCTGGTCGTCGACGAAGACGCAGGCCTCTCGCGGCAGGCCGAGCTCGGAAAGTGCGAGTTCGTAGGCCCGCGGGTCCGGTTTCAGGATGCCGGTGTAGGTGGCATCGACGATGACGTCGAAAAGCTGGATCAGCGGGAAGCGCTTGCGAAACTCGACCCCGTAGAAAAGATCGAGCTCGTTGGAAAGAATGGCGAGCCTGATACCGGCGTCCTTGGCCTGTAGGATCGCATCGCGCGCTTCCGGGCGCAGCACCAGTTCCGGCTCGGCGCCGCGCGCGCGCTGGACGAAGGTCTTCATATCCGTCCAGTCTTCACCGACGAGGTGCCCGACTTCGCGGGTGCGCTCCGTCCAATAGTCGCGCTCGGTGATCTCGCGCCTCTGCATCGACACCCAGAGTGGATCGGTGGCGGTGTCGAACGGCCCCCGCCAGGTCAGGCTGCCGGGGGCAAGGCCGAGCGCGCGCTCGGTGACATCGTGGGTTTCAAACAGCGTGCGTGTAACGACGCCGCCGAAGTCGAGGATGAGAGCGCGATCCGTCACGGGCGGCCTCCCGGGATCACGCCGCGGGCGATCCAGTCGTCGAAGATGGCGAGCGCCTTTGCCGAAAACTCCGGTGCGTTGATGTGGCTGTCGATTTCATGAAGGCTGACGGAGGAGGGGACGGCGCGGCGCATCTCGTCGATGAAGGCGTCGAGCGCTTCAGGTTCGTGCAGCGGTTCCACCGGCTTGTCCCATTCCTGGATGCCCTTGAGCGGCAGGATGAAGGCGACTTCGGCGCTGGTCACGGCGAGCTTGCCGCCGATGATGCGGGCGATCTCGCGCCGGCCTTCTGGCGATGTCGTCACCGAGCCCAGCAGCCGGTTGTGGGCATGATAGGGCCGGCCAGCTAAGGCTGCGGGCAATGCCTGCCAGGCGGGCAGGTCGACCATATCGACTGCTCCCGGTGCTACAAGCTGCGGAATTCCGGCGCGTCCGGCATTTTCCAGCCGATCTGGCCCTGACGTGACGACGGTGCCGTGATGATGGTTGCTGACTTCCTGGATGCAGAAGTCGAAGACGGCGGTAAAGCCGTTCTGTGCGGCAATCGCCTCGAAGGCGCGGCCGCCCATGCCGGTCGCATGAAACACTGCGACGTCATAGCCGCGGCGCTCAAGTTCGGGCTTCAGGTATTTCATGTATTTGAGGCAGCTCGATCCGAGCGAGGTCATGCCGATGAGCGGCCGCTCCTTGTCCGGTTTGGTGCCGAAGCGCGCCGCCCCGACGACGGCGCCACAGGCTTGCGAAAGCACCGACCGGCAAATGCCGTTGAGGCCGTAAAGTCCGCCCGCCCACAGGATCATCATCAGATCGGGCGCGATGCGTTCCGGCGGCAGCAGGTGCGAATAGGCGATCGTCGAGACGACGAACTTCGGCACGCCGAGCGGCAGGGCTGCAGCGACGTCGAGTGCCAGGTCCGTGCCCATCGAACCGCCGAGAATGATGACGCCATCGGCCTGGCCCGCATCGTAGAGGCTGCGGGTGAGGGCCGCCGCACCCTTGGCCATCAACTCCATCGCACTGTTTTCGTCGCCGCTTGCGGCAATCGCTACGATCGACGTGCCTGCCGCCTTGGCGATATCGTGACGGGAATATTCCGGCGCATAGGGCGGATCACCGAGAACGCTGACGTCGATCATCACAGGCAGGCCACCGGCCTCGCGAATGACGGATGCCATGAATTGAAGCTCTTCGCATTTGGTGTCTCCCGTCCCAACGACAAGGATGTTGGGTAGACGGTTCATCGCATTCATCAGCCGGCCCTCCTTGCCAGCGGATTGGCAGGCACCTGCTCCAACCCAAAGAATTTCTCCGAAATGCGTTTCGCGATCGCCGCCGTTGCCGGTCCGAGTTGCTCGATCGTGTCGGCATTGGCGCGCACCTGCGGGGCTGCAACGGCGATCGCGCCGATCGGCACGCTGTCCGGCGCACGGATCGGGGCGGCGACACTGATGACGCCGCTTTCGAGCCCCTGCTGGCTGATCGAATAGCCGCGGTGGGCGGTCTCTACGAGCAGGCGGCGAAGTTCTGTTTTCGACGTGATCGTGTACTCGGTGAAGGCTTCAAGGGGCATGGACAGTGCATCTTCGATCTGCCTTGCCGGGCAGAAGGCGAGGAAGGCGTGGCCGGATGCGGTCGCATGGAAGGGCAACGCGCTGCCGATGTCGACGATGACCCGATGGGCGCGCGGCGAATCTTCCACGTGAACGGTCGAAAGCCGGTCGGCGACGAATTCCGAGAGATGCACGGTCTCGCCTGATGTGCTGGCAAGCTCTTTTACGAATGGAATGGCGAGCGTGAGAAAGGGGAACCGTGCTTCCCGGATGCGGGCAAGCCGGACCGGCGCGCCGCCGATGCGGTAGCGCTTGGTATCCGGATCCTGTTCGACGAAACCGTGTTTTTCAAGCTCGACGAGAAAGCGTCGCGCCGTCGCCTTGTCGAGCACGCAATGCCTGGCGATGTCGCTCAAGCCCACTTCCCTGTCCAGTCGCGAGATCGCGTCCAACAGGGTCAGTGCCTTACCGATGGTGCTCATCCAGTCCTCCGTCGTTGAGCGCCGCCGTCAGTGATCCCGATGCCTGTTCCCTTGATTCCCAGGCGGTTTGGTCGCCCGTATCGCGTTTTTATCCGGCCGAGATACTTAACATGCGAAATAACTTGACAGGTCGCCGTGGCATTTGCAAGTCTATATTTGAAGCAACGGTTTGAATATTGAACCGATTATTGCGCGCGGCCAAGAACAAAAAGCAACATGGTCAGCAGCAGCTTCGCGGAGGATGCCTTTGGAGAGATGGACCTGAGGCGAAGGCAAATAGTGCCAAGAAAAGGGGAGCTAAGAAGCTATGGACAATCAATCGTCGCCCGCAACCGGCGCCAACCAGCTGCGCAGGAATGCGCTCGGAGTCGGTGCCGTCACATTTCTCGTGGTATCGGCCGCCGCGCCGTTGACGGCGGTCGCCGGCGGTGTGCCGCTGGCAATGCTGCTCGGCAACGGCGCCGGCATTCCCGGCACGTTTCTGCTGGTCACGCTGATCCTTCTGATGTTTTCGATCGGCTACGTCGCCATGGCGCGGCATATCCGCAACGCCGGCGCCTTCTACGCCTATACCGCGCAGGGGCTCGGCGGGTTGATGGGCGGTGCCGCCGCGATGATCGCGATCCTTGCCTATAACGCGATGCAGATCGGCGTCTTCGGCCTGTTCGGCGCGGCGACCGCCGGCCTCTTTGCCGGGCTCGGCCTCGACCTGCCCTGGTGGGTCTGGACCTTCATCGGCATCGCGATTGTCGGCGTTCTCGGCTACCGCCGCGTCGACCTGTCAGCGAAAGTGCTGACGGTGCTCGTCATTCTCGAATATCTCGTCGTGCTGGTCATCGACGTTGCGATCATCGCCAAGGGCGGCGACAGCGGCCTGACGATGACGTCCTTCGCGCCTTCGGCCCTGATGTCCGGCTCGCCGTCGATCGGCATCCTGTTCTGCTTTGCAGCCTTCATCGGCTTCGAGGCGACGACGATCTACAGCGAGGAAGCCCGCGATCCGCACAGGACCGTGCCGCGCGCGACCTATATTTCCGTGCTGATTATCGGCGTTTTCTACATGCTGACATCCTGGCTGATGGTGAATGCGGCCGGTGCAGACAAGCTGGTGCCGGAACTGCAGGGCCTTGCCGATCCGACCACCTTCCTCTTCGGTCTCGCCGAGCGCTATGCCGGAGGCTGGCTGCCGCCGATCATGAATGTACTCTTCGTCACCAGCCTGTTTGCCGGCGTGTTGGCGTTTCACAATGGTGTCGCCCGCTATCTCTACGTCGCTGGCCGCGAGCGCCTGTTGCCGGCTTCGATCGGCGTCACCCATCCGGTCTACCATAGCCCGCACGCCGGCTCGGTCATCCAGACGATTACAGCTGTGCTTGTCGTTGCGCTGTTTGCGGCAACCGGACAGGATCCGGTGCTGGCGCTGTTTTCCTGGCTGACCAATGTCGGCACGCTGGCCGTGATGGTGCTGATGGCGTTTACCGCCTTTGCCATCGTCGCTTTCTTCAATCGCAATCCGGGATTGGAATCGAATGCGCTGGTGACCAAGATCATCCCGGTCATCACAGGCATCATCCTGATTGCAGTGATCATCGCCATTGCGATCAACTTCGGCGACCTCGCCGGCGCCACCGGTCTGCTTGCGGTCTTCCTGCCCGGACTTGTCGTTATCGCTGGCGTCATCGGGCTTGGCTTGGCGGCGATGCTCAAATCGGGCCGTCCGCTCGAATTTGCCCGGCTTGGCGCCGGCCAGGAGATCTGATCCGATAGGGGCGGCCGAGCAATCGGCCGCTCTTCTGCCTGACACATGGAACGGAAAACATGCAGGAAAAAATCGACCAGTTGCGCCGCAATGTGGTGCCGCCGCAAAAGCTCTTCATCGGCGGCAACTGGCGCGGCGCCCAGTCCGGCAGGATGCTGGATGTCATTTCCCCGATCGATGGCACGCGCCTCACGACCATCGCCGATGCTGATGTCGACGACGTCGATGCCGCTGCGCGTGCCGCCCGGGCGGCCTTTGAGAAGGGCACATGGTCGAGGGCTGCACCGGCGGAGCGCAAGAAGGTGCTTCTGCGCATAGCCGAACTCATCGAGAAAAATGCTCTCGAACTTGCCGTTCTCGGCGTACGTGACAATGGCACCGAAATTTCGATGGCGCTGAAGGCTGAGCCAGGCAGCGCCGCCGGTACCTTTCGCTACTACGGCGAGGCGATCGACAAGGTCTACGGCGAGATCGCGCCGACCGCTGACAACGTGCTCGGGCTCGTTCTTCGCGAACCCGTCGGTGTTGTCGCCGCTATCGTTCCCTGGAACTTTCCGCTGATGATCGGCGCCTGGAAGATCGCGCCGGCGCTCGCGGCCGGCAATTCGGTCATTCTGAAGCCTGCAGAGGGCGCGTCACTGACCTTGCTGCGGCTCGCCGAACTTTGCGCCGAAGCCGGCCTGCCTGAGGGCGTGTTGAATGTCGTGACGGGCAGGGGGGCGGTCACCGGCGAGGCGATCGGTCTCCATGCGGATATCGACGTGCTCGCCTTTACCGGCTCGGGCGGCGTCGGCCGGCGACTGCTTGAATATTCGGCGCGCTCCAACCTCAAGCGCGTCTATTTGGAGCTAGGCGGCAAGTCGCCCAACATCGTCTTTGCCGATGCCCCGGATCTCGATCAGGCGGCGAAAATCTCAGCCTATGGTATCTTCCGCAACTCCGGCCAGGTCTGCGTTGCCGGCTCGCGCCTGCTGGTGGAGCGATCGATCCACGAGGCCTTTACCGAGAAGGTTGCGGCGATCGCAGCAAACATGAAGGTCGGCGATCCGCTACTGCTGACAACCGAGGCCGGTGCGATCTCCAGCGAAATCCAGCTTAAGAAGAATCTCGGTTTCGCCGAGCAAGCGATAGCCGAGGGCGCGCGGCTGAGGGCCGGCGGCAAGCGTATCCTCGAGGAAACGGGCGGCTTCTACATGCGGCCGACGATTTTTGACGTCGATCCGGGCATGACGCTCGCCAGAGAAGAAGTCTTTGGGCCGATCCTCTCGATCATCCCCTTCGACGATGAAGCCGACGCGCTCCGCATCGCCAATGGCACCGAATACGGGCTTGCGGCGGCCGTCTGGACCGCGAACCTGTCGCGGGCGCATCGCATTGTGCGCTCTATTCGGGCCGGCGTCGTGCACGTCAACACCTATGGCGGCGCCGACAATACGGTGCCGCTTGGCGGAGTGAAGCAGTCGGGCAATGGCCACGACAAGTCACTGCACGCGCTCGACAAATACACCGACCTCAAGACCGCCTGGATCCAGCTCTGAGGGCAGCGAATAATCGCCACCAAACGAAACGGGCCGGAGTTGAACACCGGCCCGTTTCGTTTTTGTATTTCGGTATTCTACCCGCCGAAACTGCCGAGCTGTGTTGGCACGTGCACGTAGTTGCGATCGAAGTAGAGGAGCGCGTTGCCGTCGCTACGCGATCTTATGCCGACGACGCGGCCGATCAGGATGTGGTGGGTGCCGAGCAATCTTGCTTCCGCCAGTTCGCAATCGAGCGAGACGATCGCATCCTTCACAGCGAGACTTCCCGACTGCATCTCGACCCAGTCGGCGGCGGCATAGCGGGTTGCCATGTCCTTGGTGGCGCCGGCGAAATGGCCGGCGAGCTCGGTGTGGTCGTGGCTGAGCACGTTAACGCAGAAGCGCCGGTTGTCGATGAACAGGCCGCATTGCGTCGAGTTCCGGTTCATGCAGACGAGCAGGCTCGGCGGGTCGTCGGTCACCGAGCACATCGCCGTTGCAGTGAACCCGCCGCGCCCGGCGGGTCCATTGGTGGTGACGACATTGACGGGCGCACAGACCCGCGCCATCGCGTTGCGGAATTCGGTCTTGGAGATAGCCGTTTCCATGGCAATCGCCTCACTCGGCCGCATTGCGGATCGGCGCCTCGGCGCCAATTGGCGGCAGCCAGGTGTCGCCGGTCCAGCCATGCTGGTCGTAGTCGCTCATACAGGTGTCGACGAGGGCTTCCATCTCTTTCAGACGCCCGCCGCGCTCGGCGCCCTTCAGCACCTGCAGGCGGACTTCTTCAGGCGCGCCGGCATAGTTGAGTTCATAGAGCGCATGGCGCCCGCCGAACTCGGTGCCGGTCGCGTCCCACAGCAGCTTCATGATCTTGATGCGCTCGATATGCCCCATGTCGTTGGAGCCGCGGACATATTGCGCGAGGTAGCGATCGATCTCGCCATTGCCGAAATCCCTGACCGAGGACGGCAGGTAGATGAGGCCGGACGCGATAACCCGGCGAATGGTGTCGACCACTCGCGGATAGGCTTCCGACATGAACGTTCGGTAAGAGAGTGCGGCTTCGAGATTGGGCAGAACGGCGCCATCCGCCCACGGGATGGGGTTGTAGGCCATGGCATTGGAAAAGCTCCAGAACATGTGCCGAAGCGCGATGACCTCGCCAAGGGCTGCCTGGTTGCCGCGAAACGCGTCGCCGCCGGTTGCCCGCAGCGCTTTGGCCAGCAGGCCGGCGAGGAAGTCGAGCTTGACGGCAAAGCGGGTGCAACCCTGGAAGCAGTAGCCGTGCATGAAGCCCGATGCCGGATGAAACGAAAGGATCTTGGCGGCATCGCGCAGCACGAGCACGTCCTCCCAGGGCACGAACACATTGTCGAGCACCAGGATGGCATCGTTCTCGTCGAAGCGCGACGACAGCGGATAGTCGAAGGGATGGCCGACAGTGTTGGCCGTCTGCTCGTAGGAGACGCGGCAGAACATCTTGATTCCAGGCGCATTCATCGGGACGATGAACATCACCGAGAGCGACGGATCCTCGGTCACTGTTGCCGAGCTCTGGGCAAGGAAATTATAGTGCGTCAGCGCCGACGACGTCGCCACCACCTTGGCGCCGGAGACATAGATGCCGGCATCGGTTTCCTTGGTGATATGAACGAACACGTCTTTCACCGCATCGGCAGGTTTATGCCGGTCGATCGGCGGGTTGACGATCGCGTGGTTCATGAACAGCGCCGCCTCCTGGGCGCGCTTGTGCCAGGCGAGCGCATTGTCCTTGAACGGGCCGTACCAGGAGGCGTTGGCGCCAAGCGTGTTCATCAACGCCGCCTTGTAGTCGGCCGTGCGTCCCATCCAGCCGTAGGACATGCGCGCCCATTCGGCGATGGCGCCCTGCTGGGCAACGAGGTCGGCAGACGATCGGGCGACGCGGAAATATTTGTGAGTGTAGCCGCCGGAGCCGGTGTCAGTGGGGGCGGTCAGGGTCTTTTTCCTCGCCGGGTCGTGCAGCGCATCGTAGAGCCTTGCCAGCGAGCGGGCCGAATTGCGCATGGCGGGGTGGGTGGTCACATCCGCGATGCGCTCGCCGTTGATATAGACCTCGCGGCCATCACGCAGGCTTTCGAGATATTCGGCCCCGGTAAACGGGCGCGCCTTGTCGGCGCGAAAATCCTCAGCTCTCATGGTTCTCCTCCTTGAGTTTCGTCAAGACTAGGCATTGATTGTCGAGGCAGCCATGGACAGAATGCCAAAATGACTTGCACTTTTTCGGGTGGTTGATGGCCGACATCATTCCAAGCTTCTTTGTCTACGGCGAACCGGAACAACAGCTCGAACCGGGGTTCTTCCACGTCGAAACGGTGATGGCTCGGCGTGGACTGCATCAAGGACAGGTCAGGGCCCATAAGCATGATCAACTTGCCCAGGTGACCTACTGGTTTCGCGGACGTGGGTCGTATTTCATCGAAGACAAGGTTTTGGACTTTTCCGCGCCAGCCGTCAGCTTCGTGCCAAGCGGTATCGTGCACGGTTTCTCCGTCGAACCGCTGGAAAGCGATGCTTTCGTAATATCGATCGCCGACGGCTTGATGCTGTCCGCCCGGGAGAGAACAGTCCTGGCGCTCGATGCGCCGATCATGGTTGCCGGCGCCCGGGACGACCGGCAGTGGCAGCGCCTATCGTCATTGATGGACATGATCGCAGAGGAGTACGGCACGGGAGCTTTCGGTACCCAGTCGATGATGGCATCGCTGGTATCGGCGATCCTGACGCAGATCGCGCGCCTTGCCACCGCCGCGCCATCGCCGTCGCAGTCCCCCGATATGATGCTCGCAACACAGTTGCGGCGCATGATCGATGCGCATTTTCGCGAGAACTGGACGGTTGGGCGCTATACGAGTGCTCTTGCGACCACCCCGCACCTGCTTGCCAAGGCCAGCAATGCCGCGTTCGGGATGCAGGTGAAGGAACTGATCAATGAGCGCCGGCTGCTGGAAGCCAAACGTCTGTTGCTTTTCACCGTTCGATCACTGGAAGATATAGCCTACGAGATCGGACTGAAGGATGCCGCCTACTTCTCCCGTTTCTTCCGCTTGCGTACCGGCATGGCGCCAAGCGACTGGCGACGGCTCAAGCTGGCGGACGCGATGGTGCCATCCTGATTACGACTTTGCCTATCTGTCCCGACAATGCGTTCATCCATGCTTCATTACGGACCGCCGAGTGGAAGAAATCCCGATCGGATCCGGCCCGACAAAGTGTCTTTGCCGTGCCGATCAAACAATTTCCGGGATAATCATGATTGGGCCTTGAAAACCCTGAGCCACTGACTATCTAGGGCATCACTACCCGTATCGATGGCGTCCTGCAGCGGCTAAGCCCGCGCGTTTGACGTTGTCCGGGTCAAGAAAAGGCGCTCCCCGTCAAGGGTCGAGCGCCTTTTCTATTTCGGGGCTCTCCCGCATCGGGCGGCGGCGGGCCTGCCGTTCGTCAGCTTGCAGGTGCTGTGGTCACGAGACGTCTGCCGCCCTTCGCGTTTTCCGGGCGGTGAACCGTGTTGTGATGGAACAAACGCGTTTCCGGTGTATTGTTGTTACGGGAGGCCCCAAGATGTCAGTCCGTCACCCGAAAGGCAGACGCACGTCCGCAATGCTGCTGCCGTCAGCGCAATGGCCACGTCACGCGGCGACGGCTCAGGCGCGCCGTGCCTGGCTTCACGCGCTGTTGGGACGACCGGAGCCGGAGGATCGCGTGTTGCGTGAGAGCCAGGTGGCAGATGCCGGCGACGGCGGGATTGTCAGCGCCGGGGTTTATTTTGACGAATCCACAACGGTGAACCGGCAGCCGCGTCCTCACGATTACAGTTCGGCAGTGTCAGCGCAACAAGCGCCGGCGTCTGCGGCAACCACCGACGTCGATGCTTCCGGCGGAGCCTTGTGGAACGCGCTTTTGGGCGACGACACATCCCACGGCATGCAGCGCTTCGCCAGGCTGATCGCCCTTTTCATCCTTCTTTCCGGGCTGGTGTTCTGGTTGCTTGCGCCCTGAAGGGCTTGCAGAAGGTCGGAACCATTTCATTCGCAGCCGGTTCTACCCCTGGGTTCACAAACCGGGAAGGACTTCGCCATGCCATCGATCGACACAGCCAAAATTCTGATCCTCGCTACCGACGGCTACGAGCGCTCGGAACTGCACGTCCCGCGCGACGAACTGTCAAAGCGCGGCGCCAAAGTGACCATCGCATCGCTGGAAAAACGGGCCATCAAGAGTTGGGACAAGGGCGACTGGGGCGACACCGTTGACGTCGACCTGACGGCAAAGGACGTGTTCGTGCGAGATTTTGATGCGCTTGTGCTGCCAGGCGGGCAGATCAACCCGGACCTGCTAAGGAAGAACCCCGACGCGATGCGCGTCGTCACCGATTTCGTGCAGTCGGGCAAGGTGGTGGCAGCCATCTGTCATGCGCCGTGGCTGCTTGTCGAAGCCGACGCCTTGAAGGGGCGCAAGGCAACGTCCTATGCCTCCATCCGCAAGGATGTCGAGAATGCCGGCGCGCAATGGGTCGATCTGAAGGTCGTCAGCGACCACGGTATCGTCACCTCCCGCTCGCCAGACGATCTCGACGCCTTTGTTGCCAAGATCGTCGAGGAGATCGAAGAGGGTCGCCACGATCGGCGTGCCGCTTAAACTCGACAGAAACGAGGGCGACCGCCATCAGGTATCGCCGCATCTCGAGACACCATGGCCGGCCGGCGTTTGCTTCCGGTCGGGCCATTGACGCTCGTTACTGCAGCGCCTTGGCAAGGAAGGGCAGGCTGACATCCATGCGGTAATCGACCGAATTGTGGTTGTCCTCGAACTCCTCATAGGTGTGTTCGATGCCGAGTTGCTTCAGCGTCCGATGGATGCGGCGATTGCCGTAGAGCAGATTGTACTGATCCACAGTGCCGCAATCCATGTAGAAGGCCTTGAGCTTGCCGATGTTGTGCCCATGGGTCTTGGCGAGCTCAACGGGATCGCACGCCATCCAATTCTGCCAGCGGTCGTCGATCAGCTCGCAGGTCTCCAGATCGACCGGGAGCCGCAGGCCTTTGAAGGCCTCGAGGTTGGGATCGGGGTCGTAGCTTGCCGCCTGGGCCAAAACGAGGAGGACGGGGATGTCCTCATCGGCATGTTTCTCCCGGGCCTCATAGGCTCGAAACCAGCTTTCAATCGAGAGATCATGCCGCGCAAGCGCGCGCAGCACCATGGGAAAGTCAGCCGCCATCAGGTCGAAGCCGGCGTCTCCGGAATGGCTCGCTGCCGCAGCCCAGACATCCGGCCGCCGGAAGGCGTGGGAGAACGCGCCGTAGCCACCCGAGCTTTTTCCAAAAACGCCGCGCCGTCCGGTGCCGCCGCAGCCGAAGCGGGTTTCGACTGCCGGAAGCATCTCGTCGATGAGGAAATCCTCCCAACGGCCGACGACCTCGCTGTTGACATATTGGTTGCCGCCAAGAGAAGTGAAGCAATCGGGAAAGGCGACGACCACCGGCGGCATCTGCCCGGTCGCAATCAGCCGGTCCAGGCGCTCCGGGACGTTCTCGAAGAAGGCTTTCCAGGCGGTGTGCAGAGGGCCGCCGGCCGTAAAGCCGACGAGATCGACGAGCAACGGCAGGCCGGCGCCATCATGGTTTGCCGGGATATAGACATCGACGTCGCGGCGGCTCGGATCCCCGAGCCTGTTGCTTTTAAGCACGTCGCTGTCGACGCTGAGACGGGACACCGTGCCCTTGGGATAATCTGACTTCCGCATTCTTTCCTCCTGATCGCTCCCCGGTTGTATCGCGCGCAATCGACACGAGCCACCATTATCGTCGGTTTGAAGACGTCCCTTCGAAAGGACGGCTCTCGGGATCGCGTAGGGCGCTAGCGCAAGATGCTCGTCAAGAACGTCATCACGGCGCCATTGAAAACATCCGGTGCCTGCAATGGGGCAAAATGGCTGAGACCGGGAAGGTCGTGAAGCGTCGCGTCAGGTAGCGTTTTGGCGAGATAGGTCATGTGCTCCTGCTCGATGAATTCGTCAAATTCGCCAAGGACCGCGGCCACGGGCACGGAGATACCGGCAAGTGCTGCCGCCGACAGGTTGGGCTGTGTCCGCTGCATCGTTTCGACGGCTGCCGAGAGCGCGTCGAAATCACCTGGCGTCGCCGAGAATGCGGCGTAGTCCTTCTGATGTTGCTGCCAAATGCGGCCGATAACAGGGGTGAACACGAACGGTTTGGTGCCTGTATCGTCGACGTTGCAGGCGAAGAAGAAAATGCCGGCAACGCGCTCGGGCGTTTCTTGGGCGAGGATCAGGGCAGTATCGGCGCCATCGCTCCAGCCGACGATCGCGGCCTTCTCGATCCCTAGCCGATCCATGACGGCGCGGGTATCGGCGGCCATCAGCTGGTAGCTGTATTCACGTGCGTCGCGTGTGCTGCGGCCGTGGCCGCGGCTGTCGATGACGACAGCGCGATAGCCGGCTTCGACGATTGCCGGGACCTGATAGCCCCAGTTTCCGCTGTTTCCCATGCCACCATGCAGCAGGATGACTGCGGGGCCGGAACCATGGCTCGCATACCAGATGCGTGCGCCTTCGTTTTCGACGAAGCCCTGTTCGTCCGGCTCCGGAAGCGGTGGGATGCCGTGGCTTTCAACATAAGTCAGATCAAGGTCGCGAAAGGTCATTGCATACATCCCATTCAGCGCTGCAGGAACGCCGTCAGATAGAGACCGTGACGATTGCCGCAAGGGTAGCGGGTGCTTGTTCCAATGTTCGGTAGGCTGTTGTCTTCGCCTAGGTTCAATCTGCGCCGGCCATGTGGAGGCGGCCGGCGCGATTGGAAAAACTCAGTCTTTTTCGAGCACTTCCAGTTCCTTGGGCTCGTCGCCCTGCAGATTGGCAAGCAGCGAAGAGACCGCGTTGTCGCCCTCGAAGCCGGCTTCTTTCAGCAGGCGATCGAGGATCGGCTTGTTGGCCTGGTAGGCGAGCAACTGTCCGGCAAGGCCTTCGCCCATGCCGATACCACTTGCGCCGCCCGCACCGGCACCGCCACGACCCAGCATGCCGCCGGTGTCGAAGATGCGGATATCGGAAATCTTCTCGATCGGCTTCACCGCCTCGGCCAGCGCCTGCGGGATGATGCGGATGCGTTCGCGCAGGATCTCGAACTCGATGATGGCGGGGCTGAGCTTGTTGCGCGCCTCGTTGAGCAGCGCCTCGCTCTGGGCTTCCGCCTTGCCGGTCTCCAGAATGCCCTTGGCCTTGATCACTGCGGCCTCAGCCTCGGCGGTTGCAAGGGTTCTGATGGCATCGGCCTGGTCAGTGGCCGCCTGCTTTTCAGCTTCGGCGCCGACGGTGACGGCCGTTGCTTCGGTTTCAGCAGTCTTGCGGGCGTCGATGACGGCGATCTGGCGTTCGCGCTCGGCAATTTCGACGGCCTTGGCGGTGCCGACCTTTTCTTCCGCGGCGATTGCCAGAGCGCGTGCGGTTTCAGCCTGAGCTTTCGCCTCGGACTCCTCGCGGCTCTTGTTGGCGACGGCGATAGCACTTTCCTGGGCGACGATTTGCAGGTCGCGCTTGGCTTCCGTATCGCGCTGCTGGACCGTGCGGGTCGCCTCGATATTGGCGCTTTCGCGCACCTGCTTGGCGGCCGCCTCGCGCTCGGCAATGGCCTGCTCGGTGGCGATGCGGGCCTCTTCTTCGGCGCGCTTGGCGGCCTGCTCCTGTTGGGCGGTCTCGGCGCGGGTCGCTGCAGACTTGTTGGCGATGTCGCGTTCCTGGTTCAGTTCCGCTTCCCGCTTGGTTCGTTCGATCGCCAGCGACTGCTGGCGAGCCTCAAGATCCTTCTGCGCGATGGCGACTTCGGTGTCGCGCACGATCTCGTTGCGCTCCTTCTTGCGGCCTTCGGTGATGCGCGTCAGCGCGGCGAGGCCGTGGGCGTCGAAGAAGTTGTTGGCATTGAAGTGCTTGATATCGGTCTGGTCGAGCCGTGTCAGCGACACGGACTCCAGTTCAAGGCCGTTCGATTGCAGGTCGGCACCAACCGCTTCCTGAACCGCCTTGACGAAATCCATGCGCTGCTCCTGCAGAGCGTCGAGGCTCATGGTGGCGGCGACCGAGCGCAGGCCGTCGACGAACTTCGCCTCGATCAGCACGCGCAGCTGTTCCGCATCGTTGGTGCGGTCGCCAAGCGTCTGGGCCGCAAGCGCGATCGACGACGCGTCGGGCTTCACGCGGACGTAGAATTCGGCGCCGATATCGACGCGCATGCGGTCCTTGGTGATCAGCGCGTCGCCTTCGCCGCGGCGAACTTCAAGACGAAGGGTCTTCAGATTGACCCGGGCGATCGAATGGAAAATCGGCAGGACGATAGAGCCGCCGTCCAGGACGACTTTTTGGCCGCCGAGGCCGGTGCGGACATAGGCTTCGTCCCGGCTCGATCGCGTATAGAGCGATGCAAGCACGAAGCCGATGCCGAGGATCAGGACGACGCCGATGCCGGCGGGCAGGAGAAGATCAAAGATCATTGTTGCTCCATGGAGGTGGTGTTTGGCGAAGTGAGAAGGTCTTCCGGCGCGGGAATGGCGATGAAGACATCCTTGGCGCGGTCGACGATGAGGATCTGTGTACCGATGGCGATGGCAGCTTCGCCCTTGGCGGCTTTGGCACGCAGATTGTGCCAGTTTCCGTGTTTGTCTTTGAGGCGCACGCGCCCCGGCAGGCCCTGATCGAGCGGGCCCACGGCCACTTCGGCGGTCTGGCCGACGAACTCGGAGAGGTCGACGACATAGGTTTCGTCGCGCGGCACGATCCGCGCCACGGCCCGGCTCGATGTCCTGACTGCGGGAAGGCTCAAGAGAAGCGCCGGGATGGAGGCAATCATGGCCGGCAGCGGCAGCCAGACACTGTGGGCGATGCTCTGGATGACGAACCCGGTCATCGAGAACAGGGCCAGCAACAGCATCACCAGGATGAGGATCGGGACGCCGCCGACATTCAGCCAGGAAAGGAGCCCGGCCATGCCGTTGTGCTCATCGAGCCCGGCCTTGTCGATCACCTCGCCAAGGGAAAATCCGAGCAGCAGGCACAGCATCTCGATTGCGGTCAACGCCGCCAGCATGATGGCGGCAATCGCAAAGGGCAAACATTCAGGAGCGAAAAAGAGCTCCATCGGGGTCAGGCCTTTCCGGCTTTGAACTTTGCCAGCCGCGCTTCGATCGCTTGCTCGCGGTGAAGCCGGTCGAGCTCGTCGAGCTCGGCACTGGTCGCGTTGCTGCCGGCGGGAACGCCGGTGACGCGGGAGACGGCGGCAGCGGCTCGCGCGGCACCATCGGCGGGGTTGTTGCGTGCCCTTGCTGCCGCCGGTTCGTCCGGATACTGCGTCAGGCTGCGTTTCAGATCGGCAAGTCTGGCTTCGGCTTCGCGGCGGGTGGCAAACACGGCCTGCAGCGCCTTCTGTCCCTCATCGAGATGGATCCGGGCATCGGCCAGCGCCTTGTCGAGCGCTGCGGTCTGGGATTCCAGGTCGATCTGGCGGGCAACACCGGCCTTGGCGAGATCGTCGCGGCCGGACGAGACCGCCATGTGGATCTTTTCTTCCAACATGTTCAGATCGGCGACGATTTCTTCACGGCGACTTTGAATGCGATATTCCTCAGCCCGCGCCTTGCCGATGTCTGCCTTTGCCTCTTCGGCGGCGGCATCGATTTCCCGCAAGGCTTGTTCGACGACGGCGACCTTGTTGGTGCCTTCCGCTTTGTCGACGGCGGCGTTGGCGATGCCGGCGATCAGCCGGCCCATGCGCGAAAGAATGCCTTCATTCATCATCATGTCTTCCTCCGTTCGATCCGTGTGTGGCGTGACGCCGATGTGAATTTCATAACCGCCGAGATCGGCGACGAGCTGGGCCGAAAAAATGTTGAGCGTGCCGCGCGAATAGCCCGCCACGTCGAAGGGGATGGCGACACGGCCACGCACGGTTGCGACCGTCAGGTCCGCCGGCCCCTTGATCGCAAACAGCTTTTCGTCGAGCGGCAGCCGCAGCGGATCGCTCGGACGTCCGCGGTTTGAGGCGAAATCGCGCAGACCCAGCGTGACGAAGCGCGCCGGAAGGCCCGTGTGCTCCCTGACGGTTTCATAGGCGAGCTCGTGCAGGGTCACGAGATTTGCCCCGCCTTTTTCCGCCGTCAGCTCCTCGAGCAGGGCCAGCATCGCCGCATAGGCGGCGAACGTTTCCACCAACGCGCGCCGGGCCTGGTCGTCGGGCGCGAGACGGTAGCGAAGGATCGCCGTGTGGGTCATTTGCATCATGCATCTGATGTAAAGCACCGATTTGGTGCTTTCAAGGAGGTGGTGACCTCAGGTTGCAAATATTTCTACTATGCGGTGTGACGGCCGGTAACCGAAGCAAACGCCGTATCGATCGGACAGCCGTGTGTTGAGCGGATGGTTCGCATCGACGGCGATCTGCGGTTGAGGATTTAGGCATCTTTACTTAAAGACCGTTAGAATGCACTCAAAGGCGATGCGCCTTGCACGGAACCCTCTCCCCGCGAACCGAGATGGAACAGTAATGACAGGTTCTTCCGACACCAATATTTTTGATCTGGCGCCGATCGCGATGTGGATCGAGGATTTCAGCGGGGTCACAACGCAGTTCGATCGTTGGCGGGCCGAGGGCGTGGTCGATATCCGCGCCTATCTCAGAGAAGACTTGACGCGTGTCGCCGCCTGCTCCAGCCAAATTCGTGTCCTGCAGGTCAATCGCCGGACACTGGACCTGTTTGAAGCCAGGGATCTCGATCACCTCTCCGCGAACCTGTCGAAGGTCTTTCGCGATGAAATGCTCGACAGCCATGTCAATGAGCTTGCCGAATTGTGGGAGGGCAAGACCGAGTTCAGCAGCAGCGCGGTCAACTACACGCTGTCTGGCCGCAGGCTCGACATTCAGCTGCGCGGCTCGGTGCTACCAGGATACGAGAACACGCTCGGCCGGTTGCTGCTGACGACGGAAGATGTCACGGCGCGTGAGGAGGCGCGCCGCAGCGAACTGGCCAACCGCCGTTACGCCGAAGGTATCTTCGAGCATTCGCCGGTGTCGTTGTGGGTCGAGGACTTCAGTCGCATCAAGTTGCTGCTCGAGGATGTCCGTCATCGAGGGATCGTCGATTTTCGCGTGTTCACGGACGTCCATCCGGAGTTCGTGCGCCAGTGCATGAGCGAGATCAGGGTCATCGACATCAACCAGGCGACGCTCGACCTGTTCTGCGCGCCGGATCGGAACACGTTGCTGCAGCGTCTCGGCGACATTTTCCGCAACGAGATGGAGAAGCACTTCAAGGAGCAGTTGATCGAGCTGTGGAACGGCAATCTTCTGCACCACCGCGAGGTGGTCAATTATGCGCTCGACGGTTCCGAGCGCCACGTCCTGCTGCAATTCTCCGTGCTTCCGGGCCATGAAGGCGACTGGTCGCTGGTCCAGGTGGCGTTGACCGATATCACCGCACGCAAGAAGGCCGAGGCCTATCTCGAATATCTCGGCAAGCATGACGTGCTGACCAAGCTGCACAACCGCGCCTTCTACATGGACGAGCTGAACAGGCTGGAGCGCAAGTCGCTTCGCCCGGTCTCGGCCATCGTCATCGATCTTGATGGCCTGAAAGCGGCCAACGACCAGCTTGGCCACGACGCCGGTGATGCCCTCCTGCGCCGGCTCGGCGAAGTGTTGAACGGTGCGGTGTCGCAGCCCAACCATGCCGCCCGCATCGGCGGCGACGAGTTCGCCATCCTGATGCCGGGTGCCGACCGGCTGGCAGCGGCCACCATGGTCGAGACGATCAACGAACTGTTGAAGATCAACAACCAGTTCTATTCCAACGCTCCCCTCAGCATATCGCTCGGCGTTTCGACCAGCGATACCGGCGAATCGATGGAGGCGCTGGTCAAGCGAGCGGACCTCAGCATGTACGAGCAGAAGCGGGCGCGATACGCCACAAAGGAGAGCCGTGACGCCCAATATGCCAAGGCGGCCAGCGAGCGTGGCGGCGCAGCCTCGGCGGCCTAGCACCGTTTCTGCAGGACTGTCGTGCAGGCAAGGCGCCCTACAGCGCCGCGCGTCTTATTAGACGCGCAAATGTCGCTGTAGCGCTTTGGATTGCTGCATGTTTTTATCCTCAAATCGAATAGGATGTAAGGAAACATGCGTAGGAAGAGAGTGGCACCTACCATCTGGCGCCGTCGATGAGCCGGTGGGGTATGTCTTCCCAGACGGATCGATCGAACAGGCGCATGTTGACACCCATGCGCGTCGCGTCAGTGCCGATCGGCGACCAATGGGTGGTGCAACCGCAGGTGCCGCAATGGTGCATCGTCAACGTGGCATCGCCTTGGACGTAGCCGACGAGCTTGCCCTGCGGGTCGCTGATCGAAACCTCTTCTGCGTTGTAATAGCCCCAAAGCGTGCCTAGTCTTGAACACAGCGAACAGTTGCAGCTGCCAAGTGTGTCAGGGCGGACACGGACGGAAAGGCGAACCGACTTGCAATGGCAATGGCCTTCGATCATGCGACCTTCTTCCCGTTTAGTGTCCTCGTGCAGAAATCCGGATGCGGATGATACCAGATCCCTGGAGCGAACTGTCACAGCCACGGTTGTTCATGGCAATGGCAAAAATTTGGTGGTCGCTAGGATGCGGTCATCGGCTGCACTCCGGCTTGTCGCGACCCGGTACTCACTGGGGTAGCGTCGCGGCAATGACAGAGCAATGGTAAGCCGATCGTCTTCGCATTCGAATTGTTCGCCGATCATGATCGTCAGGCGGCGATTGCCCGTGCCGTCCGCACATGTCTATACTCCGGCCAAGGCTTCAATTTCTGAACAAGCCTCAGCCCGCCCGATGGCCGGACTGTTGTCCGCCGCCTGATGCGTGGTGCCTTTGCGAACTTCGATGCCGCCGCCCTTAATCGAGGGCGTCAATTGCCAGCAAAACCTGTTGTCGCGGGAGAAAAGCATGCGCAGTTCCTGCCTGAATGTTCTGTCCTTCACCCTTATCGCCGCACTCGGCTCGGTTTCGCCATCGGCCGTCAGGGCCGCTTCGCCGGAGCCGGTCAAAGCCGAGCACGGCATGGTCGTCACCGCCCAGCATCTGGCGTCGGACATCGGCGTCGAGGTCCTGAAAAAGGGCGGCAACGCCGTCGATGCGGCCGTAGCCGTCGGCTACGCGCTTGCGGTCGTCTATCCGACCGCCGGCAATATCGGCGGCGGCGGTTTCATGACGATCCGCTTCAAGGACGGAAAAACCACCTTCCTCGATTTTCGCGAGCGGGCGCCCGATGCTGCGACCAAGACCATGTATCTCGATGACAAGGGGCAGTTGGTCACTGGCTTGAGCACCAACGGGTATCTGGCCGTTGGCGTTCCAGGTCCTGTCCTGGGGTTCGAAGTGGCGCGTAGCCGCTACGGCACGCGTCCACTGAAAGAGCTGATCGCGCCTGCCATCGCCCTTGCCAAGGATGGCTTTCGGCTGGAGCAGGGCGATGCCGACTCCTTTGACGGCAAAACCGAGAGGCTGGCCAAGGACCCGGCAGCGGCCGCAATCTTTCTGAAGCCCGACGGCAAACCCTTTGCCGTCGGCGAGACACTGGTCCAGGCGGATCTCGCCGCCTCGCTTACAAGCATCTCCGAAAAGGGAACCGACGCCTTCTACAAGGGGGCGATCGCCGACGCCATCGTCAAAGCAAGTGCCGACAAGGGCGGCATCCTCGCCAAGAAGGATTTCGAGCAATACGCCGTGCGCGAGCTTGAGCCGGTCAAATGCAACTATCGTGGTTATGACATCGTCTCTTCGCCGCCGCCGTCCTCGGGTGGCGTCATCATCTGCGAGATCCTCAACATTCTCGAAGGCTATCCGCTCTCCTATCTCGGTTACGGCTCGGCCGAAACCGTGCATGCGATGATCGAGGCCATGCGCCATGCCTATGTCGATCGCAACACGACGCTTGGAGACCCCGATTTCGTCGAGAACCCGGTCGCCAAACTGCTCGACAAGGCTTACGCGGCCGAGATCCGCGGCAAGATCGACCCGTTCAAGGCTGGCGTCTCGCAGGCGCTGATGCCGGAGGGGTTCGCAGAAAGCAAGGAGACCACCCACTATTCGATCATCGACGACGAGGGCAACGCGGTCGCCGTTACCTATACGCTGAACGGTTCTTTTGGCGCCGGCGTGGTCGCTCCAGGAACCGGAATTCTGCTCAACAACGAGATGGACGATTTCACAGCGAAGCCGGGTGCTCCCAATCTTTACGGGCTCGTTCAGGGCGAGGCGAACGCGATCGCACCGGGCAAGACACCGCTTTCATCGATGAGCCCGACCATCGTCTCCAAGGACGGCAAGCCGTTCATGGTGATCGGCAGCCCCGGCGGAGCGCGCATCATTACGATCACGCTCGAGGCGATCCTCAACGTGGTCGATCACGGCATGAATATTCAGGAGGCCGTCGACGCGCCGCGCATCCATCATCAGTGGCTACCGGACAAAGTGTTCATGGAGCCCTACGCCCTTTCGCCCGATACGCGCAAGCTTCTCTCGGAGATGGGCCATGATGTGCAGATCGACAAGAGCTGGAGCATCTGGGGGCAGGCGACCGGCATCCTTGTTGGCGGCGAAAGCCTGGCCGAAATCAAGGACGGCGGTGGCGCCCGCTACAACGGTGCGGTCGACAGTCGCATCGGCGCGGGTGCTGCCAGAGGCTACTGATCGACCGCCACGGGTCGCCTCGACGGTCAGTCCGGCTTGAAATTGCCGAGATGCTCGACCAGGTTGCGGGCGAGCGGCGAGAGGTCTTCATCCGGCCGCAGGCAGATCGACAGGCGACGCGTCGCCCACTTGTCGGTCAGGCGGAGGGCGGAAATCGCCGTGCGACGGCATCGGCGCGCAGCTGTCTGCGGGACGATGCCGACACCGACATCCTGTGCGGCCAGACCGCAGACATCCTCGAAGCTGCGCACGCGCAGGCGGTAGCTCATCCGGCGGCCGATGCGGGTCGCCTGGCCCTCGATATGGGCCTTCAGGGCACTGCCTTCCGCAAGGCCGACGAAGGCGTGGTCGAGCAGATCCGTGAAGCTGATCTGTCTTGTTTCTGCAAGAACATGGTTCTTGGCGACCACGGCAACCAGCCGGTCGATCGCGAAGGGGATGAGGCGCAGGCCGGTCGCGTCGACGGCATCCGAGATGATGCCGATCTCAGCCCGGCCACCTGAGACGGCCTTGACGATGTCCGCGCTCTGGCGCTCCTTCAGGTCGATATCGGTTTGCGAGTGGGCGCGAAGCCAAGGCCCAAGACGGCCGGGCAGGAACTCGGTGATCGCGGCGGTGTTGGCGAGAAGGCGAATGCTCGCCCGCAATCCCCTGGCGTATTCGCCGAGCTCCCCATGCATATGCTCCATCTGGCGCAGTACGAGCCGGGCATGATGGGCGAGCGCATCGCCGGCGGCGGTCGTGGATACGCCCCTGCGGCCGCGCGCCAGAAGTTTTACGCCGCCGTTCTCCTCCATGCCGCGCAGCCGCTCGCTGGCGGCGGCCAGGGAGAGGTTCGCGACCCCGGCGCCGTGGGTGATGCTGCCTGCCTCGACGACGGCAAGAAACAGGCGAAGGTCGATCAGATCGAAGCGCATGCCGGCACGATAGCGGCAAATGTGCCTTCGGCATAGCCGAAGCCAACCTGCGGATCATCCGCATTGCGCTGTCGCAATGCTTCATGACTTTAGAGCCATGATCGAACTCTCCACATGGCTCACCGGCGCAATTGCTGCCGCCTTTTTCCTCGCCGGCGTGGTCAAGGGCGTGACGGGTATGGGGCTCCCCACCGTCGCCATGGGCGCGCTCGGTGCGCTGTTGTCGCCGATTACGGCCGCCAATCTGCTGATCCTGCCGTCCCTCGTGACAAATGTCTGGCAACTGCTGGCGGGTCCGGCCCTCGGCCCGCTCATGCTGCGGCTCTGGCCGATGATGCTGGCGATCGGCATCGGTACCATCCTCGGCACGGCTCTTCTCGCGGGCGGCGATACGGCCCTGTCGACAGCCATGCTCGGGACGGCGCTTGTGGTCTATGCCGGATATACGCTCATGGCGCGCCCGTTCTCAGTGCCGGCAAGGGCCGAGGTGTGGTTGTCTCCGCCTATCGGCATGATTACGGGCGTGGTCACCGGCTGCACCGGCGTCTTCGTCATGCCGGCGGTGCCGTATCTGCAGGCCCTTGGTCTGGAGAAGGACGACCTGATCCAGGCGCTCGGCCTCTCCTTTACCGTGTCGACGATGACGCTTGCGGCAGGTCTGCTGTGGCGTGGGGCGTTGGAGGCCGACAACCTGCTCCTGTCGGTGGTTGCCATCGTGCCGGCGCTGGCCGGCATGTGGGCCGGGCAGGCGATCCGCCGTCTGGTCAGCCCGACCACGTTCCGCCGGTGGTTCCTGGTCGGTCTGCTGCTTCTTGGCGCGGAGCTGGCCCTGCGACCCTTTTTCTAGCCCTAGAGCGTTTCCGATTTAAACGGAGTCACGGAAACGCTCTACCTCTTTGTTTCCAAGCATTTCCTAACGGAAAACCGCTTCGCACTTTTCCTGGAAATGCTCTCCGATCACGCCACATAGATCGGATTGCTGATGGCGCGGCGCACGGTCTGTAGTTGCAGTTCCACTTCGGTTAATTGCCAGGGCAACCCGCCGCCAAGGGCCGCGGTGAAATCGCCGATTATCTGCGGCCGGCTCTTCTCTGCTGCGATTTCGGCGCGCAGGAACAGGCTCGGCCGCCCGGAGAATTGTCCGACCCAGCGGTCGTCTTCGATGAGTTGATCGGCAATCTGCCCTGTCGCGTCGAACCAGAGCAGCCGATCGCCTTTTGCTCCGTGAACGTCGGCCTTCGCGTCGACGGGCCCTCGGATCGTCGAGCCCATCGGCTGGCCATCGACCGAAAGTGCCAAATGCGGTCCATCAGGGCTCTCGGTGATATAGCCAAGCCCGGTCTTCATCGCGGCGAGGATCGCGTTTTCAGAAAGTTCGTCGAGCCACAGCACCGTCGTCGGTCGCGCAAGCACGAGCGGCCCTTCGGGCATCAGCCGGGCCGGCTGGTGGAAGTCGCTGCCGCCGATTGCCGAGATTTTCTTGCCCGAAGCCAGCCGCTGCTGATATCGGCCGAGCGATACCCAGTTCCAGGCCATCCAGTGCGATTGCCAGACTTCCATGCAGTCGATCTCCGGCACGTCGTAATCCCAGGGGATCGTCGGCTTGTCGTGGTTGATCGACAGCATGCCGCCGCGCTCATGCACCATGTCGGCAAGCGTGTGCCCATGTTCGGGCCGGGTCATGCGGAAATCGATCCAGTCGTCGACGCCAAAGACGTTGGCATGGCCGACTGCGGTCGTCACCTCCATCGCACGCACAAAGACGAGGTCGGCGGACGAGTTGGGATGGAAATAGCGGCGCTGGCTGATGGTGTTGTGGTCGGCGACGGCGAGAAAGTCGAGCCCGGCCTGCTTGGCGGCTGCGTGCAGCAATTCGGGCGAGCCTGCCGCATCGGAGTGGAAGGTGTGACAGTGCAGATCGCCGCGATACCAGCCGGCCGCCTTCCTGACGGGGAAGGTGCGCGCGGGCTGCGGTTCGAGCGCGAGAGGCGCATTGTCATGGCTGAACGTCAGCGTGACATCGGCACCTTCTGGCGGAAGCTTGTAAAGGCCGAGCATGACCTGCCAGCGACCGGCAGGCATCTCCCCGTGGATGTAGCCGGGCGTGGCGTCGTCCGTTGCGACGAAAAAGCGGTCGCGGGCGCCGCCGCTCCAGCCGCGAAAGCCGGCGCGGGTCGGATAATCGGTCGCGCGCGGATCAAGCATGCCGAGATCGATGATGCAATCTTCCGCTTTTGCATGGGCCATGGTGACATCGATGCGCGTCTGCCCTCGGGCACGTCGAAGGGCACGTAAAAGTACGGGTTGGCGGCCTGGTCGGCGCGTGTCACGTGAACGGTGGTCGTCATCATTTGCAGCAGTCCGGACTATTCGCCAAGGACGGGAATGCGGGCGCCGGTGCTGTCGAACAGCGTGACGTGTTCGGCGTCGAAGGAAAGTCGCACCGTCTTGTCTACCCTGATCTCGTCGTCGGTAAAAATGCGGGCCGTGACGCGGCCGGCATCTTTCCGCTCGATCGTCACCAGGCTTTCCGGCCCCATGTTCTCGTTGGCGAAAAGCTCGCCGGTGATGATGTTGCCGTCGTCGGGACGGGCAATGCGCAGATGCTCCGGGCGAACGCCGAGCGTTATCGTTTTGGCGCCGACCGCCTTTGCGATGGCGTCGGAAACCGGCAGTGCCGCGACCGACAGCCCCTCGGCGCGAAGCTGCAGCTTTCCGTCGATGATTGCAGCCTGCGCCGGCACGAGGTTCATCGGCGGGTTGCCGACGAAATTGGCAACGAAGGTGGTGGCCGGGCGCCGATAGATCTCGATCGGCGGCGCGAACTGGACGATCCGGCCCTTGTCCATGACCGCGATGCGGGTGGCGAGCGCCATCGCTTCCGCCTGGTCGTGGGTGACGTAGACGGCGGTCATGCCCATGTCGCGCTGCAGGTGGTTGAGAAACCCGCGTGCTTCCAGGCGCAGCTTGGCGTCGAGGTTGGAGAGCGGCTCGTCGAAGAGATAGACCTGGCTCGGATAGACGAGCGCGCGCGCCAGCGACGTGCGCTGCTGCTGGCCGCCGGAGATCTGGCTCGGCAGGCGCTTCATCAGATCGCCGATCTTCAAGACGTCGGCGACCTCCCTGGCGCGGGCATGACGCTTGTCCTCCGCCTCGCCGCGCACCTTCAGCGGATAGGCGATGTTGTCGGCAAGATTCATGTGCGGATAGAGTGCATAGTCCTGAAAGACCATGGAGATCTGCCGATCCTTCGGGTGCAGGTAGGTCACGTCCTTGCCGCCGATCAGCACCTTGCCGGAGGACGGCGTTTCGAGCCCGGCGATCATGCGCAGGCTCGTCGTCTTGCCGCAGCCGGATGGTCCGAGCAGGCAGACGAACTCGCCGTCAGCAATCGAGAAGCTGATATCGGGCAGGGCGTTGAATGCGCCGAAGCTCTTGGAAACGTTCTGGAATTCGACAGAGGCCATGAGACTGGTTTTCCGATTACGACTTGATGCCACCGAAGAACCGGAAACCGAATTTCCAGTTCACGAAGAGGTAGAGCGCGATGACGGGGAGCGAATAGATGAGTGAGTAGGCGGCAAGCAGTGTGACGATCGGCGTGCCGGCCTCGGAATAGAAGGAATAGATGGCGACGGAGGCGGGCATCAGGCTGTCGCTGCGCAAGAGGATGAAGGGGATCAGGAAGCTTCCCCAGATGTTGACGAAGGCCCAGACGACGACCACGACGATACCCGGCCGGATCACCGGCAGGGCGACGTCGAAGAACGCCTGCAGTGGAGAGGCGCCTGCAACCATCGCGCTTTCTTCATAGGAGCGCGGGATGGCGTCGATGAAGTCGCGCAGGATGAACATGGCTGTCGGCAGTAGCCCACCGGCAAAGACGAGAATGACGGCGAGATGCGTGTCGATCAGTCCGGCCGCAGAAACGATCAGGAAGATCGGCACCATCGCGGCCGAGCCGGAGACCACTGACGAGAACAGCAAGAGCACATAGGTGACTGCGCCTTTTCCGGGGATTGGCGAGCGGGAAAGCGCATAAGCCGCAAGCGTTGCTGCCGCGCCGACGAGGACGACGCCGCCGAAGGCCTGCACCAGGCTGTTGAACAGCGCCTGCATGGCGAAGGTGTTCTGAAACACCGTAGCAAAATTGGCGAACGTGAAGGGTTCCGGGATGGCAAGGCCGAGTTCGGCGCGGGCGTTGAACGGCGCGAAGAGGAACCAGACGAGCGGTAGCGCGAAGATGGTGCCGAGCAGGGCGGCGACCACCGAAAAGCCCATGCGGCGGAAGTAGATACGGGAAGAGAACGGCATCATTCGGCCTCCGCCGGCTTCTTGTGGTCAAGCCTCAGATAGACGAGTGCGAAAGCCAGATTGATGAGCATGATGACCACGCCGACGGCCGCGCCCTTGCCGAACTCGAAATCCTTGAAGGCGATGCGGTAGGTGTAGATCGACAACAGTTCGGTCCGATAGGACGGCCCGCCATTGGTCAAGAGGAACGGCGTGAAGACATTGAAGGTCCACATGGTGATGAGGATCAGATCGGTGACCACATGGCCGCGGATCAGCGGCAGGGCGATATCGCGCAGCTTCTGCCAGGAGGTTGCGCCGGCGACATCCGCCGCCTGGAAATAGCTCGGCGGGATCGACTGGAATGCCGAGTTGAACAGCATCATCGAGAAGGCAGCCCCCCGCCAGGTGTTGAAGAACACGATGACCCAGAAGGGCTGCTGCAGCAGCCAGTCTCCCGGCGGCAGGCCGAGACCGCGCATGATCATGTTCAGCGTTCCGCTGTCATAGTCGAGGAATGCGAACCAGGCGAAGCCGATGACCACTTCCGGCAGGATCCAGGCGGCAATGACGGTCGTCTGCAGAAAGGACTTCATACCGGGCGACACGGACTGGCTGAGCCAGGCGAGGATCAGCCCGAGCAGCGCCTGGCCGATGAGCGCGGAGAGCAGCACGAACTGGATCGTCAGGATCAGCGAAAAGCCGAACTGGCCGCGGGTGAAAAAGGTGGCAGGATTGAAGAGGGCGAAATAGTTCTGGAGACCCACGAAATCCGGGTCGAGCGCGGTCCGTCCAAGCAATGTCCTGTTGGTGAAGGAAACGAAGATCACCCAGAAGAAGGGGATGATGACGAAAACACCGACCAATGCCGTTGCGGGAGCCAGAAAAAGGGCGCCCGCCCGCGTGGACAGTAGCGAGAATTTCTTCATGCGTTGAGTTTCCCATTGCAGGGCGAAGCGGTTCGGCAAGATCACCGGCCGGCCGATCGGCCGACCGGTGATATTAGGCCCGATCAGAGACGGCTGACCGTGTTCTCTTCACCGACGATGGCGATCACGGCGGCCTTGTACTGGGCCATCGCGTCTTCCGGCGACAGTTCGCCCGAGACGACGCTTTCGGTCATGCGCTGGATTTCGGTCGAGACTTTGTTGTAGTTGGCGTCATTGGGACGTGCCGTGGTGATGGGCAGCAGGACCTCGGCGGTCTCGGTCAGGAACGGCGAGTTGGGGATGGTGACGTCGTTTCGAATGCGGATCGCCGGCTGGATCTCCTGGAAGGCGGTGAGCTGCTCCTGGCTGTTCATGAAAGACAAGAGCTCCCAGGATTCCTTCGGGGCGTCGGTATGCGGGTTGATGACGAAGCCGGTGCCGCCGGACATGGTGACGAAGTCCTGGCCGCGCAGGCCCTTGCCTGGTTGCGCCGCCGGCATCTTCTTCCAGGTCATGACATTGTCACGGTCGGCGACCGCGAACTCGGCGTCCGGTGCGGTGACGGAACGATAGAACCAGTCGCCCTCCACCAGCATCGCGGTCTTGCCGTCGCGGAAGTTGGCGAAGGTTCGATTGCGCCCGTCGGCCAAGAGCTGGGCGCGCTGGTCGCCGAGCTTGTCGTCGACATAGATGGTCTTGTAGAGCTTCAGTGTATCGAGGATGCCCTGGCTGGAGACGATGTATTTGCCGGCATCGTCTGTGACCTGCTCGCCGGTGCCGAGCAGCGCCATCCAGTAGCCCTGCATGGTGGTGGCCTCGCCCATGGAGACGCCGGCATTCAGCTGCAGCGGGAAGGAATCCGGCGCCGCCGCCTTGATCTTGCGCGCGGCGTCGAGCAGTTCGTCCCAGGATTTCGGCTGCCACGTCGCCGCGTCGAGGCCCGCCTTCTGGAACAGGTCCTTGCGCACGAAGATCATGCGCGCGTCGGTGCCGAGCGCGATGCCGTAAGGCTTGCCCTGATAGCTCATCAACGCCTTGGTGCCGTCGGAAATGTGGCTCCAGCCTTCCCAGGCATTGACGTCGGCGCCGGCCACTTCTTCAAGCGATTTCAACAGCCCGCCCTGGACGAAGCTCGGGATCAGGAAGCCATCGAAGCCGGAGACATCCGGGCCAGCACCGGTGGAGAAGTCAAGCGCCAGCTGCTGTGTCAGCTGCTCGTCCTCGCCGCCGAACTGATTGAGCTTGACGGTGACGTCCTTGCCTTCGGCCTTCATCTTGGCGGTAAAGGCCGGAATGACCTTGTTTTCGATCCACTCGGCCATGCCGCTGTTGACCCCTCCGACAACGCATCGGCAGGTGATGTTGAGCTCGGTTGCCATCGCCGGCCCGGACAGGGCCATGATGGCCGCCGCGCTCAGCAAATATGACTGAATCCTTCTGCGCATTGAAACTCCTCCCACGGTGTCCGGTTCTCCGGACCGTTTCGGCTGCGGTGCATCCGGGCTGGAATCGGCCTCCTCCGGTCAATCCCATCCCGTCTGAACTTAAGAATGAACACGCTTTCATTTTTGTCAACACGCCATGAAGTGGATTCTGGTGATGAGGCTTATACGAGTTCATGCTCTCCGGGTTTTGCCGTCTATGAGGTGATTTCTACTGACATCTTGACGGAAGCGCGATCATTGGTGCAGGTTGAATTGAACACGTTTTCATTTTTGCGCAGAGCACTACCCCATGAGCGAGAAAACCGACAGGAAAGCAGGACGCGCCACGGCCGATCTGGTGGCACGAGAGGCCAATGTCTCGCGCGTCGCTGTCTCGCGCGCCTTCAATCCGAATGCGTCCCTGAAGCCGGAGAAGCGAGATCGCATCCTGAAGGTGGCACGTGAGTTGAACTATACGCCTGACATGGCCGCGCGTTCGCTGGTAACCAGGCGCTCGCATCTCGTCGGCATGATCGTTCCCGATGTCTGCAGCCCCTGGGAAAGCCAGGAGATCGACGCCTTGACGACCGCGCTGCAGGCAGAGGGCTTCGCGACACTTCTGTTCAAGGCGAAAGCCGATTTCAGCATGGACCCGATGCTGCTGACCTATATGCGCGGCTTCAATCCCGACTCGGTCATCGCCTTTACCGAGAATATCGAGCCTGATGTTCTGAGCGGCTTTCTCGATCGTGCCGTTCCGATCTACGTGATCTATGACGACGCGGATGCGTTTGCCGGCAGGGCGTCCGAAACACTCTATGACCGTCTTCTCGTGCGGCAGAAGGACGGCATCGAACAGGCGGTCGCCTTGCTGCAAGGCTATGGTGCCCGTCGCATCGCCTATCTCGGCGGCAAGAAGCAATCCCTTGCCAATACCGAACGCGAGCGGATGATCGCGCAGGTGCTGGCCGAGCGCGGCATGGCGCCGCCGGTTATCGTCCCCGGTGACTACACCTACGACACCGCCTATCGCTCGACGCTTGATCTCTTCCGGGTCGGATCCGGCGCCGATGCGATCTTTGCGGCCAACGACGTCGGGGCGTTCGGCGCGATCGATGCCCTCAGGCACGAACTCGGCCTTTCAGTGCCTGGCGATGTCAAGGTCGTCGGCTTCGACGACATCCCGCAGGCACATTGGAAAAGTTACAATTTGACCACCGTCCGCATCGATCTCGACGATCGCGTTCGCGCCCTTGTCCGGTTGATCCTTCGACGTCTCAAGACGCCGGATGCCGACTCCCTGGTCGAAACCCTGACCACCCGCCTCGTCGTTCGCGGCACCGTCGGCTGAATGGAAGAACATGACAGAAAAACGCGTGCATCTGGTCTTCAAGACCCATCTCGACATTGGCTTCACCGATCACGCGGAAAAGGTGCGTCGCCAGTACCACGACCGGTTCATTCCGCAGGCGATCGAGACGGCCGAGCATTTTTATGCCGAGGATCCGCGAGATCCGAAGTTCGTCTGGACGACCGGTGCCTGGCTGATCTGGGATCACCTGACGTCGCGTTCGGCCGCGGAGGTGAAGAAGCTCGAGCGGGCAATCGATCTCGGACTGATCCGCTGGCATGGCCTGCCGTTCACCACACATACGGAGTTGATGTCGCCGGAGCTCTTTCGCGCCGGCCTTTCCTATTCACAGGAACTCGATCGGAGGTTCGGCAAGAAGACGATTGCGGGCAAGATGACGGACGTGCCGGGGCATACGCTCGGCATGGTGCCGCTGCTGGCCGAGGCCGGCATTCGCTTCCTGCATCTCGGCGTCAACACCGCGTCGCCGCCGCCTGAAACACCTGACATCTTTCGCTGGCGTGCGCCCGGCGGCGCAGAAATCGTCGTCATGTATCAGCGATCCTATGGGGAGACTTATTTCCCCGAAGGTTTTGCCGACGGCCTGAGCTTTGCCCACACAAGCGACAATATCGGTCCGCAAAGCGTGCCGCAGACCGCCGAGGTCTATCGCGACATGCGCCGCGAACAGCCGGATGCGACCGTCCGCGCGGCAACGCTCGAAGATTATGGCGCGTTGATCTGGGATGCGCGGGAAGCTTTTCCCGTCGTCGAGCACGAGCTTGGCGACAGCTGGATCCACGGCAGCGCCTCCGATCCGGTAAAGACCGCCCGTTTCCTAGCGCTTCAACGGCTTTACGACCGGTTCGCAGCCGAAGGCCTGACCGCCAGCCGCCTGGCTTTCGGGCAGAAGCTGACGATGGCGGCCGAACATACCTGCGGCGTCGATATCAAATCCTATCTGCGCGACGACACGGCCTGGTCTCGGCCCGACTTTGAGGCCGCCCGCAAGACCGACCACCGCTTTGCCTATACGGAAGCCTCCTGGCGCGAACAGCGCGCCTATCTTGATGACGCTCGCTCAGTGCTCGACGGCCCGGACGCAGCGGCAGCCGATGCCGCCTTGGCCGAATTGACCGTACCGGCCCTGATAGCCAGAGGAGACAGGCGGACCAGTCTCGCCTGTGGCAGCTGGTCGATCGAGCTCGAACCTTCGACCGGAGACATTCTTTCGCTGACTGCCCCGTCCGGGAAGTACATGGCTGGCCGGTCAGGTCCGCTGATCGCCTATCGCTACGAGAGCTATGACGCTACCGACGTCAACAGGCACATGGACACCTATCTGACTCATCGCCAGGAATGGGCGATCCTCGATCACGACAAGCCGGGTCTTGCCCGGTCCGGCGCGGCTCTGTCCCGTGTCTTTACGCCGACCTTTCAGGCAGCGGACGCATCCGGCCTGCTCCTGTCCATGCCTGAGCAGGCGGTTGCCGGTTACGGCGCGCCGCGCCATGTCGCTCTCGCCTTCTCAGGCGAAGACGACACGCTCGAACTTCACCTGACCTTGCACGAAAAAAGCGCCAACCGCATGCCGGAGGCGAGCTTTCTCTCCTTTATGCCAGCAGGCGATGTCGCGTGGAGCCTGCGAAAAATGGGGCTCTGGCACAAATCCGGCAACGCCGCTGCCGGTGGCGGCGCGCAACTTCAGGCGGTCACCGGCGTTCGCGGCGATCTTGCTTCGGGTGGTTCGTTGTCGATCGAGCCGCTCGACACGCCCCTGGTCGCGCCCGAGGCTTGGGACTTTATGACGTTCTGCAAGACATTGCCGGACTTCAGCGAAGGCGTTCGTTTCAACATCCACAACAACAAGTGGGGAACGAACTTCCCGATGTGGTGGGAGGGCGATTTTTCCGCCCGCTTCCGGCTGCGATTGGACGACTGAATGCGAAGCCGACGGGCGGCGATTGAGATGAGAGCGCTGCTGCCCGGGCATGCGAGCTAGCCCGTTCGAATGCCTACGTTGTGCGAGGTCGGGTTGTATGCCCGGAAACCTCGGCGCCCGCCTCCCGAGGCAGGCCAAGAAAACGCAAGCTCGAGACGATGCCGATCGACGCAACCACCAGAAACGCCCAGCGGAAGTCCGCAAGGGCTGCCGTTTCGCCGCCGCGAAGGGCTTGCGACAGATTGAGAACGGCGGCGGCAACCGCAACGCCCAGAAGCATGGCCACCTGCTGGAGCATGCTCGACAGGGTTGACGCCGAGCTGCGCTGGCTCGCGTTGATATCGGCAAAGCCAAGGGTATTGAGTGCGGTAAACTGCATCGAGCGGAAGAGCCCGGCAGCAAATAGCAGCAGAAGCGTCAGCAGTTGTGGCGTATCCGTTGAAAGCATCGCGCAGGCGCCGATCGCCAGTGAGGCGAGCAGGCCATTGCCGACGAGTATGCTGCGGAAGCCGAAACGGCGCAGCAACGGCGTGGTCGCCGTTTTCATCGCGAGATTTCCGGCGAAGTAGGCGAGCACATAGATGCCGGTCTGGATCGGAGCGAGGCCGAAGCCGACCTGGAAGAGCAGCGGAATCAGAAAGGGCGTCGCATTGATCGCGACCCGGCAGGCGGTGCCGGCCGACAGTGTCGACATAGCAAAGGTCTGAACCTTCAAGGCGGAGAGATTAAGCAGCGGATTGGTGATTGACTTGAAGTGCCGTGTCGCCAAGACCCCGATGGCAGCACCTGTTGCCAGCAGCAGGACGATCGCCAATGCATTGGCTGTGCCGTGGACGAAGGCTTCGAGCCCGGCCAGAACCAGTGTGAGGCTGGTCGACGACAACACGAAGCCCTTGGCGTCGAGGCGGCGCGTCGCTTCCTCGCGCTGATCCGGAACGAAACGCAGCACCAGCGCCAGGCCGATCAGTCCGATCGGGATGTTGATCAGAAAATTCCAGTGCCAGCTGAAGTAAGTAGTGATGACGCTGCCGAGAAGCGGGCCTACGACCGGGGCAATCAGTGCCGGCCAGGTGATGAGCGCGATCGCGCCGACAAGCTCCGACTTGCGGGCGTTCTTCAACACGATGATCCGGCCGACCGGCGTCATCAACGCGCCGCCGATGCCCTGCACCGCGCGTGCAGCGATGAACTGGCCGAGGCTTCCCGACAATCCACAAAAGAGCGACGCGAGGGTAAAAATGGCGATCGCGACGAGGAAGACGTTGCGCGCCCCGAAGCGATCGCCGAGCCAGCCGGAGAGCGGAATGAAGGCCGCCATCGTCAGCATATAGACGGTGATGCCGATGCTCATGGCGACGGGCTGGACGCCGAAGGAAGCCGCCATCTGCGGCAACGAGGTAATGACGATCGTCCCGTCGAGCATCTGCATGAAGAAGGCGATGGCGACGACGAGTGCGACGATGCGGGAATTGAAGCTGGCGGATGCGTCGGAAGCGTCCGTGCCGGAGGGGATCGTCGTCATCTGATCAGCACCGGCCTGTGTTGCGAACAAGGATTCGGATAACCGACGGGAAGGAAGGGGAGCGCTCGATTGTAGTGGAATACGACATCATAGGGGCGGTTCAGAGCTGATCACGGTTTCGCCGATCCACGGCTTTAAATGCGGATCGCGGTGATAGAAGGGCGGGCCACTCTACCGGTTGGCGCCAACGCCCTATATGCCTCGTCCGACGTGTGGATGTCGATGCATTTGTCGCAATCGATGCAGTCTTTGAAACACTTTACCTCGGACATGAACTTCTGCGCGCCCATAGCGACGCACAAGCTGAACACCCGGCGGGAAGGCGTATGCTGGTCTTGCACCGGCCGTAATCATTCTCATAGCGTGTCGAGCATGAAATCGAGACCCGGTCGGATTCGAAACTGTTTTGCAAGTTGGCCGCCACGAGACGTCCGCTCATGTCACGTGAAAGTCGGCGGCAACCCGCCGAAGCCTGAGGAGACACGCAGCGACCTGCTGAGATGCGGCGTTGCTCCATGCGGTACTGTAGAGCGGGCACATTTTGTGGGCTGCCGTGGTCAGTTCGCAGCGAAGCAGTAAAAGAGGCCGTCGCCGCCCGTTCCCTTGAAGGCCTCCTGGGTGCAGCCACCGCGGGTCGCATGCGAGGCGTTCCAGGACTTGGCTTCGGCGCTATCGTTGAGGCCGGTTCGGTCGCTGTGGCCGACAATGGCCGCGCCGTCGGTCCCGCCCAGGGTCCAGTTGCCGCAGGTCTCCGGCGCGGCAGTGCCGTCCGCCTTGGAGCCGGTCAGAATGTCGTGCCGGTTCGGCGTGTCGCCGCGGCCGTTGATGACCTCGCCCTTCTCGTTGAGTGCGGTTTGCTTCGTAAGGTTGTTCTTGTCGCTATGCAGAGAGGCGACATCGTCGGCGATCTTTTCGCCCTTGGCATTGTACCAGGGGCCTGCGCCGATACGGTCCTTGGCATTTTCCGCGTCGGTGGAAAGATAGGCCTTCCAGGTCTTGCCGGTCGAGCCGCTCGTCGTGGCCAGCGTGTTGCAATAGGCATCGGCACCGGCAAGACCGCCAAGATTGCCGCCCTTGCCCGGATTTGCACTGGTGACGAAGAAACTCATCGTCGTGTCTTGGGCGTGGGCCCCGACGATAGAGCAGGCCAGAGCGGCCGCGACAAGTACGAGCCTGCGTTTCATGGCGTTTCCTCCCGGTGCTGTTTGAACCGGATGAAGCCTAGGGGCAGCCTGGATCGGAGTAAAATCGAAATCTTGTGAACCGTCCGCCGACAAGCGTCGTCGCGATGTCCATTCGACGTCCCGGCCAAAAGGGGACATTGTTGTCAGTCCACCTTTTCCGTCGGCTCCGGTTGCCGACGCCGAAGAAAATGTGTGAAGGGAAAGGCCGGTTTCGGCGCAGAAAGGCGTTGGCGCCTACAGCGCCGCGCGTCCTACTAGACGCGTAAAGGTCGCTGTAGCACTTTGAATTGCTGCATGTTTCCTTAAATCGAATAGGATTTAAGGAAACCGCAGTAGGTCAAGCCGGGCATTTGCCCGGATGACCGCAGGCAGCCTGTGCAAGAGACAGGCTGGCAAATCGCGGCTCAGTTCAGCCTGAGGTCGATGCCGGGATGGAGCTTCTTGAGATTGGGTAGGGACTTCGACTGCCACGGGATCTCGGAGGTTCCGCGCACGGTCAATTGCACGTTCGGACGGTTGCGCGCCTCGATCGTCAGTTTTGCGAGCAGGTTGATCCCCGACGAGTTCAGGAACTGCAACTCCGTCAGGTCGATCGTCATGCGATCGGGCTCGGCCTCAAGCACGCCCATGGCAAGGGAGAAGATAGGGGCATAGGCTTCCGTACCGGGAAGCCGCATGGTTCCCTCGAAGTGTATGTCATTGCCCTCGGACCAAATGCGGTAGTCCTCGTCCTTGATTTCCATGTTCACCTGCTTGTCAGTTCGAGATATCGGGGACGGGGATCGAGGCATAAGTCTCGAGCGCGATGCCGCCTCCGTCGCCGTTGGGTCCGAAAACCCAAGCGAAACGGACGCCATAATCGCTCATCAGTGTTAATAGACCAAGACCAGATCCACTCTTGCCTGTGCCGATTGCGTTGGCTTCGATGCGTTCGATCAGAAGGTCGCCCGGATCACCTGTCGTGATCTCGGAAAGCAGATCCTGGAAGCGGGCTGCAGTCTCACCATCGACGAAATTCGACACCTTGGCACGGAAGTTGCTGTCGTCGATCGAGGCCTCGACCATGATGCCGCCGGTGGCACGGAACTTGACCGCGTTTTCGACCAGCTCGTTTGTCAGGTAGCCGATATTGTGGCGAACTTCCTTGTAGGCATTGCGCGAGGCGCGGTAGCGCATGGCGATCAGCTCGGCGACGAAATCCGAGGCGATGGCGCAATGTTTCCAGCTCAGATTGAGCTGGCCGTCATAGAGGCGCAGCCGCGTCACGCTTTCGTTGGCACCCCTGGTCAGGTCCGCCGGTCCGTACAAAGTCGTCATCTGCTCACCTGTGTCTCATGACCACGAGGGTAATGTCGTCGTGTATTTTCTGCTTGCCGATATGCGCCATCAAGTCTTCGATGATACCTGATTTCGCATCTTCGGCGCTGCGTCCGTAGAACTGCCGCGCACTGTCGCAAAGCCGCTCGATGCCGAACAATTCGCCCGCCGCGTTCTCTGCCTCGGTCACACCATCTGTGTGCAGGATGATCATGTCGCCGCGGGCAAATGCGACCTCGCGCGTGGCGACGAAACGCGAGATATCCGACTCCAGACCGATCGGCAGGCCCAGATCCAGCGTATCGATGCGCTCCACCTCTTTGCTGTTGCGAACGACGATCAGTTCCTCGTGCTGCCCGGAAAGCGTCAGGCGGCCACCATCATAATCGAGGAATGCGAGGGAAAGGTGCTTGTCGGTGTTGGTGCGCACGATGTTCTTGTAGATCGCCCGGTTCAGGCGGTTCAGGAATTGATTGGGATCCATGTCGCCGGCTTCCTGCAAGGCACGAGCGACAGATTGGACCATCAGCATCAATACGCCGCTTTCAAGGCCGTGGCCGGTCACGTCGCCGATGCCGATCTTCAACCGTGCGCCATCGCGCAGAACATCGTAATAGTCGCCACCCACTTCGTCGGCGGGACGCATATAGGCGGCAATTTCGAGTTCTGCGATCTCGTCGAGCTCGCCGGCTTTCGGCAGCACCATCATCTGGATTTGCCGGGCGACCGCCAACTCGGCGCCCAGGCGCAGGTTCTCACTGCGCAACTGCTTATTCAGGGCGGAGATCTGCTGATTGGCCTCCTCGATCTGCTTGGTGCGCTCTTCGACGAGATGCTCGAGGTTCTCGGTGTGGAAGCTGATCTCTTCGGCCATCCGGTTGAAGGCCGTGCCGGCTTCGCCCACTTCGTCGCGCGTCGAGATAGGCACCCGGACCGAGTAATCCTTCGCCTGGATGCGCTTGGCGGCGCCGGCAAGCGCACTGATGCCGGCGGTCACGCGCTTGGAGATGCCGAACACCGCCGCCGTCACGAAGAGCAAGGACGCAAGCAGCGCCAGGATCTGATAGGCGAGAATGCGGTTGGTCGCCTGCGAGATACCTGTCTGGGCGGCAAACAGCGACGCATAGATTTCCCGCTCGGGAACCACGATGCCGAGCGACATCGTCTCCTTGCGAACCGGGCCGGACATCCAGAAATTCTCCGGCAGCAGCTGCTTCAGGAGAACGAGATAAGGCACTTTCTCGCCGGCCTCGTCGAGCATGACGCGCTGGATCACGCCGTCCTGCCCGAGCGGTAATTGCGCAATGGCCTGCTGAGCACTCTTGCGCAGCGAGCGGTCGGCACCGGTCACACCTTGTGTGCCGGTATCGCTTGAGGTCTGCAGCCCGATCGTCTTTTCGCCGGCAGGGTTGATGGCGAGCACATTGCCGTCGGACATTGCCAGGAAGCCAAAACCGCTTTCGGCGACCTTGACGTTCTGCACGACCTCGGCCAGCTGGTCGAGCGTGATGTCGGCGCCGGCGGCGCCTGCCACCGTCTTTCGATCGCGGGACCACAGCGGTTGGAAGAAGCTGACGATGAGCTTGCCGGTGATCGCGTCGGTATAGGGCGCCGTCTGGGTAATATCGCTCGCCACCGGCCTGAGGCTCGGATCCTTCGCCCATTGCTCCCAGGATTCATAGATGCCGGGGAAGAAGAACGTCCAGAATTCAGCCTGATTGTGACCGGGATAAAGCCGATCGAAGGTTTGCGCCTGATCCGTATAGGGCGCGGTCCGGAAAATCGGCCGCTCCTTGGGGCCGATGTAGTACATCTGCAGTTTGGAGCGCCCGCTTTCCAGCAGGCTCGGCGCAACGAGGTCGAGTACCGCGCTGTTCTCAATATCCGCCTGGACGTCAGGAAGCGGATGGTGGTCCGGCCCCAGAAGATATCCCCAGACGCTGATCACAGAGAGCGGGCCGGGCAGGTTCTGAGCCCATCCGCCCTTCTCGTCGTAGACGACGGTGACGGCGCCGGGTGCGCCGCGGGCAAGGGCCTCGCCGATTTGCGATTTGCGCACCGGCCGATCGATCTGCGACTGCAGAACGCCTGCGAGCGTTCCGACATCGGTATGAACCTGGCCAAGAAGCAGGTTGACGCGGGCGGCGGTCGATTCCGCGTAGGAGCGCATATAGTCTTGGTTGGCCTTTTGCAGGCCCTGACCGACTTCCGTCGCGGCATCCCGCGACAGCCTCTGCACGTTCCAAAGGGCAAGGCCGCCGGTCACCATCAGGTCGAACAGCACGGCGCCGCCGACAACGAGCACGAACTTGGCGCGGAAGGATCTCAAGCCGAGGTGGGAGCTTGGGGTACTGGGCTCCTTCATGTCGGCTTGCGTCCCGATGCGACCCAGATCGGCCAGCCGGCATAGCCCTTGGGGTGCAGCGCGGCAAAGATGTGATCCCTGAACCCCTGCCGGAAGCGTTGGATGAACTCCGGCGGATCACCGCGCCGGACAGCCATTTCGCCGGCATAGACGTGTTCCCAGGCGGCGATCACGTCGGCGAAGTCCTGCGGATCGCCGTCGTGATTCGTCACCATGAACGATTCGACCAGGATGTCGTCGAAACCTGCATCGGCAAGGTAACGGCGGCTTTTCGGTCCGAGTTCGACGTCCATTTCAAAATGACTGAACAGTTTGGCAACTTCGTTGTAGGTCCACTGGATGCTTTGAGCGCGGGGCTCGCCGAGGCAATGGGAGTTTTTTTCATTGGTGATGTAGACACGTCCGCCGGGTTTGCAGATCCGGTAGAGCTCCTTCAGGAGCAGCTCCCGTTCGTTGAAAATCTGCAGCGAATGCCGGCAACTCACGAAGTCGAACTGGTTGTCCTCGAGCAGCATTTCTGATGCATCGCCGTAGGTGTACTCGATATCGGTGATGCCGAAGTTGGTCGCCACTTCGCGTGCATAGGCAAGACTGGCCTTGGAGTGGTCGAGGGCGACGATCCTTGCCGGCTGGAATTCCTTCTGGACGAGAACAGCAAAGTCGCCGATGCCGCAGCAGACGTCGGCCATGGCAATGCCGGGCCGCAGCCCGTGCCGAGGCAGGATCGAACGCTCGTGCCGCCAGGTCATCTTCGTCTGGGTTCTCAGGATCGGGATGAAGCTGGTGTCTTCGACGAAGCTCTGTCCGGGATAGAACGTCGAATCGTACACCTCGACTGTAATCTGCGGCTCGATCTCGTTGAGATGGCCGAACATTCTGGTGGCCCAGCCGACGACGCTCGACGTTACGATCACCACGCGCAAGTCGGCGCGGGCACGGCAGGCGTCGAGGGCAACCCGCACGAAGGCATGGAATGCGGTGTTATTCATCTGGATCAGGCGTTTCACGTCGACGTAGAGTACGCCGCGCACGCCGTCGATCGCCTGCTTGAGCATTGCGATGCTATCGGCGATCTCGTCGACCGACCGCGGCCGGATGACGCCGGCGAGCGAAAACACCTGGCTGTTGGCGTCGAACGCCGCCTTGAAACTGGGAGAAAGGCCCGCGACGCTCAACTCACCAGCCCTTCCAGCGGCAGGTCGACGATCAGCGTGACAGCGTGCAATGTGCTTTCCTCAATGCGGATGCTCGCGTCGAAATTGATGGCGAGATCAAGTAGGATGGACTCGCGACTGGGCGCCATGTCGGTCGATATGGAATCGAGATAGCGGGCATGTGCATCGCTGCGATCAACCTTCGACACCGCCTCGCGGTAGAACGGGACCTGTTCGGCTGGGCATGGGAACGTGATTTGAACCCGCTCGATCGGGCCATGTCGGTAGATCGCCAGACCGATGTGACCGCTGGCGGCGCCGCTGCGGAACGAAACTTCAAGCAGTTCGTTGAGCGCCGACGAGAAGAAGTTCGAATGCCTTACCGGATCGGTCCTGTTGTGGCTGATCATCCGGGCCAGATAGCTGGAGAGATGGTCGCAATGCTGCCACTCCGAGAGAAATGTTCCCATCTCCATTTCGAACTGGAGCAGGGGCTCAAAAATCGCTTCAGCTGGAACACTGTTACCGACGTCCATGCTTGCTTTGTCCTCCATCTGCGGAACTTTGCCACGGCCCGCAGGCACTTCTAGGCTGATTTATCAGGCACGCAAACCGGTGAGCGGCCAGGCGGCCCTTGCGCCGGTGGCCGACCCGACAGCATAGCCCCTCGCCGTGTTATGATATTTCCATCGTCGACGATTGGCGCAAGTAACTGTCGATTGTATTGGGCGGCATCGGAACACCAAGGAAATACCCCTGCAATCGATCGCAGCCTTCGTGGTCCAGCCATAGGGCCTGCGCCCGCGTTTCGACGCCTTCCGCGGTCACTGACATTCCCAGCCCGTGCGCGAGCGCGATTATCGAACGCACGATCACCTGGCTCTTCTCGTCGTTCTCCAGATCCTTGATGAAATAGCGGTCGATCTTGATCGTGTCGAACGGGAAGTTCTTGAGATAACTCAGCGATGAATAGTAGGTACCGAAATCGTCGAGCGAGATCTGAATGCCGAGGACGTTCAGCGTATTGAGCGTGTCGAGATTGTTGGTCGTCTTCTCAAGCAGAACCGATTCGGTCACTTCGAGTTCGAGCCGGTCCGCCCGCAATCCGACCATATCCAGCGTCTGCGACACGCGATCAGTGAAGCCGTCGTGCAGGAACTGCGCCGGAGACAGGTTGACGGCTACGGTAAAATGCGAGGGCCATTTGGTTGCTTCGCGGCAGGCCTGCTCAAGCACCCACTGGCCGATATCGCTCATCAGCCCATCGGCTTCGGCCATCGGCACGAAGACATTGGGCGGAATGATGCCCACCAAAGGATGACGCCACCGCACCAACGCCTCGAAACCGACAATGGTGAAAGGCGGCTTCACCAGAGGCTGATACTCGAGGGAGAACTGGTTTTCCTGAAGCGCGGTGCGCAGGCTTCGGCGCAGCATTTCCCGTTGTTCCAGCACGATCAGCATCGAACGGCTGAAGGTTTTGGCGCGGCCGCGGCCCTCCTTCTTGGCCGCATAAAGGGCGATGTCGGCGGCCTTCATCAACTGTTCGCCCTCGTTGCCATCGGGCGGGGCAACGGCGATGCCAATGCTCGCACCCACGAACGCCGAAATGCCGTCGACCGTGAAAGGCTCCTTGAAGGCGTTGACCACAGCATTGGCCAGCCGCTCGGCTTCCATAGGCTGATCGGCGTCGCGCTGAATGATCGCGAATTCGTCTCCGGCAAGCCGGTAGGCGACCTCCCCGTCGCGCAGAACGCTGCGGATGCGTTCGGCTGCCATCCTCAGTACCGCATCGCCGGCACCGTGTCCGAGCGTATCGTTGATCGGTTTGAAGTCGTCGAGGTCGATCTGCATCAGCGCCGGCTTCTTTTCATGAACCGCCGGCAATACGCTTCGCAGATCATCGCTGAACTGACGCCGGTTGGGCAAACCAGTCAGTGCATCGTGCGTCGCCTGGTGAAGCAGCAGCGCACGCTCGTTTTCGCCCTGGCTCGCGGCTTCCCGCCGGACCGATGCCCCGTCCGTCTCGATGACGCCGATGCCATGTCCGGCGCGAAAGACGAGCAGTGTCCGCCGTGATCGTTTGGGCGCATCGATGATTTCGATGCTGCGTGGAACGCCATTGGCAAGAACGGATTCTGCCATTGCCTTCGAGGCCGGCTCCAACAATTCGGGGTAGACGTGCCAGAGCGTTGCATCGACCAGTTCAGCCACCTCGTAGCTTCGCTGAAGCGCGACCGAGGCCCCGACGAGATGAAGAGCCTCGTCATAAAGCGAGATGACCTCATCGGTATTGCCAAGGACGGTATCGTCCACGGAAGACGCAGCAGACAACGTCGAGTCAGTACCTGACATTCTAGCCTTTCCCTTTCCGTCGCGGTTTTGACTGGACCGCCTGTGACCATTGATATGATCGAGACGCCGTGCTCGAAATACATGGTCGTACTATTTCAGTCGACCCTTATGCATAGCTATCGCGAAAAGTGTCGCGGTCAATGCTGCTCGCCTATGGTGCGGCTGGACACCGAAGCTCCGAGCGTCGAACCGGGTGTACAAGCACAAGAATCTTCTCTGTTCGGTTGCAATTCTGTAGCTCTTTCTATCACTTGCGGACGACGCAGGCAATTTTCGTTCGACTCAATAAGCATAGCGATATCTAGCGATCTGAAGGCTTTGCTCATCGGTCGTGGTTAAAATAGTGTTATCTTGCCAACAGCGCGGATCGTCAGCATTAACCATTTTTGGTTTGACCGGCAGGACGTTCGCATGGCTTTGCGCATCACGCAAACGCCTGGCAGTTCACGCGTTCGATCGGTTTCCAAGCAATACAGTGTAACGCTCCCACCAATGGCATAACCTCAGGTTATGCGGCTCTGCAATTTTTGTCGTCTGCCGACCAGACGTCGAATCGTTATGGTGATCCACAAGAAAAGAACGGGAACGACTGTCGTTCGCCCCGCGGCGCACGACAAACATCAAAATACATTCAGCGAACAGGACGCGGCCTGCCCGGCGCAGGGTCGATCCGTGCCTGCAGTGGAGCGAAATCGTCATGGATGGCGCTGTCTTGCACTTGGGGAGTGGCAAACCGACAATGACTGAAGACGATGCTCTGGCCGCCAAAAGGATGCCTTCCGCAAAAGGCCGGGCGCGAAAGCCGCTTATCAAGCTCGACAAGTTGAGCAAACACTACGGCAATCACACGGTGCTCGACGGCATTGACCTTGAGGTGATGCCCGGAGAGGTGCTGGCGATCATCGGCCCGAGCGGCTCCGGCAAGAGCACGCTGCTGCGCTGCATCAACTATCTCGAGCCGCCGGATGGCGGCCATGTCACTATCGGCGACATCTCGCTCAACGCGGCCGCACCCGCCGGGCGATCGGAACTTTCGACCCTGCGCCGCAGCGTCGGCATGGTCTTCCAGTCCTTCAACCTCTTTCCGCATATGACGGTGTTGCGAAATGTCAGCCTGGCGCAGGAGCGCGTGCTCGGACGCAGCCGCAGAAACGCCGACGACCGGTCGATGCAATTGCTGAAGCGTGTCGGCCTGGCCGACAAGGCGCAACAGTATCCCGGCCGCTGTTCCGGCGGCCAGCAGCAGCGCATCGCCATTGCGAGAGCGCTCGCACTCGACCCTGAAGTGATGCTGTTCGACGAGCCGACCTCTGCGCTCGATCCCGAACTCGGCCTCGAAGTCCTCGCTGTCATGCGGGAACTGGCAGAAACCGGCATGACGATGATCGTTGTCACTCACGAAATGAGCTTTGCCGAGAATGTTTCCGACACGGTGATGATCATGGCCGATGGCAAGATCATCGAGAAGGGGCCGTCGGCAGACGTCATGCGCAATCCGCAGCAGGAGCGCACCAAGCGCTTCCTTCGGGCGGTGCACGACCGATGAGCACGGCCGACGTCTTCGCCATATTGCGCGGGCTCCCCTGGACGGTCGCCCTGACGCTCGGCGCGTTCTTGGCCGGCGCCGTGCTTGGGATGCCGCTGGTGGCGGCCAGGCAGAGCCGCATCCTGCCGCTGCGGATCGTGGCGATGGTGCTCATCCAGATCGTGCGCGGCATTCCGCCGATCCTCTGGCTGTTCATCATCTTCTTCGGCCTGGGAATGAGCGTCTTCCCGATCAGCCCGTTCAACGCGGCGCTGGCCGGGCTCGGCTTGATCGCGGCTGCCAACATGGCGGAAATCTACCGCGGCGCGCTGGCCTCGATACACTTCGGCCAATGGGAGGCGTCGTCGGCGCTGAACCTTGGCCGCTGGTCCACGCTGACCGACGTCGTCGCCCCGCAGGCCTTCCGCGTCGCTCTGCCTTCGGCGGCGAGCTACCTGATCGGCCTGATGAAAGAGACGGCCGTGGCTTCGACCATTGGCGTCAGCGAACTTGCCTTCCAGGGCAACCAGCTGTCGCAACTGACATTCCGCGGTCTCGAAGTCTTCGCTCTGGTCGGCATGTTCTACATCCTTTTGAGCCTGCCGGTCGCCTGGCTGTCGCGCGTCGCCGACAGCTATCTGCAAGCAAAGGTGGCCCGCTGATGTTGCCGAGCTACGAAGAACTCTCCGCCTGGCTCCCCGATCTCCTGTCGGGTCTGTCGATCAGCCTGCAGGTCACGGTGCTCAGCCTCTTGATCGGCATTCCGTTCGGGCTGCTGCTTGCACTTGGCGTGCTCGCCAAGAGCCGGTTGACAAAGATACTGGCTCTGTTCCTGGTCGAGGTCGGCCGCGGCGCGCCGGCGCTGGTGCTGCTGCAGTTCATCTATTTCGGCCTGCCGACATCGGGCCTGACGCTCGGGTCCTTCACCGCGGCCGTCATCGCGCTTGCCTGGAACACCGGCGCCTATACCAGCGAGATCATTCGCGCCAGCCTGCAGTCGATCCCGCATGGCCAGCGCGAGGCGGCCGTCGCAATTGGTCTCAATCGACTGGATGCCTTGCGCTACGTCCTGCTGCCGCAGGGCTTGCGCGTCGCGCTTCCGGCGCTGCTCGCCTTCTCGATCCTGATCTTCCAGGGCACGTCGCTGTGCTTCACCATCGCGCTGCCGGAACTCGTCAGCCGCGCCTATGAAATCGGCTCGAACACCTTCCGTTATTTCCCGGCGCTGCTAGCCGCCGGCGTTCTCTACGCCTCGATCTCCATCCCCGCCGCTCTCCTCGTCAGTCATGTCGAAAAGCGCGCCGGCTCCTACGCGCAACGCTGAACCAACACCACGAAAGGGCATTCAGGCATGACCACATTTGCGACCAAAACCCGCCTTCTGCTGACCGGCATCGCCGGCCTCCTCGTATCGAGCCAGGTGGCGCTTGCGCAGGATTGCACCCCGAAACACACCTTCGCCACCATCGAAGAGGGTACGCTCACGGTTGCCGTCACAACCTATGTGCCGCATTCCTACCTGGACGACAGCGGCAACATGAAGGGCATCGACGGCGATATCGCTGCGGAATTTGCCAAGCGCGAATGCCTGAAGGTGAAGGCGGTCGCCGTCGATCCGGCCGCCGCCATCCAGTACGTGCTTTCGGGTCAGGCCGATATCGCCACCGGCGACTGGTACCGCACGGCCGAGCGCGCCAAGGTCATGAACCTCTCGGCGCCGCTCTACACCGATCAGATGGCAATCTATTCCAAGAACGGCTTCGCGGATGTCGGCGACCTTGAAGACAAACAGGTCGGCACAGTGCAGGGCTATCTCTGGGTCACCGACCTGAAGACCATGCTCGGTTCCAAGCTGAGGCTCTATCCGAATTCGGTCAACATGCAGCAGGACCTGTTCTCCGGCCGCATCGACGTGGCGGTGGACGGCTATTCGACCGGCGTCGTCGCTGAAAAGAACGGTGCGCTCAAGGACGTCAAGGTCAAGGTCGCTGCCTCCGACGACCGGGTGAGGGCGACCAAGGAAGCCGCACAGGCCGCGTTCCCTTATTCCTTCAACGCCAAGGAACTGGGTGTCGCGCTGGATGCCGGGATCGAGGCGATGCATGCGGATGGCACCATCGTCGGCATCCTGAAATCCTACGGCCTTGACGGTACGGCGGCCGAGACCGGCGCGCCGCGCCTGGTCCAGTAATATAGTTGCCAGCCGCAACAGGTTGCGGGAGCCGCTAGGCTCCCGTCCCCCCTCCCGGCAGGTATGCCGGTTAGCGAACAATTTGATATCGGAGACAAGACGATGACTGTCTACACAGTCACGCGGAAGACACAGTCGTGGTACGGGGAGCAGATCGGCATCCTCATCCTCGATGCTGCGTACCCCTGCGTGCCCGGCAATGTCGGCAACGCCACCACCTATGACTTTCCGGTCCGCTTCCAGGAGGTGCGCGGCGCCTCGATCGACCGGCTGCTCAACCAGCGCGATCCCGCACTTCGCGACGTCTTCATCGAAGCGGCCGTCGAATTGCAGAACCGCGGCGTCAAGGCGATCACCGGCGCCTGTGGTTTCATGGCCTATTTCCAGGAAGAGGTTGCAGCCGCGGTCGATATTCCGGTGTTTCTGTCGAGCCTGATGCAGATCCCGTTCATGCATGCGGCCGCCGGCGGCAGCGTCGGCATCATCACGGCCAATGCTAGCCGACTGACGCCGCGCCACTTCGAGGCGAGCAACGTGCCAGGGCATATCCCTCTTGCGATTGCCGGCATGGAAGGGCAGACGGAATTCCGCGAAGCCATTCTTGAGGAGAAAGGCACGCTCGACAGCGCTCAGATCGAGCGGGAAGTGACCGAGGTTGCCCGCAAACTCGTCGAGGATAACCCGGATGTTCGCTCCATTCTGCTCGAATGCAGCGATCTGCCGCCCTATGCTCATGCGGTGCAGACGGCGACCGGTCGACCGGTCTTCGACTTCATAACCATGATCAACCACGTCCAGCAAAGCGTCGCCCGCCGGAGCCACCACGGCCACATGTGATCGGCGCCAGCGGCAAACACGTGCGATAAACCAGGAACCACTGATGTCCATGGACCACTATTACCTTCTCGGGCGCTCGGGCTTGCGGGTCAGCCGGCTCGCGCTCGGAACGATGACCTTCGGCAATGGCGGCATTCGGGGTATCGGCGGTTCGTGGGGATCGGACGAGGATGCCGCGCGCGCGATCTTCAACCGTTACCTCGAGATCGGCGGTAACTTCATCGACACGGCCGATTCTTACGCGGCTGGCGTCAGCGAGGAACTGATCGGCAAGTTCGTCGCCGAGGCGGGCATACGCGACCGGATGGTGATTTCCACCAAGTTTTCCAACAACGTCGAGCCCGGCAATCCGAATGCCGGCGGCAACGGCCGCAAGAACCTGATGCGCGCCGTCGACGCCTCATTGCGGCGGCTGAAAACGGACTACATCGACCTCTATCTGCTGCACACCTGGGATCGGATCACACCGGCCGAAGAGGTCATGCGGACATTCGACGATCTCGTGCGCGCGGGCAAGATCCGCTACGCCGGGCTTTCCGACGTGCCGGGCTGGTATGCGGCACGCGCCCAGACCTGGGCGGAGGCGCATGCGCTGACGCCGCCGATCTGCCTGCAGCTACCGTATTCGCTGGCCGAACGCAGCATCGAGAACGAATTCGTGCCGCTCGCCCAGACGCTTGGCCTCAGCATCACCGCCTGGAGTCCACTCGCCATGGGCTTGCTCTCCGGCAAATACCGGGCCGGCCAGCAGGCCGCAGGGCGGCTTTCGCTCGACGCCTCCGGCAGCGGGCTCGGGCTCTTTACCGAACGCAATAGGCGCATTGTCGCTGCGCTCGAAGCGGTTGCCGGCGAGGTCGGCCGCAGCATGGCGCAAATCGCCCTGAACTGGGTGGTGACGCAGCCCGGCGTCGGTGCTGCCATCATCGGCGCAAGCCGGATCGAGCAGCTCGACGACAATCTGGCTGCACTGGATTTTTCGATTCCCGTCGAGTTGCGCCGGCAGTTGCAGGCGGCAAGTGCGGTTGAACCCGTCTACCCTTATTCGCTGTTTGCCGACGATTACCAGGCCGGCATTCTCAATGCCGGCGTCGCGGTCGGCGACAAGCCGCGCGGGTATTACAGCGAGACCTTTCTGCCCAGGGTCACCGACTACGTCTTTGGCCAGTCGAAATCCAAGAGCTGAGCCGCAACGGCGCGCCATTCCGGCCACCGTTATCACGAAAGGAAAGAGGCATGACCTTGATGCCCGCAAACCTGACATCAACAGGCACCGCTGCCTCATTCGTCCTGACGCTCGCCTGCGACGACCAGCCCGGCATCGTTGCCGCGGTGACGACCGAGCTTGCGGCGATCGGCGGCAACATCGTCGAAAGCAATCAGTTCCGCGACGTCGAGACCAACTGCTTCTTCATGCGCATTGCCTTTACCGGTCCGTTGGGCATGTCGCGAGACGGTGTCGAGCGGGCGCTGAAACCGGCGATCGATCGCTTCGGCATGAGGGCCACGGTTGCCGACGCGACACGGCGGCCGAAGATCATCGTGATGGTCTCGAGGTTCGATCATGCGATGCTGCATCTGCTCTACCAGATCCGCGTCGGCTGGCTGAATGCCGAGGTGGTCGCCATCGTCTCCAATCATGACGACAGCGCAAGGACCTCCGAGCTCGGAGGTATCCCCTATCACCACTGGAAAGTGACGAAGGACAACAAGGCCGAACAGGAGCAGCGGCTGATCGATCTGGCGCGTGAGACGGAGGCCGACCTCGTTATCCTCGCCCGCTACATGCAGGTCCTTACGGACAACCTGTCGAACCGGCTCTACGGCAGGATCATCAATATCCACCATTCGTTCCTGCCGTCCTTCAAGGGCGCCAAGCCCTATCACCAGGCCCATGCGCGCGGCGTCAAGCTGATCGGGGCGACCGCGCATTATGTCACGCCCGACCTCGACGAGGGCCCGATCATCGAGCAGGAGACGGAGCGGGTCAGCCATTCGATGAGTGCCGAGGATTTTGTCGCCACCGGCCGCGATATCGAAAGCCGGGTTCTCGCCCGGGCGGTGAAGATGCACCTGGAAAACCGCGTCATGCTCAACGGCCACAGGACGGTGGTCTTTACACAGTGATGGCGGCGTTATCATTGTCATGATTGATGGAAGTTGCGGGAAAAGACGAGCGACACCCCCGCACGAAGGACCTGAACGATGCTGAATGATCCCCGCTCCCATGGGCTTTGGGAAAAGACCGCCCCGCCGCCGCCGGTCACCGGCCCGCTTGCCGCTGACGCATTCGCCGATGTGGTCGTCGTCGGCGGCGGCTTCACCGGCATTTCGGCTGCCCTGCATCTGGCGGAAGCCGGCCGCAGCGTCATCCTGCTCGAGGGGGCGGAGATCGGCTTTGGCGGTGCGGGCCGAAATGTCGGTCTGATCAATGCCGGCATGTGGGTGATGCCTGACGATCTACCAGGCGAGCTCGGCGATGTGCATGGAGAGCGGCTGCTGGATCTGCTCGGCAACGGGCCGCGCGTCGTGATCGACCTGATCGACAAGCACGCGATCGCCTGCGAACTCGAACGCAACGGCACGCTGCACTGTGCCGTCGGCGATGCCGGCCTGAGGGAGATCAAGGACCGTGCGTCGCAATGGCAAAAGCGCGGCGCGCCGGTCGAACTTCTCGATGCGGCCGAGACCGCCGCAAGGATCGGCACGACCGCCTATGCCGGCGCCCTGCTCGACAGACGGGCGGGCACCTTGCAGCCGCTCGCCTATGTGCGCGGCCTGGCGCATGCGGCCCAGCGCGCCGGCGTTGTCCTGCACACTTCGAGCCGGGTCGTCTCGACGGAGCGGATCGGCAGTGGCTGGAAGGTGGTGACCGACAGGGCGTCCGTGACGGCGGACTGGATCATCGTCGCGACTGATGCCTATAGCACCGGCCCATGGGAACGGGTGCGGACCGAGCAGGTGTATCTGCCCTATTTCAATCTTGCGACGCGGCCGCTCGCACCCGACTTGCTCTCGAGTATTCTGCCCAACCGCGAAGGCGTTTGGGACACCAAGGAAATCCTTTCGTCCTTCCGCATGGACAAGGCGGGCAGGCTGGTGTTCGGCAGCGTCGGTGCCTTGCGCAACGGCGGTGCGGCCGTCCACAAGGCCTGGGCCCGCCGCTCGCTTGCCCGGCTTTTCCCGCAATTGGGCAAGGTCGATTTCGAGTGCGAATGGTACGGCCAGATCGGCATGACCACCAATGCATTGCCACGGTTCCACCGCTTCGCGCCGAATGTCGTCGGCTTTTCCGGCTATAACGGTCGTGGCATCGCGCCGGGAACGGTGTTCGGCCGGGTGCTGGCGCGTCACATCCTGGGCGAGATCACCGAGGCGGAGCTGCCGCTGCCGCTCAGCGACCCGAGCGATCCGCCGATGCGGCGTCTGAAGGAAGTCTATTACGAGGCAGGAGCCCAGGTCGCCCACTTCGTCGGCGAGCGGTTCTAACCAACCTCGTCGGCGAAAATGTCGGCGTCGGCATTCTGCTCCATCAGCCAGTCGCGAAAGATCTCGGTGCCCCGCTTCGGCGGGCGCTGGGAAGGCATGACGATATGGATGCTCTGGCCAGAGTGATAGCTCGCCCGGATCGGGCAGACGAGCTTGCCCGCCTTCAGGTGGTCGTGCACCAGATGCTTCCAGCCGAGCGCGACGCCTTGCCCGTGCACGGCTGCCTCGATCGAATTGAGTGCATCGGTGAAGACGAAATCCTGCGTCAGCTTGGCGGCCGAGACTTCATTGCGCTCGAGATATTCCCGCCAACCGACGCGTGAGCGATGTCGCTCCTCGAAATGCAGCAGCGTGTGGTTGAGCAGGTCGGCTGGGGTTTCGATCGGCCCATGCTCTCTCAGATAGGCGGGGCTGCACACCGGCCAGACTTCCTCGGTGACGAAATGCCAGGCGTGAATACCCGGCCATTTGCCGGTCCCGAGCCGGGCAGAAAGATCGATATCCTCCTCCAAGAGGTCCTGGTCGTCGCGGCTGCTTTCGGCAATGCGCAAGGCGATATCAGGATGCTGCGCCTTGAAGGCCTTCAGCCTGGGAAGAAGCCACAATTGCACGAAGGATGCGGAGAACGAGACGCGCACGATATCACGCGAGTGCTTTTGCCTCAGCGACGAGATCACCATGTGCAGATGGTCGAACGCTTCCTGGGTTTCCTTGTAGAGCCGTTTGCCCTCGGCCGTCAGTTCCAGCCGGGCGTGTTCGCGGCGGAAGAGTTTCAGGCCGGTCGCCTCTTCCAGGAGTCGGATCGTCTTGCTGACGGCCGGCTGGCTGACATTCAGCTCTTCCGCAGCACCGGTAAAGCTCTGCCGCCGGGCGGCGGCCTCAAAGACGAAGAGATAGTTGGCGGAGGGGACGAGCGAGCGGAGTCTATGCATAAACTGAGGTTATGCCCCCGGACAATTTTTAGCAAGATTACAAGCGTGCCAGCCGTTTGTAAGTTGCTGAAAATTCCACATAAGGGAACCTCTTTATGCAAACTCATGCACGGGCTGTGGTCATCGGTGGCGGTTGCGTCGGCGCAGCCATTCTCTACGGTCTGACGAAGCGCGGCTGGACCGATGTCGCGCTGCTCGAACGCACGCAGCTGACAGCCGGCTCGACCTGGCACGCCGCCGGCCTCATTCCGTCCTATGCCCGCAGCATCAATATCGGCCGCATGATCGCCAAGACCATCGAGATCTACGAGGGCCTCGAAGCCGAAACCGGCCAGCATGTCGGTTGGCACAAATGCGGCCAGTTGCGCATCGCCAATACCCGCGACCGTTTCGACGAGTACAAGAGCTACATGAGCGTTGCCGAGGTTCAGGGCATTCGCGCCGAACTCGTCTCACCGGCGGAAGCCCGCGAACTCTGGCCGCTGCTTGAGAACAACAAGGAGATGCTCGGCGCGCTCTATCATCCTGATGACGGTCACATCGCGCCGGCCGACGTCACCCAGGCGATGGCCAAGGGCGCGCGCGATCGCGGCGCCAAGATCTATCTCAACACGGAGGTGCGCGGCTTCGAGCGCATGCCGAGCGGCGAATGGAAGATCAAGACCAACCAGGGCGAGATCATCTGCGAACATATCATTTCGGCGACGGGCAACTATGCGCGCCAGACCGGCGCGATGCTCGGACTCGAAATCCCAGCGATCCCGATCGTCCACCAATACTGGATCACCGATGCCGTCCCTGAAGTGATCGAGCGCAAGCGCCAGGGCCTGCCGGAGATGCCGATCCTGCGCGACGAGGGGTTCGAGGGCTACCTGCGCGAGGAGGGCGACGGCCTGATGTTCGGTCCCTACGAGAAGACAGAGCATCTGAAGCTGTTTGCCGAAAACGGCGTGCCGGAATGGTTCGGCGCCGACCTGCTGGAAGAGGATTTCGATTCGGTCGCCTGGAACTGGGAGCGGGCAATGGACCTCGTGCCGGCGCTCGGTCGCGTCGGCATCAAGGCCAATGTCCGCGGTCCCTTCCAAATGACTGCCGACGAACTGCCGCTGGTGGGGCCGGCCTGGGGGCTCGACAATGTCTGGATCGCCGAAGGCGTGCCCGGCGGCATCCTCTGGGGTGGCGCGATCGGTTACTATCTCTCCGAGCGTATCGTCGAAGGCGGCAACAGCCTCGATACCTCCGAGCTCGACCCGCGCCGCTTCGGCGACTACGCCAACAAGAATTGGACGCGCGAAAAGGTGCGCGAAGCCTGGGGCACCCATGCCGAACAGCACTATCCCGGTCAGGACATGCCGGCCGCCCGGCCGCAGAAGACTGCACCGTCCTATGATCGGTTGACCGAGAAGGGCGCCGTCTGGAGTGTACTCAACGGCTGGGAAATGCCGAACTGGTTCGCGCCTGAGGGCGTAGAAGCCAAGGATCAGTACAGCTGGCGCTGGACCGAGAAGGGCAAATATGTCGGCGAGGAGGTTCACGCCGTCAGAAATGCCGTCGGCCTCGTCGAAATGACGCCGATGACGAAGTTCGAAGTGAGTGGCCCCGGCGCCGAAGCCTGGCTTGACGGCATCCTTGCCAACCGTTTGCCGAAGACCGGCCGCGTCAACCTCAGCCATCATCTGACCCCGAAGGGTGGTGTCCAGGCGGAATATGTCGTCGCCCGGCTGAAAGACGGCTCGTTCTACCTGATTTCGACGCCGCGAGCCGAGCGCTGGAATTTCGACGATCTGTCGAAGCTTCTGCCTAGGGATGGCAGCGTCCAGCTTCGCAATGTCACCAACGATCGCGGCTGCTTCACCATCGTTGGCCCGAAGGCGCGCGACGTGCTGCAATCGCTGACCGAGATCGATCTCTCCAACGAGGCGTTCCCATGGTTCGGGGTGCAATCGGGCACGGTGGGGCTCGCCAGCGACGTCCGCCTGCTGCGCGTCAACTACGAGGGCGAACTCGGCTGGGAACTCTATCATCCGCTCTGCTACCAGCGACACCTGCTCGATGCGCTGCTAGCCGCCGGTAAGGCCCATGGCCTGAGGCTGATCGGACTGCAGGCGCTGGAATCGCTGCGTCTCGAAAAGTCCTACCGGGCGATGTATCGCGACATGAACCCGGAACTCAGCGCCTGGGAAAGCAGCCTCGATCGCTTCGTGCGCCTCGACAAGGGCGAGTTCATCGGCCGCGACGCTCTGGCAAAGGCAAAGGAAGAGGGCATTGCCCGTCGTTCCTTCACCATCGCGATCGACACCGATGGCGCAAGCTCGCTGATTTATGAGGGCGTCTACCACCAGGGCAAGCTGGTCGGGCGCATCACCTCGGGCGGTTATGCCTACACGCTCGGCCACGACGTCGCCTTCGCATTACTGCCGGTCGAGCTTGGCGTTCCGGGGACGGAGCTCGAAGTCCCGATCCTCGGCGAGCGGCGCAAGGCCCGCGTCATCGCGGAATCGCCCTATGATCCCGAAGCTAAGCGCGGGCGGATGTAACCACCGTCAGCAGACAACGAAAATTGCCGGAAAGGGTTGGCCATGAAAATACTTGTGACGGTTAAGCGGGTGGTTGACTACAACGTCAAGATCCGGGTGAAGGCTGACGGCTCGGGTGTCGAGCTTGCCAACGTGAAGATGGCGATGAACCCGTTCGACGAGATCTCGGTGGAAGAGGCGCTGCGGCTGAAGGAAGCCGGCAAGGCCGACGAGGTCGTGGTCGTCTCGGTCGGTCCGGCCAAGGCCGAGGAAACGCTGCGGACGGCGCT
>NZ_MOAI01000022.1:0-127983 GCF_001976035.1 Ensifer sp. 1H6 | reverse complement strand
GGTTTACGCACCGGATAAACCGCATAGCGGTTTACCGAGATGGCGCGGGGTGGAGCAGCCCGGTAGCTCGTCAGGCTCATAACCTGAAGGCCGCAGGTTCAAATCCTGCCCCCGCAACCAAATCAAAAAAAAAAGCCCGCCAGGTAAATCCGGCGGGCTTTTTGGCGTTCTGGGACCAACTCCAAAGCGATGATCAGGCGGAAGGTATCGCCGGAACGGCAACCGGTTCAGCGTCCATTTTGACAAAACGAGAGCGGTATCTCGCCGAACTCGGTTGCAAAATTGTGACCGCTGCGATGATAGGCTTTCGATCATCGTCGCAACGAACTGGGTGTATTTTACTACTCAAGATATGTTACAGCGCCCAACGCCAGTGAGTGCGCTTAAAAAAACCGTATGTTGTCAACGGTTTGCCGGGACTGGTCCGATCGGATTAATCCCCATTTTCTCATGACATGATGCATGTTCGGGCATAGTATGCTGACCTTAGAGGTTGCAAACATCCTGGGGGTCGGCTCGTGTCCATCAGTTCAGGAACGCTGCGCCGCAAAGGGCGCAATGCACCCACCGGTATCGTCGTCGAACCGCATACTCTCGCCCGCACTGCCATTGTCACGCTGCTGGAGCGCGAACTGGCGGGGTGGACCTTCATCGACATGATCTCGACCGCGAGCCTGGACAGGGCACTCGGTATGGACATCCGTCTGATTACGCTGGATCTGGCGGGGAGGGACGTCGGAAGCAGCAGTCTGCGTTCCGATCTTGCGGCCATCTCCGAGCGTTTCTCCGATGCGCCGATCGCCTTGCTGTCGGATACGGACGATATCTCGATGGCAACGCAGGCGCTGCAGATGGGCATCCGCGGCTTCTTCACAACGTCGCTGCCAATCGAAATCGCTCTTGCGGGCCTCAGGTTGGTGCTGGCGGGCGGTGTGTTCTGTCCGCATCCGCTGGGGACCTTTGGCGATGGGACAGCGCTGCATTTGAGGCCTGAAGAGGCTGACCCCGCCAGGCGGCCGCGCCGCGACGATCTCCTTCATGCCGACTTCACGCCGCGGGAAACCGATGTTCTGGCTGAGTTGCAATGCGGCTCGTCCAACAAGGTTATCGCCGGCAAGCTGAACCTCTCGGGGCATACCGTGAAGATGCACCTCCAGCACATCATGCGGAAGCTGCAGGTTCAGAACCGCACGGAGGTCGTTGCCCGACTGGGCGGCAGGGCATCGCCGCGCAACGGATTGGCGATACCATAGTCGCTATCGTTATTTCGAGGCTTTCGCTAGCATCTCGCTCAGTGTCGCGGCCGTCAACATGGCTTCGGCCAGCAGTTTTTTCAGCTTCTGGTTTTCCAGCTCCAGCGCGCGTATGCGCCCAACGTCGAAGCCGACGGTTCGAAGCTGTGAGGATTGCCAGCGGTAGAAGGTCGGCTCGCTGATGCCATGGCGGTGGCAAACTTCCGCTACCGTCGCGCCGGTCCGATGTTCCCTCAGAATACCCATGATTTCGTCGTCGTCGAATTTTCGTTTGCCCATTATCGTATCCTTCGGCCGGATCAGGGGTGCCCGCGAGCCAAGAGTGGGGTGCGTCGGCAACAACGGAGCCGCACCTTCATTTGCACCGTGCACGGAGCCACCGGCCAAGGCTGTGTCAGTCCTCACGAAATGCTCTGTTGAAACTGTCAAGCAGTGGTCTCAATGCATAGAGCGCCACGCTGTTCGTACCCGTTTCGATCAGGGTTTGGGCCGGCATGCCCGCGACCAACTCGACCTCGCTCATCGTGGCCAATCGTTCATCAACGACATGGATCGTCGCGGCGTAGTAGGATTGGCCGGTCTGCTTGTCGACCAGACGGTCCGCCGAGACATATTCGACCTGACCTTTCAGCAGCGGGACCCGACGCTGGTTGTAGGGGAGCAGATGCACCTGCGCCGTGAGGCCGGGATGCACGAGATTGATGTCCTCTGGCCGGACGCGGGCGGTGACGATCAGGCGGCCTTTGCGTGGAACGAGATCGACAAGCGGTTCACCGGCGCCGATAACGCCGCCGGTTGTATGGACCCGCAAGTCCATGATCACGCCGTCCTCAGGCGCCCTGATCGCAGTTCGCGCAAGCTGGTCGTCGATCGCACGCAGCCTTTCGCTCAGTTGCAGGATCTGCGTTTCCGTTTCGCGCATGGTTTGCGCCACCTCGTTCAGGCGATCGCTTCGAAGCTTGACGAGATAGGCCTGGGCTTCGCTGATCACTTGATAGGCACGGGAGATCTGGGCGGCGCTTTCGCCGACCCGCCCGCTGATATCGGCCTTTTCCCGTTGCAGATTGAGGACACGGCTCTTCTTTTCCAGCCCCTTCTTGGTCAACGTCGTGACGCTCTCCAACTCCTGTCTGGAGATTTCGACACGTTCGCTCAGAGCCGCCTTCTGTGCGGTGAGACCGGCGACCTCCTGCTGCACCTGTTTCATCTTTTCTTCAGTGATCGCAATTTCGGCGCGCATGACCTGGCGGCGGGTTTCGAAAATCCGCTGCTGACCGGTGACGATCGCGTTGATCGCGGGATTGTCGACCATGGCGGCCAGCATTTCGGGCGGGTAGGTTATGCTGTCGGCATCGTCCTGCTCGGCAAGCAAACGCGCATGCCTTGCCTCCGCATCCCAGAGCTGCCCCTTCAGGCTGTCCCGCTCCGAGCGGAATTTGGTGTCGTCCAGGTCGATCAGGATCTGGCCGGAGGTAACGGTATCTCCGTTCTTGATGCGGATCTGCCTGATGATGCCGCCTTCGAGATGTTGGATGGTTTTGCGGCTGGATTCCGGTTCGACGACCCCCGAGGCGACTGCCGCGCTGGTAAGCGGTGCCAATGCCGACCAGGTGCCGAGGCCGACGACGAAAAAGCCGATGAGCAGATTGCCGGTCCTGGCGACGGAGCGAAGCCGCGACATCGGCGAGGCGGCGGCGAGTTCGATCGGCACGAGGCCGTCGGTCGGCGCATAGGTAAGCAATTTGCCGATTTGACCTTGCGCCTTTGCCAGATGATTGGCCGCGCTGCTTGCAACAGCGGATCGTGATGGAGGCCGGTCGATCTGTGCGGGGAGCATTGTGCGATCCCCCTCCTATGTTCCGGTCCGCGCCGGCGGTTGAAGATGAGTTTCAAAAATCTGTTCGCTGTCGCCGAAGGCGTCGACCGTGCCGTTGCGCAGGATGGCGATCTTGTTGGTGACAGGCAGAATTCCCATGCGATGGGTGATGACGACGACGATCATGCCGCGCGACCTCATCCGCGATATGGCGGTGAACAGCTTGCGCTCGCCGTCGTAGTCGAGGCTCGAATTGGGATCATCGAGCACCACCAGCGACGGATTGCCGTAGGCGGCGCGTGCCAAACCAAGCTGCTGGCGCTGCGCCCGCAGGAGCAGGCCGCCGCCTTCGCCGATATCGGTGTCGTAGCCCTTGGGCAGTCGCATGATCGTTTCATGCAAGCCGACGAGCTTGGCCGCCTCGATCGCCTTGCCGGGGTTGGATCCGTCCAGCCGGCCAATGACATCCTTGACGGCGCCGCCGAAGAGCTCGATGTCCTGCGGCAGGTAACCGACATGGCGTGTGCCCGCGCAAAGCCGCAGGGCGGAGATATCGACGCCGCCGAGAAGTGCACATCCGCTCGTGGCCGGCTCGACGCCTGCCATGATCCGGCCGAGCGTCGACTTTCCCGATCCCGATGGTCCGATCAGGGCGACGCAGTCGCCCGGCGCCAGGCGCAGGGTTACGCCCCGCAATATCTGGCGATCGGCATAGGGCAGGGTGTAGCCGACACTGTCGAGGATAAGGCCGCTCGGTTCCGGCACGGGAACCATGCGCGCGTCGCTGTCAGCGGCGACCGCAATCAGCATCTGATTGAGCCGTTCGAAGGCGCTGCGGGCAAAAGCAAAGGAGCGCCAGGCACCGATCGCCCCTTCGACCGGGGCAAGGCCGCGGCCGAGCAGCAGGCTGGCAACGAAGATGATGCCCGGACTGCTGTTTTCCTCGAGCACCAGCCAGGTGGCAGCACCCATCATCAGGATCTGCGTGAGCGTACGCACGGATTTTGACAGGCCAAGAATGATCTCGGTGCGCTGCATCGCGGCATCCTGTGCCTTCCTGGCCGCTTCGGCGTCGCGGTAGACGATCTGCGCGGCGCCGTCCTGCATGCCCATCGCACGGATAACCTGGATGTATTTGAGCGCGGTCGCAAAGCGCACGTAGCTGCGCGCAAGGGCGCGGTTGGCGTGGGTGAGCGGACGTCGGGTCGCCAGTTCGGTGAGGACGGCCAGGAGCAGCAGCGAGACGGCGCTCAGCACGCCGATCACTCCGAGCAGCGGATGGACGAGAAACAGCAGCAGCAGGAACACGGGCGCCCAGGGAACGTCGAAGAGCAGCGAACTTGCCGGCGAATCCAGAAACTGCCTGAGCGTCGACAGGTCCTTGTAGCAATCGGTCGCAACTGCGGTGCTGGTACGGGCGCCATATTCGAAGGAGGCCGTGAGAACCACCGGGCGCAACCGGTGATCAAGCCAACTGCCGATGCGCGACAGGGCGGCGCGGCGAACGATATCCAGGAGCGATCCGACCACCACGGCGACCGCAACGATCAGCGTCAGCATCACCAGCGTATCGGCGCTGCGGCTCGACAGCACGCGATCGTAGATCTGCAGCAGATAGATGGAGGGGGTGAGCAGAAAGAGATTGTAGCCGCAGCTATAGAGGAAGACCAGGCCAAAGGCGCTGGCGCAGGCCCTGAGGGCCATGACCAGATGCGTTGGTTCGCGCGGCGTGGGTGTCGAATTGGCTGTCATTATCAGATCTCGGTGCAATCGATTCTGACAAGGCAAGGGCTTGGCAAGACGCATGCAAGGATGAGGATCGTCGGCCGAAACCGGCGATCCTCATGAAAAATTCACGAACCGATGTCGTTGAGGTCGATCGATCCGAATGCGTTGATGAAATGGTCGAGCGCGTTCGAGACCGATGTGGTTTCGGTCGTGGTGTCTATGTCCGTTGACGTGTTGGTTTCCGTGAACGGATTGGTGTGAACCAAGGCCGAGGAGATATCGCCGCCCTGTGCAAGGTTGCCATTGCCGCCATTGCCGCCGACGCCGGCGAGAATGGTTGCATGCTGGTCGGCCAGGAACTGGGTGTTCTGCGTTGCCGTTGTGTCTGCAGCAACCGCTGCAACATTGCCACCGCTGGTGTTGCCTTGATCGCCATTGGAATAGGCGTCGCCGCCGGCGCCGCCCGAGCCGTTGTTGGTCAGCACGGCCAACAGGCCGTCCCGTGCCTGGGCAAGTCCACCGTCGCCGCCGTCACCGGTTCCCCATCCGGCGTCCTGCCAGACATGATCGCCGTTGTAGAGCTTGGTGTAGGCACCTTCTACCGTTTGTGAATTGGCGACATAGGCGACCGGATTGTAGTGAATATCACCATAGTTGAAGCCGTCGCCGCCGTTGCCGGCGCTTGCATCGCCAGCATTGGAGTCGGTGAGGTTGATCGTGTCAGATGCTTGCGGAATAGGCATAGCGTTGCTCCTCTAAGTATCGTGACCCCCGTGTTCTCTTAAGCGGTTCGGTGCCAGCGATACCGTTTGGCAGACGGGGTAACCGCGATTGAATGGTGAGCGCTATCGAGCGTGCGAACTAGCTGGATATTCGGTGACGTCCCTTTGGGCGGGGTATGGGGCGCTGGCTTGCCATGCGGGAGTGCGTGGTATCGGCGACAGACAAACGCACCCGACTGCGGGTGCGTTTTGACATTCGTGCCGGGTCAGGTTCGAAACGGACTGTGCGAGCTGTCCGACTTCAGATTCCATCGACAAGGCTGAGGATATCGTCCACGAGCGCCGAATGGGCATCCGACAGATTGCCCTCACCGCCAAGACCACCGACGCCAGCCATCTGTAGCGCGTGCTGGTCGAAGAGCACGTGATCAAGCTGCTGGGCATCGGCCGTGCCACCGGCCGGTACCGCAATGTTGATCGGGTGGAAATAACCAATGCTGACATCGACCATGCTGCCGTTCGAGTAACCGGACCCACCACCGCCAGCCATCTGGTCGCCGGTGAAGATCGTGTCGGACGACAGGTTGAAGCCACCGCCGGCACCGCCGATACCGGCGATCTGCACGCCGCCCTGATCGAAGATGGCGTTGTTGGTCTGGTGAGCCGAGGCGGCTCCGCCGGCCGCACCGATGGCGATGTTGATCGGCGAAAACACCGCCACGTTCACATCGATCATGCTGCCGATGAAGGTGCCGTCACCGCCGTGTCCGGCGAAGTTGTCGCCGGTGAAGGTGATGGATGTCCCATGGTTGGCGGATGTGCCGCCGCCGGCAATGTTGTGGTCGCCGCCCGATCCGCCGATGCCGCCGATCTGGGTGGCGCCTTGCAGCATTGCCGCGTTGTTGGCCTGATTGGCCGTCGCCGTCGATCCCGGCCCTGCCGCAACGGCGGTATTCACCGGGGCAAATACCCCCACATCCGTGCTGACCAGGCTGCCGATGAAGGTGCCGTGGCCACCGCCGCCGGCATTGCCGCCGCCGCTGCCCGCAAGATTGCCGCTGCCGCCGTCGCCTCCCATGCCGGCCATTTCGGTGGCGTGCTGGTTGATCAGGGCGTCATTGCCCTGCTGCGCATCCGCGGCCGAATGCGGGCCGGTGATAGCAGCGTTGGAGGGCATGAAAACGGCGAGCGTATTGCTGTCGAGGGTACCGATGCTGGTTCCATTACCCCCGGCACCGGCCGAATTGTGGTCCGGATCCGGAACGAGATCGAGGGGAAGCCAGGTGGGGACCAACGCGAGATGCCCGCCGGCAGCGGTCGCGACCGTGTTCTGATTGGTGTTCGCATTCGGCGCCGCTTCCGACAAGGGACGATTTTCCGTCATTGCCGTTTCTCCAATCCACGGTTCAGCCCAGGCCCTGCGATATCGCGCAGGACATGGGTCCGCATTAAACCGCTATTCTGAAGCCAGATGCTGGAAAAGAAGAGCCTGCAATTCGTCTACATCCAATTGGGCAGGACCCGGCCGTTTGGGCGTAGGGCGGCAGGCTCGTTGCGCCAACTTGGCACAACCTATGGTGTGTACCGTCGTGTGGTCATCATTTGTGCATTGAAAAAGAGAGAGCGTATGCAATAGTGTCAACCAACACTTGCGGCGGCCGATGCGCTGCCAACATATGAGACCAGCAGACAGGCAGATAGAAACCCACGCACCAGCAGGCAAGACAGGTGACGCAACAGTGCGTCCGAACGGGGAGGGGAAATGGCAGTGAAGAGTGTCATCCGTTTGCATCGATCGATCTGCTTCCTGGCGACTGCGTGTTTGTTGATACCGGAGCCCTACACTTACAACTTTAGCGCCTTTGCGCAGGAGCAGGCGGCCACCGATCCTTCGGCTGCCCAGCAGGCCGACGCGGACACGCCGGAGCCGCTCAGCGAAGAAGAGCTCGAAATCCTTGTCGCCCGCATCGCGCTTTATCCAGACGAACTGGTCGCGCTCATCGCGTCGGCTTCGCTCTTTCCGCTGCAGATCGTCGAAGCTGAGCGTTATCTTGATAACCTCAAGAAGAACAAGGACCTGAAGCCCAAGGACACGTGGGATGGCAGCGTCATTTCACTTCTGAACTATCCCGATATCGTCAAGATGATGAGCGAGGATATCGATTGGACGCAGTCCCTTTCCGATGCAATGGCCTACCAGCAAAAGGATGTGCTGATCGCCATTCAGCAGCTGCGCGACAAGGCGGTCGCTTCAGGCGTGCTCAAGACCGACGACAAGATGAAGGTCGTTCAGGAGAACGACAACGTCATCATTCAGGCGGCCAATCCGGAAAAGATCTATGTGCCGCAATACGAGCCGGAGATGCTCTACGCGCCAAACTATGCGCCCCAACCGTTGTCCTACTATCCCGAGCCCTATCCGAACTACTACTATCCAACGGCGACGTTCTTTGCCGGTGTGGTCACCGGCGCGGTGTTCGGTGCGATGGTCGATTGGGACGACTGGGGTGTTTGGGGTGGGCGCTACAATGGCGACATCGACGTCGACTGCAACAAGTGCTTCAACAACGTCGATATCAACGGCAAGGTCAAGTTCAACGACATCGACTGGAAGAATGTCGACCGCAGCAAGATCAATATCGACAAGGACCAGTTCGCCAAGTTCGACCGTTCGAACATGAAGAACAGCATCGAAGCCAACGGCAATAACAACATCCGCGACAAGGCCAAGATCACCAGAAGCGATGCGAGTGCCAACCTGCGCCAGAAGGTAGACACGGGCTCCTTCAAGGATCTGAAGGATGTTCGCAGCAACAAGATCGATGGTGCGAAGAACCGGCCGGCTAATGCAAGGCCGAACGCTGGATCCGCGGCGGCGCAGCGGCCCGGGAACATCTCGAAACCCGGCGGCGGTTCCGGCGGCAAGGCCAACCGACCGGCGAGCAAGCCGCGTCCGGCAGGAAAAGCCGACAATCGTCCGCGCAAGCCATCAGGTCTGGGCGAAGTGCGGCCGGGCAAGGTGACGCAAGTGCAATCGCGGCGCGGCGGCCAGGCGATGGGTGGCGGCGCCCGCAGTGGGGGGCGTGCCGCATCGGTCCGTTGGACACGGCGGCGGCGGTGGGGCTCGCCATGGTGGTGGCGGTGGACGCGGTGGTGGCGGACGTCGTGGTTGAGCGCGAGAAACAGGAGGGTATGGTCATGACCAGGTATCATCGTCAGAGCATGATTTTCCGTTCGGGTGTCGGGCTGCTGCTGCTCGGCCTGTCGGGCTACGCCGGAGCGACGTTGGCGGCAGAGAGCCAGCCGGCCGAACTTGCAGACTATATCTCGCAGACCGATCCTCCCACCTTCGACGATTCGGACAAGGCGGCTTCAGCCTTCAAGGATGCAATGAGTTCGAGCGATTTCGGCAAACTTGCCGCGCTGCTGGGCCTTGATGCCGAAAAGCTGAAAACAGGCGAAGGTGTGATGAACACCTACGAACAGATCAAGGCGGGTGCCGCCAAAAAGGTGATCCTGACCGACGCGGGCGAAAACAAGATTGTCGAGATCGGCGATCAGCTCTGGCCCTTGCCCTTCCCGATCGTCAAGGGGGAAGACGGCAAGTGGGCGTTCGACACCTATGCCGGGATCGAAGAGATCATCAATCGCCGCGTTGGTGAGAATGAGCTTGAGGCGATCAACACGGCGCGAGCCTATGTGGACGCGCAGGAAGAATACACTCAAGAAGATCACGACGGCGATGGCGTGTTCGAATATGCCCAGAAGCTGATTTCGAGCGAAGGCAAGACCGATGGCCTCTACTGGCCGGCAGAGCAGGGGGATGGTGACAGCCCTGCAGGCGATCTTTCGCAGGCTCAATTGGACAAGGCCAAGGCCGACGAAGGCTATTATGGCTACCGCTTCAAGATCCTGACGCGGCAGGGCGGAAACATCGCCGGCGGCTCCTACGATTATGTCATCAACGGCAACATGATCGCAGGGTTTGGGCTGGTGGCCTGGCCGGTGAAATACGGTGAGACCGGCGTTCATACCTTTGTCGTCAACCGGAACGGCATCGTCTATCAGGCGGATCTCGGCGCGGACACCGCTGCGATGGCGCGCGATATCAAGCAGTTCAATCCCAACGACAACTGGACCATCACCGAGGATTGAGCGCCATTGAGTATTGAAGAAAAGGTTCGCAAGAGCGCCGAACAGGGAACGGCAACATCGCCGCGCCGCGATCTTTCGCCGGGCGAGTATCTCGCCGCGCATGGCGGGCCGTTTTTCGAATTGCAACGCCGGCTCGGGTTACTACGCGAACATGCGCTGAAGACCGGAAGGCGCGCGCTGTTGTTCGTAGCGCTTGCCTGGTTGGTGCCGTTGCTGCTTGGGCTGCCGCGCAGCTTTCTTTCCGTCGACGCGCCAGGCTCCTATCTCGGTGATCTGGGCGTCTGGGGCCGGTTTGCCATCGGCGTCGGCGCGTTTGTGCTGGCCGAACAGCAGGTCGAGCGCGGATTGCACATCAAGCTCGGGCAGTTCCTGAAGGCGCCGATCGTCGCGCCGGGCTCGGTGCAGGCATTTGGCGACGCCGTGACGGTTGCGCTTGCCCGCCGCGACTCGCGGCTAGCGGAGGCGGTCTGTCTTGGCTTGGCGCTTCTTGCCGCCATCTTTGCCTACCTCAACATGCGCACGTCGGGTGTCGCATCCTGGGCGGTCGACGTCTCCGCGGAGGGGCGGCGGATCACGGCGGCCGGCTGGTGGACGATCGTCGTCAGCCAGCCGCTGTTCGTGTTCCTGTTGCTGCGCGGGCTGTGGCGACACCTCGTCTGGGCGCAGCTTCTGCGCCGGATCGCTCGACTGGAACTTCGGCTTGTCGCGACGCATCCAGACGGCAATGGCGGGCTCTCTTTTCTTGCGAGCTATCCCAACGCCTATGTTCTCTTCATCTTCGGTATCAGTGCCGCGATAGGTGCTGCGATCGCCAAGCATCTGCTGCAGGAAAGCCTGACAACCACCACCTTCAGCACGATCGCAACCGGCTGGCTGGTGATCGTGCTGGCGCTCTTTGCCTACCCGCTGTCGGCTTTCTCGAAGCCGCTTGGACAGTTGAAGGAGCGCAGCCTGTTGATGCTGGGGACGCAGGCGACCCGCTATCACCGCTCAAACGAGCGGAAGATACTGGGCACCAATGTGGTGGCGGCAAGCACCGACGAGGTTCAGCAGCAGGCCGATGACATCGCCGACCCGACGAAACAGTTTGAAACGACGCGCAAGCTGTCGGCGATGCTGTTGAGCCGCACGGCAGTCGTGCCGGTGGCGGCAGCTGCCCTCCTGCCGATCGCCGCTGCCGGCGTCACCATTCTTCCCTATAAGGAAGTGTTCTCCGTCCTCAAGAAGTTGCTGTTGCTCTGAGCGGTGCAAACTTCCCGGTCATGGCGCGGCACCAAAGAAGGTGAGGCGGCTGAAGAGCACGTAGTGCGATTCCGATACCATCAGCGCGACGAAGACCAGTACCAGAAGCGGCGGCAGCAGGATCGCGTAGATCAACGCCAGACGTTCCCAGGCCATATGCATGAAGACGGCAACGATGAGCCCCGCCTTGAGCATCATGAAGATGAGGATCAGCGACCATCTGAGATAGCCCTGCAGGCCGACGTAATCGACCAGGTAAGAGAAGGTGCTGAGCACGAAAAGTAGGCCCCAGACCAGCAGATAGAGACCGATCGGGTGCTGTTGGTGCTCTTTGACCGCGATATGTGCCGGTGCGTCAGTCATGGCTGTTCCTCACCAGAGATAGAAGAATGCGAAGATGAAGACCCAGACGAGGTCCACGAAGTGCCAGTAAAGGCCGGTGATTTCGACGATCTCGTATTGCCCCTTGCGGCTGGTGAAAAAGCCGCGCTTGCCGGTTTCGAAGTCGCCGCGCCAGACCTTGCGCGCGATGATCAAGAGGAAGATGACGCCGATCGTCACGTGCGTTCCGTGGAAGCCGGTGATCATGAAGAAGGTGGAGCCGAACTGCGGCGCACCCCACGGGTTGCCCCAGGGCCGAACGCCTTCGGAGATCAGCTTGGTCCATTCGAAGGCCTGCATGCCGACGAACGTGGCGCCGAAGAGTGCCGTCAGCATCATCAGGATCGCCGTCTTGCGCCGGTCGTGGCGATAGCCGAAGTTGACCGCCATGGCCATGGTGCCGCTCGATGAAATCAGCACGAAGGTCATGATGGCGATCAGGATCAGGGGGACGTCCGAACCGCCGATATGCAGCGCGAAGACCTCGCTCGGGTTCGGCCAGGGGACCGCGGTCGACATGCGCGCCGACATGTAGGCGACGAGGAAGCAGCCGAAGACGAAGGTATCGCTCAGGAGAAAGATCCACATCATGGCCTTTCCCCAGGAGACATTCTTGAAGGCGCGCTGATCCGATGCCCAATCGGCGGCAAAGCCGGCGAGACCCGAAGGCCGGGGCAAGGGCTCTGTGACAGGTGCATGTGTCGGCGCGGACATGGGCGGCTCCTAGGTCAAGATTTGCCGGCAGAGGTCGATGAAGTCGTTGGCCCAGCCGGAAAACAGCGCAAACAGCACGAGCCAGACAGCGAGCATGAAATGCCAGTAGGTGGCGCAGAGCGTGATTGACAGGGTCGCCCTTTCATCGATCGGCCCCTTGCGCGTGGCGAGAATGGTGCGGGCAAGCGCGATCAGGCCGCCGACGATGTGCAGGCCGTGCATGCCGGTGATCATGTAGAAGAAGCTGTTGGCCGCATTGCCGGTGAGGAGGTATCCGGCATCGGTGAGCTCGCGCCAGGCGAAGACCTGGCCGACGAGGAAGCCGAGGCCCAAGGTAAGGGCGGCGATGAGCGCCGTGCGGCTTGCTTCGTCACGGTGGCGTTCGGCCGATACCTTGGCGGCATGAAGCATCAGGCTTCCGGCAGCGAGCACCGCCGTGTTCAGCCATAGGAGCGTCGGCATCGGCGTCGACCACCAGTCGGTCGATGCCATGCGCATGAAGTAGGCGCTGATGAACAGGGTGAACAGCGCGCCGACGACGGCGAGAAAGACGCCGAGGCCAATTTTGGCCGGTTCGATCGGGTGGCGGCCCTGCGGGCGCGGGTCGTGGTGGTGGCCGACCTCCAGCCAGGGCTTCGACATCATCCGCTGCTGCGACAGCCACCATCCCGCGATCGCCGCGATGACGGCGAGGAAGATCAGTGTCACGCTCATGTCGCGGTCTCCCGCGTCAGGTTGTCGGGGCCGGGCTGGTTCTGTGGGATGAAATCCTCCGGTGCGCCGGGCACGCTATAGTCATAGGCCCAGCGATAGACCACCGGCAGATCCTTGCCCCAGTTGCCATGGCGTGGCGGCGTTTCCGGCGTCTGCCATTCGAGCGTCGTTGCCCGCCATGGATTGCCGCCGGCCTCGCGGCCGTGGCGAATGCTCCAGACGAGATTGAAGAGGAAGACGATCTGCGCCGCGCCGACGATGAGCGCAACGATGGTGATGAACTCGTTGAGCGTGTGGGCCGAGGCCGGGACAAAGGCGGTTTCGCCCATCTCGTAGTAGCGCCGGGGCACGCCGATCAGGCCGAGATAGTGCATCGGGAAGAAGATGAGGTATGCGCCGACGAAGGTGACCCAGAAATGAAGCTGGCCCATCGCCTCGTTGAGCATGCGGCCGGTGACCTTCGGATACCAGTGATAGATGGCGCCGAAGATGACGAGGATCGGCGCGACACCCATGACCATGTGGAAATGGGCAACGACGAACATCGTATCGGAAAGCGGCACGTCGACGACGACGTTGCCGAGGAAGAGGCCGGTCAGCCCGCCATTGACGAAGGTAACGATGAAACCGAGCGCAAACAGCATCGGCAGGTTGAGATGGATATCGCCGCGCCACAGCGTCAGCACCCAGTTGTAGACCTTGAGCGCGGTCGGCACGGCAATGATCAGCGTGGTTGTGGCGAAGAAGAAACCGAAATAGGGGTTCATGCCGCTGACATACATGTGGTGCGCCCAGACGACGAAGGAAAGCGCGCCGATGATGACGATCGCCCAGACCATCATGCGGTAGCCGAAGATGTTCTTTCGGGCATGGGTACTGATGAGATCGGAGACGATGCCGAACGCGGGAAGGGCGACGATGTAGACTTCGGGGTGGCCGAAGAACCAGAAGAGATGCTGGAACAGGATCGGGCTGCCACCGCCATGCTGCAGCTGTTCGCCCATTTCGACGATCGCCGGCATGAAGAAGCTGGTGCCGAGCACCCGGTCGAACATCATCATGACGCAGGCGACGAAGAGGGCGGGGAAGGCGAGCAGCGCCATCACCGTCGCGGTGAAGATGCCCCAGATCGTCAGCGGCATACGCATCAGCGTCATGCCGCGTGCGCGGCCCTGGAGCACCGTCACCACATAGTTGAGCCCGCCCATGGTGAAACCGATGATGAAAAGGATGAGCGAGGAGAGCATCAGCACGATGCCCCAGTCCTTGCCTCCGGGTGTGCCTGAAAGCACGGCTTGCGGCGGATACAGCGTCCAGCCGGCGCCGGTCGGTCCGCCGGGGGCAAAGAAGCTGGCGACCAGCACGAGCACGGCGAGAAGGTAGAGCCAGTAGCTCAGCATGTTGGCGTAGGGAAACACCATGTCGCGTGCGCCGAGCATCAGCGGGATCAGGTAGTTGCCGAAGCCGCCGAGAAACAGCGCGGTCAGCAGGTAGATCACCATGATCATGCCGTGCATGGTGATGAACTGGTAGTAACGCTCCGCATCGATGAAGGCGAAGGCGCCGGGAAAGCCAAGCTGCAGGCGCATCAGCCAGGAGAGAACCAACGCAACCATGCCGATGGCGATGGCGGTCGAGGCATATTGCACGGCGATGATCTTGGCGTCCTGGCTGAAGACATAGCGCGTCCACCAACTGTGGGGGTGGTAGAGTTCAACATCCTCCACCTCGGCGTGTCCGAGCGCGCCATCTGTGCCTGACCGGATGTCGACCATCTATACTCTCCCAATTGCCGTCGGGGCGCCTCCTACCGCGCCGGGGCGGCATTTTCTGCCTGTGCCGTTTCCTTCGTCTGCGCTGCTGCCATCAACTGCGAAAAGGTCTGCTGGCTCGCGAGCCAGGTCTGATAGTCCTCCGCGCTGTCGACGACGACGGTACCGCGCATCTGCGGGTGGCCGACGCCGCAGAGCTCCGCGCAGAGCACTTCGAAGGTGCCGGTGCGCGTGGGGGTCAGCCAGAAATAGGTCACCATGCCGGGCACCATGTCCATCTTGGCGCGGAACTCCGGCACGTAGAAATCATGCAGCACATCGACGGAGCGCAGCAGCACCTTGACCGGCTTGCCGATCTCGAGGTGCAGCTCGCCGCCTTCTATGACGACGTCATCCAGGGCGGCCGTGTCGTTGCGGTTGAGGCCAAGCGAATTTTCCGGCGAGACGTCGCGTGTCTCGGAGGTGCCGAGCTTGCCGTCGACGCCGGGCAGGCGGTAGCTCCACAACCATTGTTGGCCGACGATTTCGACCTCGCTAGCACCGTCGGGAACGGTGACGAACTGATGCCAGACGAACAGGCCAGGCGTCAGCATGGCGGCGACGCCGAGCGTCGTGCCGGCGGCAAGCCAGCTTTCGAGCTTCTTGTTCTCAGGTTCATAGGCCGCCTTGTTTCCCGGGCGGTGCCGAAAACGCAGGACGCAGTAGGCCATGAACAGGACGACGGCGACGAAGACGACGCCGGTGATCCAGAAGGTGATGATGAGTGTATTGTCTATGTAGTTCCAGTTGGACGCGATCGGCGTCCACCACCATGGGCTCAACAAATGGAACAACACCGATCCGGCGGCCAGCAAAACCAGAATAACCACCACGGCCATTTCTTGTCCCTCCTCGCCGCTCGCGGCTGTGGGCATGAATACGCAATCCGTAGAGTTCTAAATGCAATTATTGCACGAACGGAAAATACTCGCAATTGACCGTTCGGTTGAGCGCCTGCCGGCAACTCAACCCATTTCGTCTACTGCGAATATTGCTTGAGATAGGCGAGCAGGTTGGAGATATCGCCTTCGTCCTTCAGGCCGGGAAAGACCATCTTTGTGCCCTTCACTTTCGCCTTCGGATTGTGGAGATAATCGCGCAGCGTCGCCTCGTCCCAGACAAGCCCACCCTTGCCGGCATCGATCATCGCCGGCGAATACTTGAAGTCCGGATGCGTGCCGGCTGTTCTGCCCAGCACATGATTGAGCGAAGGACCGACCTTGTTGGTGTCGCTGTCGGCGACATGACAGATGGCGCATTTCTTGAAGACGGTCGCGCCGGCCCCCGCATCGCCCTCTTGCGCGAGGGCGGCGACGGGACAGAGCAGCGTTGTGGAAAAGGCAAGGGCAACAACAAAATTTCGCATGACACTTCCTCAATATCGCCGGGCGCGGGGCAAGGAAGGCTATCGTCAATTCATCGTATTGGCGGTACTTGCTTCTCTCAATTGGGCGCCACGGGCGGTTGATACTTGCGACGGCATGACGGTACGCCTCGTCCGGAAGATGTCAATCTCCGGTCTTGGGCGATATCGCTCGCGCCGCGTCACTTTCCGCCAGCCGCTACGGCCGGCGCGGCAATCAGACCCGATTGCCGGCGGCGTCGAAGAAATGCAGTCGCTCGGGCGCAGTCGTACCGGGATTTCGCCGGCTGCATTGAGGAAAGTGCGGTCGTTGGTAAAGGCCTTGAAGCTGGCCTTGCCGAAGGACAAATGCAGGATGATGCCGAAGCCGGTTGGTTCGACCAGGTCGACCGTTGCCTTCAGCGCATCCGGCGCCGTGGTGCCGAGCTCGACATGTTCCGGCCGAATGCCGAGCGTCGTGCTGGCCCCGTCAATCAGTTCCGCATGCACTTGCGCCGGAATGGTTACGCCGCCCGCAGTCTCGAAACGTGGCGCTTCGCCGTTTCGGTAGGTGCCTTCGAAGAAGTTCATGCCGGGCGAGCCGATGAAGCCGGCAACGAAGAGGTTTGCCGGACGGTCGTAGAGATCGAGCGGGCTGCCGACCTGCTGCACGAAACCGCCGTTCATGGCGACGATCCGGTCGGCAAGTGTCATCGCCTCGATCTGGTCGTGGGTGACGTAGATCGAGGTGGCGCCCAGATCCTTGTGCAGCTTCTTGATCTCGGCGCGCATCTGTTCGCGCAGGCGCGCGTCGAGGTTTGACAGCGGCTCGTCGAAGAGAAAGGCCTTGGGTTCGCGCACGATGGCGCGGCCCATGGCGACGCGCTGGCGCTGGCCACCGGAAAGGGCGCGCGGGCGACGCTCGAGCAGCGGGTCGAGACCGAGCTTCGACGCAGCACCGGAGACGACGCTGGCGATCTTTTCCTTGGCCGTCTTCCGGAGCCTTAGGCTGTAGCTCATGTTGTTGGCGACCGACATATGCGGATAGAGCGCATAGGACTGGAACACCATGGCGATGTCGCGGTCCTTCGGGGCCAGTTCGTTGACGCGTTTTCCGGCGATGCGGATTTCGCCTGACGTCACGCTTTCAAGGCCGGCGATCATGCGCAGCAGGGTGGACTTGCCGCAGCCGGACGGGCCGACCAGCACGACGAATTCGCCGTCGCCGATCTTCAGGTCCACATCGTGCAGGACCGGGTGGATGCCGTAGGATTTACGGATGTTGGCGATATCGATGGAAGCCATGGTGGTATCCTCAGCCTTTGACCGCGCCGGCCGTCAGGCCCTGGACGAGATAGCGTTGAATGAGCAGGAAGAAGAGGCAGGCCGGGATCAGCGCCAGCACGCCGGCGGCCATCATCTGGCCGAAGTCGACCGAGAATTTCGACACGAAGGACAGCAGCCCGACCGGAAAAGTCGCCTGGTCGTTGCCCGAGATCAGCATCAGCGAAAACAGAAGCTCGCTCCAGGCAGCGGTGAAGACGAAGCCGAGGGTTGCGGCAATGCCCGGAAGCGTCAGCGGCAGGATGATCTGGCGGAAGGCCACGAACTGGGTTGCGCCGTCGATCATCGCCGCCTCTTCGAGATCCTTCGGAATACCGTCGAAGAAGGACTGCATCAGGAAGGTGGCAAACGGCACGTTGAAAGCGGTGTAGACGATGACGAGGCCGGTCAGGCTGTTGGTGAGGCCGAGCGGCGACAGGATCTTGAAGATCGGTGCGACGAGCATGACGAGCGGGAACATCTGCGTCAGCAGCATCAGCGCCACCAGCCAGTACTTTCCGCGGAAGTTGAAGCGCGACAGCGCGTATCCCGAGAGCGAGGCAAGGATGGTGACGATGATCGCCGTCGAGCCCGAAACGATCAGGCTGTTTTTGAAGAACACCGGGAAGGCGCTGTGGCGCAGCACGAAATCGAAATGCTCGAGGCTGGCGCGCGAAGGCCACATCCGAATGCCTTCGGAGTAGAGCAGGTCGTTGGGCGTGACTGCGACCTTCAGCAGCCAGTAGAGCGGGAAGAGCGCGAAGGCGATATAGGCGAGGATCGCCAGTCGATGTGCGGCTACGAGAAGGATGGGTTTGGCGCGCATGGTCTCAATCCTTGCTCAGCAGCCATTGGCGCAGGATGACAATCAGCATGGAGTAGGCGAGCAGCAGTGCCAGAAGCACCAGCGCGATCGCCGAAGCGTAGCCGAAGTCGAGCCGCTTGAAGGCCTGGGTGAAGATGTAGCTGGCGACGATCTGGGTGCGATCGGCCGGACCGCCATTGGTCATGACGATGATCAGGTCGGCGAAATTCGAGATCCAAACGGTGCGCAGGAGAATGGTGATGGCGATCGTCGGCGCCAGGAAGGGCAGGGTGATCGACAGGAACCGCTGCACCGGGCCGGCGCCGTCGATGCTGGCGGCTTCATAGAGATCACGCGGGATCGCCTGGAGGGCGGCAAGCAGGGTGATGGCGAAGAACGGGATGCCCCACCAGACATTGGCGATGATCGGCCCCCACATCGCCAGATGCGGATCGGAAAGGATGTTGGACGGCTCGCTCATGATGCCGAGCGCGTAGAACCAGTGTGGCAACGGTCCGACGACCGGATTGAACAGCCAGGACCAGTTGAGACCGGCCAGGAAGCTCGGCACCGCCCAGGGCAGGAAGACGAGCGCCTGCGCCAGGCCTCGGCCGTAAAACGGCTTGTCGAGCAGCAAAGCGAGGATCAGCCCGAGGAAAAACTGCAGGAAGACCGAGGCGCCCGTCCACCACAGCGTGTTGCGCAGCGCCCGGTAGAAAGCCTGGTCCTGCGACAGCGCCCGGAAGTGGTCGAGGCCGATGAAGGCGCCGGAGAATGGATTGAGCAGCTGAATATCGCGGAAGGCGTAGGAGACGCCGAGCGCCAACGGCACCAGCATGACGGTGACGATCAGGATCAGCGCCGGCGCGCTATAGAGATAGGGCGCAGCACCATCGGTGATACGCTTCATCAGCGGCCGGCGTGCGGGCAGGCCGTCATGGCGGGCGGCATAGGCCATCGGTCGAAATTTCCCCTGTGCGGCCGCCGGTTTTTTGGCGTGCCCTGTTCTCAACATATCGAGTGACCGGCGGCGGTGAGGTCCGCCGCCGGTCGAAGGCTCACTTCTTGGCGAGGTGCTTCTGCTGCGCCTTGGTGAGGTACTCGGCCCACTGGTTGGCGAGATCCGTCGGCGTGATGTCGCCGAGTAGGGCTTCCTGCGTCGTCTTGATCGCCAGCGAATCCTTGAAGAAGGCGAATTCTTCGAGGTAGGTCGGCATGACCGTCAAAACGACGTCCTTGTCGGCAAGCTCGTCGAACCAGCCCTTGAACTGCGGGCTCGCATAGAACGGATCCTTTTCCGCCGCCTTGTGGACGGGCAAGGCACCGGTGCGCTTGTTCCACTCGATGTTGCCTTCGGGCCCTTCGAGCGTTTCGATCAGCTTCCAGGAGAGGTCCTTGTTCTGGCTCGCCGCAAGCATCGACCAGCCGGCAAAGCCGATGGTGGTGAAGGCCTTGCCGCTCGGTCCCTTCGGCATGGTGGTGACGCCGAAATCTTCCGACTTCATCCGCTCGGCAATGGCGATCAGCGCGTCCGGGTCCTGGTCGAGGAAGGCGCAGGTGCCGCTATAGAAGCCGGCGACGATTTCGTTGAAGCCCCAGTTGACGCTGTCCTTCGGCGCCAGCCCCTTCTTGTAGAGGTCGATCACCCAGGTGAGACCGTTGACCCAGCCTTCGCTGTTCATGGTCGACGTGCCGTCCTCATTGAAGAATTTGTTGCTGCCGGCCATGGTCGCGCCGAACATCACCCAGCCGTTGAGGCCACCAGGACCGCCGCGCAGGCAGTAGCCGGATTTGCCCGGCAGCTTGGAGACGGCTTCCGATGCCTTGACGAAATCGTCCATGGTCTTCGGCGGTTCGCTGACGCCGGCCTCCGACAAGAGCTTCTTGTTGTAGAACATGGCGCGCAGATAGAAGCCGTAGGGCAGCATGTAGGCGGTGTTCTTGATGTCGCGGCCGAGCTCGAGCGTACGCTCGGTCAGGCCCGGCGTGTGCTCCCACTTTTCGAGATAGGGCTCGAGGCTTTCAAGCATGCCGTTGTTGGCATAGAGCGAAAGCCAGGTGTCGGGCATTTCCATCACGTCGGGCAGCTCGCCGGCCGAAACCATGGTCGCGAACTTCTGGAAGGCTTCGCCCCAGGGCAGTGAGATGATCTCGACCGTGGTGCCCGGATTTGCGGCTTCAAACTTGGCGACGATCGATTTCAGCGTTTCGGTGCGCTCGGGGCTGGTGATGACCTCGACCAGCTTCAGCTTGGTATCGGCCAGTGCACTTCCTGCCATCAGGGTGGCAAGCAGAGTGGCGGTAATCAGTTTCCTCATTTTTGTTCCCTTTGTTTTTTGATGGTTGATCCACATGCAATGAGCGGGATGCGGCATCCCGCTCCTGTCAGCCTGACGAAGCGGCAGACATCGCCGCTTCAAGATCGCTCCAGAGGGCCTCCGTTCCCTCCAGGCCGACATGGAGCCGTACGGACCGCGGTGAGATGCCGAAGGCGGCCGCGGAATTGGGCTGGGCTTTCTGTGACAGCACGACTTCGCCCGGCACGATCAGGCTTTCGTGTCCGCCCCAGGAAACGCCGAGCTTGAACAGGTCGAGGTGGTCGGCGAAGCGTCTGACATCGACGCCGTCGCGGAAGATGAAAGAGAAGAGACCCGATGTGCCGGACAGGCCCGGCGGCAAGGTGTTGCCAAGGCCGGGATGGCAGACGGTCTCGACCAGCGGATGGGCCTGCAGGCGCTGCGCTACCGTCAGCGCCGAACGCTCGTGCGCCTTCATGCGGATCGGCAGGGTGCGAAGACCGCGGATCAGGAGCCAGGCATCGAAGGGCGAGAGCTTGCCGCCGAGATAGGGGTAGGCTTCCGAACGGATGCGGCCAATCAGGTCCTTCGAGCCGGCGACGACGCCTGCGACCACGTCGCTGTGCCCGCCGAGATATTTCGAGGCCGAATGGATGACCAGATCGACGCCGAGCGAAATCGGCTGCTGGAAGATCGGGCTCGCCCAGCTGTTGTCGATGGCGGTGAGGATGCCCTGCTGTTTTGCGAGTTTTGCCAGTGCTGCCACGTCATGGGTGTCCATGACCCAGCTTGTCGGGCTTTCCATGTAGAAGAGCTTGGCGCCGGGCAGAGCCCTGGCGACGGCCTCCTCATCGCGGCCGTCGACATAGGTCACCTCGACCTTCATGCGCTTCAGATGGGTGCCGAAGAGCCGGAAAGCGTCGGGATAGACATGGTTGACGGCGACGATGCGGTCGCCGGGCTCGACGAAGGACATCACGGTGGAGGAGATTGCCGCCATGCCGCTGGCAAAGCCGATCGCGTCCTCTGCCCCTTCCAGTTTCGCCAGCATCTCCTCGAACATGCGCACCGTCGGGTTGAGGCCGCGGGTGTAGATCGGCCGCACGCGTTCGCCCTTGTAGGTCGCGACCATGTCGTCATAGTCCTTGAAGGTGAACAGCGAGGTCTGGACGATCGGCGGCACGACGGCGTCAAAGGCATTGCCCTCGTCGTGCGCGACGATCAAAGAGGCGTGGTCGAACGGATCGAAGCCGTTGTTCATTTGGACATTTCCTTGATGTCTTCCTCGACGATTGCGAGGATTTTCAGCGTTTCTTCGCGCGCGGTATCGGGATCCTTTGCCGCGATCGCGTTGAAGAGGGTGCGGTGGAATGGGAAGGAACGGCGGGCGAAATCCGAACGGTCGAAGGGCTCTTCCCAGAAGCGTTCGAAGGCTTCCCGCATCTGTTCGAGCAACTGCCGGAACAAGGGATTGTGGGTGGCGTCGTATATCGCCAGGTGGAAGGCGAGGTCTTCCGGGCCTGAGGTGCCCTTGGCGATGTGCACCCGCTCCATCTCATTGAGCTTCACTTCGATGATCTCAAGGTCTGCGTCGGTGCGTCGGCGCGCTGCGACCATATTGGCTTCGACTTCAATGCCGCGGCGGACCTCGAGCGTCATCAAAAGCACGTCGCGAAGATGCCCGGCGTCGAGCGTCAGCGGCATATGCACGGTGCCGGCCGAGATGGCGCGCAGCAGATAGGTGCCGCTGCCCTTGCGCGCTTCGACGACGCCGAGCGCCTGGAAATGGCGGATGACTTCGCGCACGGTCGAGCGCCCGACGGCAAGCGCCATCATCAGTTCGCGCTCCGCCGGTAGGCGATCGCCGGCTTTCAGGCCAGATTGTTGGATGTAATCGGCGAGCGCGGCAATGACCTGTTGCGCCCGGTCGGCGGGCGGCAGTGGCAGAAGCGCTGCTCTTGCTTGTTCAGTCATTCAGCCTCCCCCTCGGCGCCAAATTGGTCTGACATCTGATCAATATGACCAAGGCACGGGAAGTCGTCAAGCAGGAACTTATAAACACGCGTCGGTTGACCCGGCACTCCGCACGGAGTGATATGGCGAAGCAAGGAGTTCGAAGATGAAGAAAACAGGACGTCTGCTCGTGGCCCTGGCGGCGATCGCAATCGCTGCCGGCACTGCTACGAGCGGTGCCGAGGCGCAGATGCGCACGGGCAAGGGCGAGTATTACCAGGGCATCAAGCGCGCGCCCTATGGCAGCTATCTCTGGATCTGGCCGCCAGAGTGGAGGCGGGAACCGGTCTATCAGCAACGGCCGCAGAACCAGCCTGCCAGCGGCAAATCCGACGGCCGCAAGAAGACTTACGCGCAATAGCCTACTGCATGTTTCCTTAAACCGTATTCGATTTAAGGATAAAAACATGCAGTAATTCAAAGTGCTACAGCGACCTTTGCGCGTCTAATAAGACGCGCGGCGCTGTAGCGGCCAGTGTGTGGCAGGGACAAAGAAAAGTGGCGCCCGAGGGCGCCCCAAAATTCCGTATCAGATTTGCGCGATATGGGCGTCGCGCGGCAGCGACGACAGCACTTCCGGCCCGTCCGCGCGCAGGATGACGATATCCTCGAGCCGGATGCCGAAGCGACCGGGCAGGTAGATGCCGGGTTCGATCGAGAAGACCATGCCTTCCTCCAGAACCGTTTCCGACGTTGCCGTGATGTAGGGTGGCTCGTGGCCGTCGATGCCCATGCCGTGACCTGTGCGGTGGACGAAATATTCGCCGTAGCCGGCGTCCGCGATCACCTTGCGTGCTGCATCGTCCACGGTCTTGGCGAGAACGCCTGGACGAGCCGCCTTGAGCGCTGCCTGAACGGCCCGCTCGACGATCGTGTGGATCTGGCCGTAACCTTCCGGTGCGCGGCGACGATCGCCATGCGGGTGATGTCGCTCGGGAAGCCCTGCTTGCGGCCGCCGATGTCGATAACGACGGCGTCGCCTTCGGCAATGACCCGTTCGCTGGCGGAATGATGTGGGAAAGCGCCGTTGCCGCCGGCGCCGACAATCCAGAAGGCCGGTGCCGCACCTTCGGATAAGAAGTGCGAGCGGATTTCTGCGGCCAGTTCCTTCTCGGTCATGCCGGGGCGGATCTTGGCGAAGGCCGCCTGCATGGCGCGATCGGCGATGCCGGCATTCATCTTCAGCAGCTCGTATTCGCTCCTGTCCTTGCGCATGCGCAGGGCACCGAGCGTCTCAGGTGTAAAGTCGCGGGCAGTGTCCTCGGGCAGATTGTCGATGAGCAGCAGCGCGAAATCGGCGCGCATGGTCTCGTCGATCACCACGCGGCCGGGCTTTTCCGCGCCGATCCCGGCAAGCGCCAAAGTCAGAGCCTCAACTGGTCCTTCGGCATCGGACCAGTTGTAGAAATCGATATCCGTATGTTCGCGGGTGCCCTCGGCATTGAGCGCCGGCATCAGGAAGGCTTCCTTCTGCGGGCCGATCAGCAGCAGGCAGGGGCGTTCGTCGGGATGCGGATGATAGCCGATCAACCAATCCATGTGCGATCCGGGGGCGAGTGCCACCAGCCCGCTGCCGGTTTCGTTCATCTTGGTCCGCAGGGCGGCAAGGCGTGCTTTCGTCTGTTCTTTCATGGCGTTTCCAGTTCTGGTTCCGGCAGGGTTGTGGGTGAGGTGAGGGGCCGCGCGTCGCTCTCGTGTTCGGGCGTCGATCGACGCGCGGCGGTCGCTAGACGCAGGCGTCCAGACGAAAGGCTGGTGATCTGATGGGCGCAATTGCTGACGCGTTTGCGCATGCAGCAATTCAAAGCGCTACAGCGACCTTTACGCGTCTAATTAGACGCGCGGCGCTGTAGGGCGATCCTATCCGGCGCCCTTGCCGGGGCTTGCCGAGGCACTGCGACGGTCCTCGGCGCGTGTTACCGCGAATGCGCCTTCCGGCGTCTCCATTGCCTGCGCGTCGCCGAAGACATCCATCGTGCAGGTGTGCAGGATCACCGTCGGTTCGCTGGTGTGGTTCCAGGTGAGGTGGGTCAGACCCGACAGGAAATGTGCGGAATCGCCCGTTTCCAGCACCGTCTCTTCGCCATCAATCTCGATCGTCAGTGCGCCCTGGAGAACGAAGAACATCTCTTCGCCCTCGTGGGTCATGGCTTCGCTGCGGTGGCCGGGCGGTGTGTGCACCACGGTGCTGCGCAGAACGCTGCCGGGAAAGGAAGCCGACAGGCGTTCATAGGATATGTTGTTGTCGGGCGACCCAGCGAGCGCATAGGCGCGGCGCTGATCGTGGCGGGTAAATGGCGTTGCCACCCTCGGCGAATTGAGGAATGTCCCGACCTCGACCTTCAGCACCCGACAGACCGCGACCAGCGACGTCAGCGACGGCACGGTGATGCCGCGCTCGATCTGGGAGATGAAGCCCACAGAGAAATCGGCCCGATCGGCAACTTCCTTGAGCGTCAGCTTCAGGGCCTTGCGCCGCTCGCGCAGCCGATCGCCGAGCGAAGGAAGCTCCGATGCCGGATCACCCGGCCGAGACTGCGAATCCACTGTGAAATCCCCCTCATCCCACATCCTCCCCCAAGGGAAGATCTCCTGCGTGGGTACAGACATACACGCCCGGAAATCGCTAGGATTTCAGGGCTATGCACTTGTATTTCCTGAACTTTGCTGCGGCGATCGCGGCTTGTCAATGAAAATTTTAGCCACACTAAAATTTCAGTTGATGGCGTTGGTTTAATGTCAGGCTGCAAGCTTCAGCAGGCGCGCGACGGCCTGCTGGTCGAAGCCGCCGATACCCTCGCGAATATCGGCTGCAATGGCATCGGCAACGGCATCCTCGTCGCGGCGGCGCAAGGCGTCGATCGCCTCGCGATGGCGGTCGACGACATAGAGTTCGCTCACATGCTCCATGGCGATGCCGAGGATCGGACCCAGTTGCAGCCAGACGCTTTCGATCAGCGGCATGACGATCTGGTCCGGATTGGCGGTGTAGATCGTCCGGTGGAAGGCCTGGTTGGCGATCAGCGCCGCCACCTGGTCGCCGCGTTGGATTTCGTCCTCGATGCTGTCGTCGATCGCTGAGATTCGTTCGATCTGCCGCTCCGAAAGATGGGCGACGGCTCGGCGCGCGGCATGGCTCTCGAGCGCGATGCGAAGCGATATCAGCTCTTCGAAACGGGCGGGCGTGATGCGCGGCACGACGATGCGGCGGTTTTCAAGGAATTGCAGAGCGCCGATGGAAGTGAGCTGCCGCAGGGCCTCGCGCACCGGCGTCGGGCTGCTCTCCAGCGCTTCGGCAAGCCCCCTGATCGTGACCGAAGTGCCGGGGCGGAAGCTGCCGACCATGATCGCCTGGCGAAGCCTGGCAAAGGCATAGTCATGCGTGGTCATGCCCTCTGGCCGGTCGAGAAGAGGCAGCGATGGGGTCTTCAAATCAGCAGGCTCCTTCTGCCACGCGGGAATGATCGCGGGCTGATAACATCCGTCGAGGTTGACTCCAACTTCTAAATTATGTCAACTTTCTGCAAATGTGATCACAAAATGAGATTTGCGATATGTCCCTCGACGCGGAAGACCCGAGCGCCTTCAAGGCCTGGCTGGAGCAGAACGGCCCTATCGAAAGCATCCAGGCCGTGGTCTGCGACCTGAACGGTATCATGCGCGGCAAGCGTGTACCCGTGGAGCAGGCCTCCAAGGTGCTGGGGGGCGGCATCCGCATGCCGCTGTCGATCGTCGGCGTCGACGTCTGGGGCGAAGACATCATCAACAGCGAGCAGGTGTTTGCTAGCGGCGATAGGGACGGTATCTGCGCCGTTACCGGGCGCGGCGCGTTGCCGGTCAACTGGACCTCGCGGCCAAGTGCTCTGGTGCCGCTGTGGCTGCTGCTCGAGGACGGCAAGCCGTTCCTCGCCGATCCGCGCCAGGCGCTGGCGGCGATCGTACGCGAGTATCAGGAGTTGGGGTTGCGCCCCGTGGTCGCGACCGAAATGGAATTCTATCTGATCGACCCTGAGCCCGACAGCGCCGTGCCTCCGATTTCGCCCTATACCGGCAAGCGGCTCGATTCCGATGCGATCCTGTCGATCGACGAACTCGACGATTTCGGCGAGTTCTTCTCCGACGTCTACAAGGAATGTGCCCGCCAGAACGTGCCGGCGGATGCGGCGATCGCCGAGAATGGCATCGGCCAGTTCGAGATCAACCTGCTGCACACCGACGATCCCTTGAAGGCGGCTGATGACGCGATCTTCTTCAAGCGCATCGTCAAGGGCGTCGCCCGCAAACACGGGCTGGCGGCGACCTTCATGGCCAAGCCCTATGGCACCCGCTCGGGCAACGGCATGCACATCCATTTCAGCCTGCTCGACGCTGATGGCAACAATGTCTTCAACGACGGCAGCGACGAAGGGTCGGCGGTCCTCAAGAATGCCGTCGCGGGCCTTTTGCGCGGCATGCCGGAAACGACGCTTATGTTTGCGCCGCATTTCAATTCCTACCGTCGACTGCGGCCGGATACGCACGCGCCGACGGCCGTGTGCTGGGGCTATGAAAACCGGACATCGGCGATCCGCATCCCCGGCGGCAATCCGGCAGCGCGCCGCATCGAGCACCGGGTGGCCGGCGCTGACGCTAACCCCTATCTCGTCATCGCCGCGATCCTCGGCGCGGCTCTCGTCGGTATCCGCAACAAATGGAAACCCTCGGCGCCGGTGACGGGCCGGGCCTATACGGCGGAGAAACTGCCCAAAATTCCCGCCGATTGGGGGCAGGCGGTCGATGCCTTCGAGGCAGGGCCGATTGCCGCCGAGATCTTCGATCCGACGCTGCGCTCGATGCTGATCGCCTGCAAGAGGCAGGAGATCGCCGGCTTTGCCGAGCAGGTGACGGACTATGAATTCAGCGCTTACCTGGAAATCGTGTGATGTCGAGAAACCAAAAATCCTATGCCGGCGACGGCAGCTATCCCACGAGCTACTACGCCTCCTCCCGCAACATCATCCGCACGCCGGTTTCGCTCAAAGGGCGCGTCGAGACGGATGTCTGTGTCGTCGGCGCCGGCTATTCCGGTCTGTCGACGGCAATCCATCTCGCCGAGAAAGGCTACAAGGTCGTCGTCGTCGAGGGCGCGCAGGTCGGCTGGGGCGCATCGGGGCGCAATGGCGGCCAGGTCGTCAACGGTCTCAACGCCAGCCTTGCGACCATCCAGCGCCGCTACGGCGAGGACGCAGCCCGCTTCGTCGGCGGGCTGGTGCAGGAGGGCGGCAAGATCATCCGCCGGCTCGTCAGCCAGTATCAGATCGACTGCAATCTGAAGCCGGGCAACATCTATGCGGCCTACACCCCGGCGCACATGAAGGAACTGGAAGCCAAGCAGGCGCTCTGGCGCAAGTACGGCATGGACGATCATCAGCTTCTCGACCGCGACGCGCTCAGCAAGCTGGTGAATTCCGACGCCTATTGCGGCGGCATGCTGGATACGACGGGCGGCCACATGCATCCGCTCAATCTGGTGCTCGGCGAAGCGCGCGCCTTGGAAAGCCTTGGCGGCACGATCTACGAACAGTCACCGGTCACGCGGGTCGACCATGAGGCGGCAAGGCCGACGGTCTATACCGCCGGTGGCGAAGTCACGGCGCGGATCGTTGTTCTCTGCGGCAATGCCTATCTCGGCGATGCGGTGCCGAAGCTCGTCTCGCGCGTGATGCCTGTTTCCACCCAGATGATCACCACCGCGCCGCTCGGCGAGGAGCTCGCCCATTCGCTGATCCCCAGCGACATGTGCGTCGAGGACGTGCGATACATCCTCGATTATTTCAGACTGTCGGCGGACAAGCGCATGATCTTCGGCGGCGGTACGGTCTATGGCGGCACCGACCCGGCGGACGTCGTGGCCAAGCTCAAGCCCAATCTGGAAAAGGTCTTCCCGAAGCTGAAAGGCGTGAAGATCGACTATGCCTGGAGCGGCAACTTCGCGCTCTCGTTTACCCGCGTGCCGCAGATGGGCCGCATCGGTGCCAATATCTATTTCGCTCACGGCTATAGCGGCCATGGCGTGACGGGATCGCATCTTTTCGGGCGCACGCTTGCCGAGGCGATCGACGGTGACGCAACGCGCTTCGACATGTTCGAGAAACTGCCCTGGTACCCGTTCCCGGGCGGGCGAATGTTCCGTGCGCAGTATTCGACGATCGGCTCCTGGTGGTATTCGTTCAAGGATGTCGTTGGCTGGTAGGGCGGGAACGCACCACTCGGGCCACCTTTCCGCACGGCAATGCGACCCGTCTGAAAAGCCGGAAAACCCGGCGGTGCCGTGTTCCTGCGGCGCCGGACGGCTCGCCGAATGCGGTTGTCGCCTGCCGCGTTCGGGCATAAAATCGACCGGGCAGGAAGACGGGCAGGAATGCCGCCAAGTGCCGTCGTTCTGGGGCGACTAAGGGGTGCGCTACGGCGCCTCGCCGTGGTTCGTGTGCCCTCCATTCGTACCCGGATCGAAGCGGCCGGGTGTTTCTCTTTGCGTGAGTTCACAATTGGCGACGGTAGCGCCATTTCACCGTCGATCCCGGGAACAAAAGGGTTCGCGAAACATTCCTGCCGAACGAGGGAGGTTGGAGATGTTCGTGCGCTTTGGCTATGAGATCGGCATCCGCTGCCCCCAGCCGACACCGATGATGACTTATCTTTCCGTCGCCAGCGAAAAGCGCCCTGACATCCGGCGCGAACGTGGCCCCGTAACCTCGCCGATCGTCAAGATGGAGGAGATTGTCGACCCGCACCGCAATGCGTGCCTGCGCATGATCGCGCCGGAAGGGGACTTCAAGCTCAGCTATGATGCCGTCATCGAAGACGACGGCCGGCCTGACGTTTCCGATCCGCAGGCGCAGGCCGTGCCCGTCGAGAAGCTTCCACCGAACACGCTGCCCTATCTGGCCGCCAGCCGCTATTGCGAAACCGATCGGCTGGGCGCGCTTGCCTGGAGGCTTTTCGGGGAGGTGGCGCCCGGTTGGCCGCGGGTGCAGGCGATCTGCGACTATGTGCATGCGCGCCTGGTGTTCAGCTACGGCTACGCCCAGGCGATGCGCACGGCGCTCGAAGCCCACGAGGATCGCCTCGGCGTCAGCCGTGACTATGCGCACCTTGCCATCGCATTTTGCCGCTGCATGAACATGCCGGCGCGCTACGTCAACGGCTACATGGCCGACCTTGAAACCGAGAACAGAGTGGCGCCGATGGACTTCAATGCCTGGTTCGATGTCTTTCTCGGCGATCGCTGGTACACGTTCGACGCCAAGAACAATGCGCGCCGTGCGGGGCGCATTGCCGTTGCCCGGGGCCGCGACGCCGCTGACATTCCGCTGATCCAGACCTTTGGAAAACACGAGCTGACGGGGTTTACGGTTTGGACCTGCGTCGAAGCCGATGGCGGTCTCACCCGCTCTCATCGCGATGCCAATGTGTCGCTTTTGACGCCATGGTTCAGCGAAAGCTGGTCGCGACATGTGCAGGAACGCGACCGTGATCGCCACTGAAGGCGCCGCCTGGCGGACGATTTTTTACTTTTGGGGTGGAATCGAGAAATTAATATCTATAAACTCAATCGAGAATATCGGAGAACATGGCTATTAACGGCCAAGTTCCCGGCCTGAACGACGGAGAGACGCGATGAACGCTGCGAAGCCGACAATCCAGTCCCGATATGCGTCCTACGCTGCAGCCCCGCCGCGCCGCTCACCCATCACCCTGTTTCCGCACGCGATCGCCTTTGTCGCTGCCTTCTGCTTCGTTTCCGCCGTCGTCATCGGTGCCCTCTAAACGCGTTTCGGGACTGCTATCCGGCGCGCGACAGATGCTCGTGGACCGCCAGCCAGGTTCCGGCCCCATCCCGTTCAAACACGATCGTTTCTCTTTCCTGCGACGTCAGTGCTTCACCGCCGATCTCAAGTTCGGTTCGAACGCCATGCGTGAAGACGGCAACGTTGCCGATCATTTGCACATGCCGATCGCTGGACTGGCAGCCTCGGACGCGGAAGCTGTCGCGGGTCTCCCACAACGCCCATTCCGCCTCATATTCTGCCCGGCTGCGCAGGGGTCGATCGAGATTGTGGAAGATGAAGGTCGCATTCGGCGCGAAGGCTGAAAAGTAGGCGGCGGCATCATGGCGGGCAAAGGCTGCGACGAGCCGATCGGCGGCGGCAAGCACCGACTGTTCCAAGTCTTGCATCGATACGCTCTTTATTGTGAGAGTTGGCTTCATTGTCCGGGTTGGATCATGGCGCCGCGATCAGCGTTGCGAGCGGCCGGTTCTGTCTGCTGACACGCGCCTTGAGCTCATCGAGCGGCATCGCCTCGTGCTTCGCGAATTCGATGAACATTAGATTGAGATTGTTGAACAGCATCTCGCCGACGGCGCGAATGTCGGTTCCGGGGGCGACGAGGCCCTTCACCTGCAGCTTGTGGATGAGCGTCGACACCTGGTCGCAAAGCCGGCGGTCGAGCTCGGTATAGCGCTTGCTGAAGGGGCTCTCCGGCTGCTGGATCGAAATCGCCATCGCAGTGCGCCACATCTCCTTGCTGAGATAGACGAGCGAGTGATCGTAATATTGACCGATCAGGGCCTCCAGCGCGCCTTCGACGGAGGAGGGGGGATTGTCGACGATGGTGCGCCCGGCGGCGAGAACTTCCTCCACTTCCATCGACACCGTGGCGACCAGGATGTCGCCCTTGTTTTCATAGTAATTGTAGAAGGTGCCGACCGACACTTCGGCCCGTTCGGCGATGTCCTCGATGCGGGCGCTGTCGTAGCCGACCTCGCGAAACAACTGAGCGGCGGCGTCCAGGATACGTCTGTTCCGGTCGGCTTTCTGCCGTGCGCGCAACCCTGTCATGTGGATTTCCTTGAATTCTGAATGTCTTCAAATTTGAGATTGACTTAAAAAATGAATTCATTCAATCTTTTTTTGAAGACGCCGAAACGAGCGTCAAACAAGAGGGCAACAGCATGATGCAGTCAGTTCATGACGGCGCGCACCTGCGCCGATTTTTCTCCTCGGTCGCTGCAGGCGCGATCGTCGCCGCTTCGCTTGTCTCGGTTCCGGCACCGGCTTTCGCGACCGAAGAACTCAATGCGCTCGTCTGGTGCGACCACACGGATCCGGCCCTGGTCGAGCCGTTCGAAAAGGCCAACGACGTCAAGGTCAACCTGAAGGTCTATGAAGGCACCGGTGCCGCGCTCTCGATCCTCGACCAGTCCCGTCCGGGCGACTGGGACGTCCTCGTCATCGACGGCGTCGATGTTCACCGCGCCATCGATCTCGATCTGCTCGCCGAAATGCCGGCCGATGCCTTGCCGACATCAGACCTCTTCCCCGAAGTCCGGATGGAGGCCAACAACACCAAGGACGGCAAGACTTATGCCGTCACGGAAAAGTTCGGCTACAACACCATCTCCTACGACAAGTCCAAGGTCGATCCGAAGGACATGCAGGATCTCTCGGTGATCTGGTCGGACAAGTACAAGGGGCGCATCGCGCTCTACGACTACTACCTGCCGATGATCGGCCTCGTCGGTCTCGGGCTCGGCAAGAAGACCGCAGAGCTAACCGAGGCGGACATGCCGGCGATCAAGGAAAAGCTGGCGGCAATGCGTGCGGTTTCCAAGCAGGTCAGCGATGTCGTGTCCTCCCAGACGGCGCTGGCAACCGGCGAGGTCGATATCCTGGTCGGTGGCGGCGAGTGGATCACCGCGGTGCTGTCGGCCGACAAGCCCAATCTCGACTGGACGATCCCGGAGCAGGGGGCGGTGCGCTGGGCGCAGTCGATTGGCGTGATGAAGGATTCGACCAAGCAGGATCTGGCGCTGAAATTCGTGCAGTACATCGTCAGCCCCGAAGGCCAGGCACGGCTTGCGACATCCTCCTGCTACTGGGCGATGCCGGCAAACAGCAAGGCCGGCGAGCACCTGACAGACCAGCAGAAGGCGGCGCTGCGGTTCAACGAGCAGGCCGAATACCTGAAGAAGACGCAGCTCTATCCGATCCCGTCCACCGAACTGGATCAGCAGTTCCAGGATGCCTGGACGGAAATGCTGCAGCAGTAACGCCCCGAACGGCGTTCGCCAATCCTGCAGCCGATCGCCGCCCCACCGTCCGGTGGGACGGTGAACTGCGGCCACCATCCTTGTCTGGTGGGCGCTCAGATCTGGAGCTTTCATGACCGCGACAACTCTCGAAGATGCCGACCGCCGGAAAGCCTGGGGTTTTGCTGCGCCGGCACTTTTGTGGACGTTCGCCTTCTTCGTTGTGCCTTTCCTGTTCATGGCGGCGATGAGCCTCTGGAAGCGCGAGGGACGGGAGATCGTCCGCGTCTGGAATCTCGACAACTATCTGCGCTTCTTCTCCGAGAACGCGCTGTTGCAGGGCCTGGTCAATTCGCTCGAAATCACGGTTATCGTCACGGTCCTTTCGGTGCTGCTTGCCTACCCGCTCGCCTGGATCATTGCCGAGCGCGTGCCGAAACGGTTTCAGCGCATGGCGCTGATCCTGGCGATCCTGCCGTTCTGGACCTCCTATGTCGTCCGCTCTTACTCATGGTTGCTCGTGCTGTCGAAAAACGGCGTCATCAATCAGATACTGACGGGCGTCGGGCTGATCTCCGAGCCGCTCGCGATCGCCAGCACGCGCACGGCGACGGTGATCGGTTTCGTCCACTTCTTCGTCATGCTTTTGACGCTGACAATCTATTCGAACCTGATCCAGCTCTCGCCGAACTATCGCCGCGCGGCCGCCGACCTTGGCGCCAACGCCTTCCAGACCTTCTGGCATGTGGTGCTGCCGTTGACTTTGCCCGGCATCATGACCGGCGCATTTCTCACCTTCGTGCTCTGCATTGGCGACTATGTCACGCCGCAGATCCTCGGCGGCAACAACGAGCTGGTGCTGCCGCAGATCATCATGCTGCAGCTCGGCCGGCGCGCCGATTTCCCGATGGCAGCGGCGCTGTCGATCATCCTCATGCTGGCCGTCACCGTCGCCTATGTGCTGTGTGCCCGTTGGCTGAAGATCGAGAGGGCCTGATGCTGCGCAGAATTTTCATTGGCGGTGTGTCCTGGGCCTATCTCGCTCTCGTCTACGCCTTCATCTTCCTTCCGGTCGCGGTGCTCGTGCTGTTTTCCTTCCAGGACGGGCGCCTGCCGGTGCCGCCGTTCAACGGCTTTTCCACCCAATGGTACGAGGCTGTTTTCGTCGACCGCAAGCTGATGGCAGCACTCGGCAATTCGATGCTGGTCGCCATCTCCTCGTCCTTGGTCTCCTGCGTGCTCGGCTTTCTCGCCGCCTATTCGCTGGCGCGCTACAGGCTGCCGGGCTCGGCCTTGCAAAGGGGCCTGCTGATCGCGCCGATGACGGTCAGCTATCTGATCATCGCGCTCGGACTGCTGGCGCTTCTCAATGCGCTGCACATGCCGCTCTCGTTGTTGACGGTCGGCATCGGTCACGTGGTGATCAACCTGCCGCTCTGCTTTGCGATCATCTATGCCGCGATGGGTGACCACCAGATCAACATCGAGCGGGCGGCGCGCGATCTTGGCGCCAATGATTTCAAGGTCATGGCGCTGGTGACCGCGCCGATGCTGATGCCTTCGATCCTCGCCGCCTTCTTCCTGTCGGTGACCTTCAGCTGGGACGAGTTCATCATCGCCTTCCTGCTGTCGCGTTTCGACGTGACCCTGCCCGTCGAGATCTGGAGCATGCTGCGCTCTGGCCTCAATCCCAAGACCAATGCGATCGGCTCGCTGGTCTTTCTCGCCTCGGTGGCGCTGCTGCTGATCCTCGAGTTTTCCCTGTTCGGAAGGACGAAGAAACAATGACCGCTCCCGTCTCGATCGAAAACGTCAGCAAGACGTTCGGCCACTTCACGGCGCTGGACAGGGTCTCGCTCGACATCCGGGCAGGGGAGTTCATCGTGCTGCTTGGGCCCTCGGGCTGCGGCAAGACCACGCTTCTTTCCATTCTCGGCGGGTTCCTGTCGCCAAGCTCCGGGCGCGTCGTCATCGGCGATCGCGACATGACCTTCGTCACGCCGGCCAAACGCCCGACCACGACGATGTTTCAGGACTATGCGCTCTTCCCGCATATGCGGCTCGTCGACAATGTCGGCTTCGGGCTCCGGATGCGCGGTCTCGGCAAGGCCGAGCGGGACGAAAAGGCGCTCGGCTTCCTCGACCTCGTCGGTCTCAAGGCGTCCGCCGGCAAACGGCCGCACGAGCTTTCCGGCGGCCAGCGTCAGCGCGTTGCACTTGCCCGCGCGCTTGCCGTCGATCCCGAAGTGCTGCTGCTTGACGAACCCTTGGGCGCTCTGGACCTGAAGCTTCGCCGCCAGATGCAGGATGAGCTGAAGGCGATCCAGAAGCGGGTCGGCACCACCTTCGTGCATGTGACCCACGACCAGGAAGAGGCGATGGCGATCGCCGACCGGATCGTCGTCATGAACCAGGGGCGAATCGAGGATTTCGGTCCGCCATCGCAGATCTATATGCGGCCACGATCGCTGTTTTCGGCGGGCTTCATGGGCGAGGTCAATTTTGTTCCCGGCCGGATCAAGGCCGCCGACGCTTCGTCGGCCGAGGTTGAAACCTCGCTCGGCAACTTGGCGCTTCCCGCCGCCAATTTTACTGCGAGAGCGCCCAGGGCCGGCGACGCGATCACGCTCACCATTCGGCCGGAGCATTTTCGCGGGAACGACAAATCGGACGGTCCGATGTTCGCGCTCGGCGATGCGCGGGTCGCCGGCAGCGCCTTCTTCGGTACGCACTACCGTTGCCACCTCAAGCCTTGCGCAACCGACGGCGATGCGTTGGTGGCGCATCTGCCGCAATCCTCCGACGTGCGCGACGGCGAGATCGTCCCCCTTGCGGTGCGGGCTGCCGACGTCGTAGCCTTGCCGGCGGCAAGCGGAACCCTGTAGCAAGATGCGGCGAATTGCTCCGAAAGACTGGTATGCGGCGAAGCGTCTCGACGACGATGTCACCTACATCTGCGAACCCTTTATCCAGGAGTTCTACCGCTGCAACATGTGGCACGTGCGCGGGCGCGACCGTGACATGCTTGTTGATAGCGGCATGGGCGTGGTGTCGTTGCGCGCGTGGGTGCCGCTGGTCACCGAGCGCAAACTGACCGCCGTTGCCAGCCATACGCATTTCGACCATATCGGCTGCCATCACGAATTCGATTGCCGCGCCGTGCATGCGGCCGAAGCTGAGCTGCTGGCGCATCCGACGCGCATCAACACGCTTGCCGACCCCTATGTCGCCGACGAGATTTTCGACGCGCTGCCGCCCGAGCCCTATGCCTCGACCACCTACGCGGTGAAGGCTGCGCCTGCGACGATTGTTCTTGCCGATGGCGATCATATCGATCTTGGCGATCGCGTCTTCGAGGTGATCCACACGCCCGGGCATTCGCCCGGTGGCATCGCACTCTGGGAGGAGAAGAGCGGCGTGCTCTTTTCCGGCGACATCCTCTACGACGGGCCGCTGATCGAAGATACCTACCACGCCAATGCCGACGACTATCTGGCGTCGATGGAACGGTTGCTGCGCATTCCGGCGCGTATCGTCCACGGCGGACATTTTCCGAGCTTTTCAGGCGAGCGCTACCGCGCGCTCATCAAGGACTGGCTCGCGGAGAAAGAAAACACAATCTGACGGGAAGGAGGAGCGTATGCTCGACAAAAGGAAGTTTTATATCGACGGCCAATGGGTCGATCCGATCACGCCTAACGATCTGGAGGTGCTGAACCCGGCGACCGAGAAGCCGATCGCGGTGATTTCGATGGGTTCGGCCGCCGATATCGATCGCGCCGTTGCCGCTGCGAAGAAGGCCTTCGCCACCTATAGCCGTACAAGCGTCGACGAGCGGCTGGCGCTGCTCGAAAAGCTGTTGTCGATCTACAAGCGCCGCTATGACGAGATGGTGGCCACCATCACCATGGAGCTCGGCGCTCCGACGACAATGACGCGCGAGCAGCAGGCGGATGTCGGCGTCGGCCATCTGCAGGGGTTCATCGATGCGCTGAAGCGGCTGAAGACGCGCGATACGCTGGCGAACGGCGACGTGATCCTGCGCGAGCCGATCGGCATCTGCGGCCTGATCACGCCCTGGAACTGGCCGATCAACCAGATCGCGCTCAAGGTCGTTCCCGCACTTGCGACCGGCTCGACCTGCGTGCTGAAGCCGAGCGAATTCACGCCGCTCAACGCCATGCTCTATGCCGAAATGATCGATGAGGCCGGTTTTCCAGCGGGCGTCTTCAACCTCGTCAATGGCGATGGCATCAATGCCGGTGCCGCACTGTCGAAGCATCGGGACATCGACATGATGTCGTTTACCGGTTCGACCCGCGCCGGCATCGCCGTCAGCAAGGATGCGGCCGAAACGGTCAAGCGCGTGACGCTCGAACTCGGCGGCAAGTCACCGAACATCGTCTTTGCCGATGCCGATCTCGAAGACCGAGTGAGCGGAAGCGTGCTCGAATGCTTCAACAATTCCGGCCAGTCCTGCGATGCGCCGACGCGCATGCTGGTCGAGCGTAGCGTCTACGACAAGGTCGTCGAGATCGCCGGCCGCGTCGGTCGTGGAGCCGAGGTCGGCGATCCGACCAAGGAAGGCGGCCACATCGGCCCGTTGGTGAGCGACGTCCAGTTCGGCCGCGTGCAGGCGCTGATCGAAGCGGGTATCGCCGAGGGCGCGCGTCTTGTCGTCGGCGGTGCCGGCAAGCCCGAGGGCTTCGAGACCGGCTACTTCGTCAAGCCGACCATCTTTGCCGACGTCAACAACACCATGCGCATTGCTCGCGAGGAGGTGTTCGGGCCGGTGCTGGCGATCATCCCCTTCGATACCGAGGAGGAAGCGATCGCGATCGCCAACGACACCAATTACGGGCTGGCCGCCTATGTGCAGACCGGCGATCCCAAGCGGGCGGAGCGGGTGGCGTCACGCCTGCGCGCCGGCATGGTCCACATCAACGGCGGCCCCCATCGTTATGGCAGCCCCTTCGGCGGCTACAAGCAGTCCGGCAATGGACGCGAAGGCGGCATGTTCGGGCTCGAGGATTTCCTTGAGGTCAAGACCGTGCATATTCCGGACGCGGCCTGACGACACCAAGCATTGCGCCGACGAGGCGCGATAGAACCATTGGACCGTCGCCGTGTTTGCGCATGGCGGCCGTCTTTGTTGCTGCGGGCGATTTATTGCGACTGTTGCCGATGCCGCACTTCTGCTAGCTGCCTTCTCAGGGGCGCCATGATCGCCCGCCAGCAGAGAGCCGGACATTGACGTGACCTCAGCACCCGCCGCCGCCTCTTCTCATAATCGCCTTGCCATGGCTGCCCTGCTGATCGGCGGGGCTGCGATCGGCGGCTCGCCGATCTTCGTGCGCCTGTCCGAGGTCGGACCGATGGCGACGGCCTTCTGGCGCGTGGCGCTGGCGCTGATCCCGCTTCTCGCCTGGTCCTGGTTTCGTGGGGCGCCGGCGTCCGACCGGCGGCCGAGCGGCTGTCGGAGTATGCGCTGCTGGTGCTGCCGGGTGTCTTCCTCGCAATCGACCTTGCCGCCTGGCACTATGCGCTGACCAAGACGTCGGTCGCCAATGCCACCCTGCTGGCCAACCTTGCCCCCGTTTTCGTGACGCTTGCGAGCTGGCTGCTTTTTCGCGCCCGCATCAGCACCGTGTTTGCCATCGGACTTGCGACGGCGGTCGCCGGCGTGATCATCCTCAAGGGCGGCCCGATGGCGCTTGCCGACGGCAATCTGCTGGGCGACGGCGTCGCCGTCATCGCTGCGATGTTCTATGCCGGTTACATCCTGGCAATCGGGCGGCTGCGCAGCCTGTTCAGCACCATCCGGATCATGGTTTGGAGCACGGCATCCGCCGCCATCTGCATGCTGCCGATCGTGCTTCTGTCCGAGCCCACGCTATTGCCGCCGACGCTCTTCGGCTGGTCGATGCTGTTCGGCCTCGCCTTCGTCAGCCATGCGGGCGGGCAGGTGGCGATCACCTATGCGCTCGCCTATCTGCCGCCGGCGTTTTCGTCGCTGACGCTTTTGCTGCAGCCGGTGGTCGCGGCGATCCTCGCCTGGATACTGCTCTCCGAGCCGGTCGGGCTGATGCAGGCAATCGGCGGGGCGATCGTGCTTGTCGGCATCCTGATCGCCCGCCGCGGTTAGAGCATTTCCAGGAAAGGTGCGAACGCGGTCTTCCGTCAGGAAATGTGTAAAAACATGGAGCAAGAGCGTTTCCGCGGCTGCGTCGAAACCGGATACGCTCTTGCCCTGTTACAGGCCGGGAAGGTTGAAGCCGGCGAGCCGCTCTTCCAGTTGGCGGATCGTGCCCGCGTCGGCATTGGCAAAGGCAAAGCGCAGGTAGTTTTCCTGGCCTTCGCCGAAGTAGTCGCCCGGCAGGCAGATGACACCGGCGAGTTTCGCCAGCTTCTCGGCCACGAACTGCGAATCGATGTCCGCGAAGGGATGCCGGATATAGGCGAAGTAGGCGCCGATCGCCTGCAACTTCCATTGCGGCAGCCGGCCCATGACATCGCGCAGCGCGTCTGTACGCGCAGCGATCTCGGCGCGATTGCCGAGACGCCAATCGGCAAGTGCTGGAATAGCCTTGGCGACCGCGGCCTGCGCCGAACGGGGCGCGCAGATCTGCAGGTTGTCCATGATCTTGGTGACCTGCTCGACCAGCGCCGGCCCGGCGGTGATTGCGCCGAGGCGATGGCCCGGAATGCAGAAGGATTTGGAGAAGCTGTAGAGGCCGATGAAGCTGTCCTGCCATCCCTCCGTCTGCAGCAGGCCGTGCGGTGTAGCGCCGGCATCGGGCAGGAAGTCGCGATAGGTTTCGTCGAGGATCAGCCAGGTGCCGTTGGCGCGGCAAACTTCGTAGATGCGCGACAGAAGCTCGGGCGGATAGATCGCGCCGGTCGGATTGTTCGGCGATACCAGCGCGAGCGCCCGGATACCCGGCCGCAGCGCAGCAGTGATTGCGTCGATCTCCGGCAGGAAGCCGGCGCCGGCGTCGCAGGGCACCAGCTCGACATTGATGCCGAGCATGGCGAGCGTCGTTTCCTGGTTGAAGTAATAGGGGTTGGTCATCAGGATCGTATCACCGGCTGAGGCGATCGCCATCGCGGTGCAGATGAATGCCTGGTTGCAACCAGAGGTGATGTGGATGTTGTCGGCCGTGATCGCGGCGCGATAAAGGCCTGCCACATGCGCGGCATAGGCCTCGCGCAGCGCCGCTTCACCCTCGATCGCGCCATAGCCGGTATAGGCAGTCGACGCCGCGGCTTCGCCCAGCCATGCCAGCATGTCCGGGTGCGCCGGATAGCCGGGCACCGCCTGCGAGAGGTCGATCAGCGGCCCGCGGGAGCCATCATAGCTTTTCGCCCAGGCGAGCACCGACGGCACGGGCGGCGACGAGAGCTTTTCGACGAGCGGATTGAAATGCGGCATGGCAGGTGTTCCTATGGCTCAGGCTTTGTTCTTGCGTTTCTGTGGGCGTTCCGTGCGCCGGCCGCGGGCCGGAGCTGAAACCGGCTGAAAACCGTCCTTCACCGATTTACGGTCTGTCGGCTCGGATTTCGAGGCTCGGCTGCGAATAATCGTGCGCGCGGAGGTCTGCAGTTCCGGCATCGGGTCGTTTTCCAGCGCCGAGAACATCCAGTCGATGAAGATACGCACGATCGGGGCGGCCAGCACTTCATTGCGGCAGGCGACGTAAAAGGCGTCGTTGGCCGGAACCGTCAGGTCGAAGGGAGCGATCAACTCGCCGCGCGCGATCAGGCTGCCGGCGGTGATGGTGTCGCCAAGCGCGACACCCTGATTGTGCAGCGCCGCTTCGGTCGAAAGCCGCGCATCGCTCATGAAATGTTGGCGACCGCGCTGCAGGTCGCTGGCATCGGCCGCTGCCAGCCACGTGTTCCATTCGCGCCCGTCGTCGCCATGCAGCATCACATGGTCGCGCAGGTCGCGCACGGAGCGCAACGGCCGCATATTCAGCAATGTCGGGCTGACGACCGGGAACAGTTCCAGCCGGCTCCAGAGCTTCGACCAGCAGCCCGGCCAGTTGCCGTCGCCATAGATCAGGCAGACGTCGACATCGGACGCATCGAGATAGGCGGCATCATTGGAGGCGATCAGCGTCAGCCGCACATCGGGAAACTGCTCGGTGAAGAGGTGCAGGCGCGGGATCAGCCAGAAGGAGAGCAGGGCGGGGACGCAGGTGATGCGCAACTCGCCGCTGGTGGTCGGGCGCGTCATGGCGGCTGTTGCGGCGGCGATTTCGGCAAAGGCGTGGGTAACCGCCGGAAGTAGCAGCGCGCCCTGCGGCGTCAGCTTCAGCCGCTTTCCGCCGCGCACGAATAGCGTGGCGTTGATCGAGAGTTCGAGCGCGCGGATCTGGTGGCTGATGGCGCCGTGCGTCACGTTCAGTTCGCGCGCGGCAGCCGACACGGAGCCACGGCGCGCCGTCGCCTCGAAGGCGCGCAAGGGGTTCAGGGGCGGCAGGCGGCTGGACAAAAAGCTTGGTTCCGGCGGGCTGTTGTCATGTGAATTTTTCTCACACGAAACGCTATAACAATGTCAATTGATTTTCCAGAGGATTTGTCACCTAATGGAACTCAACAGGGCAAAAAGCCTGGGGAACTTGATTGAGCCGGAGAGAACCGGCCCCATCCGCAGATGCTGATCTGTGGCGCCTTTGTGCGCATTCCCCGGCTGACATGACGGAGGTTTGAGCGGATGGCCTGGGACGAAAAGAAGCTTGGCGAACTCAAGGCGAAATACGGTGAAAGCCATGGCGGCGAGCTGTTCGACCCGACCTTCCGCCGCGTCGCCGACAAGATCTTCACCAAGAGCGGCACGCGCCTTGCGCCCTATTCCGGCATCCCGACCTTCCTGACGGCGCCGCACATGGCTGTTGATGCGGACGAGCCCGATTTCGGCAATCTGCAGGTCGCGATCGTCGGCATCCCCATGGATCTTGGCGTCACCAACCGTCCTGGTTCGCGCTTCGGACCGCGGGCGCTGCGTTCGATCGAGCGCATCGGCCCTTACAACCATGTGCTCGGTTGCGCGCCGGTTCACGAACTGCGTGTCGCCGACATCGGCGACGTGCCGTTCCAGAGCCGCTACCGGCTGGAGCTTAGCCACGACGATATCGAAAAGCGCATCAACCAGATCGTCGATGCCGGCGTCATTCCGCTGTCTGTTGGCGGCGACCATTCGATCACCCATCCGATCCTGAAAGCCGTCGGCAAGAAGAAGCCGGTCGGCATGATCCACATCGATGCCCATTGCGACACCGGCGGCGCCTACGACCTCACCAAGTTCCACCATGGCGGCCCGTTCCGCAACGCGGTGCTCGACGGTGTGCTCGATCCGACCCGTGTCGTGCAGATCGGCATCCGCGGCTCGGCCGAATATCTCTGGGAGTTCTCCTACGAGTCCGGCATGACCGTCATCCATGCGGAGGAAGTCACCGGTCTCGGCATTCCCGCGATCATCGAGAAGGCCAAGAAGATCGTTGGCGACGGCCCGACCTATCTCTCCTTCGACATCGACAGCGTTGATCCGAGCTTTGCACCGGGCACCGGCACGCCTGAAATCGGTGGTCTCACCACCCGCGAAGTGCTGGAACTGATCCGCGGCCTCAAGGGCATCAACCTTGTCGGCGGCGACGTCGTCGAGGTCGCGCCGCAATATGACGCGACGACCAACACGGCGCATGCCGGCGCCCAGGTTCTGTTCGAGATCCTCAGCCTCATGGTGTTCAGCCCGGCCGTTACCGGCAAGTCCGCCTGACGCCTGAAAGAAAGATTGTCGGCTGCCGGACTGGAAGCGGCGGCCGACCAGCAAATGCCACAACCAACAATGCTTCCGGACAGGGGAACGACAATGACACTTCACAAGACGATGAAAGCAGCATTCGCCGCCGCTCTGATGCTGGGCGCGGCAACCGGTATCGCACGTGCCGACGCGCTCGCCGACATCAAGTCGGCCGGCCAGATCAATGTCGGCATCTTCTCGGACTTCCCGCCCTTCTCCTCGGCCAGTGCCGACATGAGCATCAAGGGTTATGACGTCGATGTCGCCCAGCAGATCGCCGACGGCCTCGGCGTCAAGCTCAACCTGGTCAGCGTCACCGGCCAGAACCGCATTCCCTATCTCAACGACAAGCGCGTCGACATCCTGATGAGCGTCGGCTTCTCCAAGGAACGTGCCGAGGTGATCGACTTCGCCGCGGCCTACGCACCTTACTACATCGCGGTCATCGGTCCGGCTGAGCTCAAGGTTGCCGGCAAGGACGACCTTGCGGACAAGACGATCGCCGTCAACCGCGGCACGCTGGAAGATACGTCGCTGACCGAGGCAGCGCCGTCGACCGCCGCGATCCAGCGCTTCGACAACTACAATGCCGTGATCCAGGCGTTCATCTCCGGCCAGACCCAGCTGATGGTCGTCGGCAACGACGTCGGTGCGCAGGTGCTGGCCCGCCAGGAGGCGCTGAAGCCGGAACAGAAGTTCCAGCTCCTGACCTCGCCGTCGCATATCGGCCTCAACAAGAACGAGGAAGCCCTGAAGACGGCCGTCAACGACGCGGTTGCTAAGATGCTTGCCGATGGCAAGCTGAATGCCAGCTCCGAGGCCTGGCTGAAGACGCCGCTCAACCCCGAAAACCTGAAAGACTAATCAGCACTTGACGCCCACGGGGACATGCGTCTCCGTGGGTGCCTTTCGGGGAAAGGTTGCGACGATGGGTTACAGCCTCGATTTCGGGTGGCTTCGGGATGCCGCGGGCGCGATCGCCCATGGCGCTGCGATGACGCTCTTTCTGATCGCCTGCACCATGGTGCTCGGCATTCTGATCAGCATTGTCTTTGCAGCCGCCCGCCGCAGCCGTTACGGCGTGCTGCGCAAGGCGGTTGCCGTCTATGTCGAAGTGATCCGCAACACGCCGTTCCTGGTGCAGTTGTTCTTCATCTACTTCGGTCTGCCGAGCCTCGGCATCCGGCTCGATCCGATCGTCGCGGCGATCCTGGCGATGACGCTCAACATGGCGGCCTACACCACGGAGATCGTCGGTGCCGGCCTTGACGCCGTGCCGAAGGGCCAGGGCGAGGCAGCCTTTGCACTCGGGCTGAGGCCACGGCAGGTGTTCGTCAAGATCATTCTGCCGCAGGCTCTGAAGGTCATCTTTCCGGCGCTGATCAGCCAGGTGATCATCATGATGCTGGAATCGGCGGTCGTGTCGCAGATCGCCGTGCGGGAACTCGCCCATGAGGCGGACCTGCTGCAGGCGCGGACCTTCCGATCCTTCGAAACCTATTTTGTCGTCACGCTGATCTATCTCGCGTTGTCGATGATGATCCGCCGTCTGTTCGTGGCGGGCGGCCGGCGCATGCTTGGGGCGGGCGTGTCATGATCGAGTTCACCTTCTGGGACATCCTGCGCAATCTGGTATTTGCGACCCGCTGGACGCTGCTTCTATCGCTTGTCGCCTTTGCCGGTGGGGCTGCCGTCGGCCTGATGATCCTGTTTGCGCGCATATCGAAACAGAAGTGGCTGCGTCGGTTCGGCTCGGGCTACATCGCTCTGTTTCAGGGCACGCCGTTGTTGATGCAACTGTTCCTGATGTTCTTCGGTCTGCCGATGCTTGGCTTTCGCATCGAGCCATGGACCGCGGCAGCATTGGGGTTGACCTTCTATGCCAGCGCCTATCTTGCCGAGATCTGGCGCGGCGGCGTCGAAGCCCTGCCGGCCGGCCAGTGGGATGCCGGCGCCAGCCTCGGGCTGCATCGCCTGCAGGAACTGCGCCTGGTGATCCTGCCGCAGGCGTTCGCGATCACCCGGCCGCCGGCTGTCGGCTTCCTCGTCCAGCTCATCAAGAGCACGGCGCTGACGTCGATCATCGGCTTCGAGGAGCTTCTCAGAACCGCCAATGCGATCAATAATGCAACCTTCGAACCTTTCACGGTCTATGGGCTGGTCGCGGTGATCTTCTTCGTGCTGTGTTATCCGCTGACACAATATGCACGCATGCTGGAACGCAAAATGCCCGCGCACTGAGACCGAAAATGTGCAAGAAATCAAAGAGAACAGGGAACAAGGCGGATCACCGCCGAAACAAAGGAGAAAGATGATGATCACCACTTCCATCAAGCGCCGCACGCTGCTCGGCGCGGGTCTTGCCGGCGCTTCGATGCTGGCGATGCCCTCGGTACTGCGCGCCCAGGACAAGTCGCTGAAGGTCGGCGTTTACGGCGGCTATTTCAAAACCTCGTTCGACAAGAACATCTTCCCGGAATTCACCAAGGCGACGGGCATTGCGATCGAATCGATCGCCGAGCCGACCGGCGAAGCCTGGCTCGTTCAGCTGGAGCAGGCCGCACGCGCCGGCCAGGCGCCGGCCGACGTTTCGATGATGTCGCAGGTGGCGATGCTCAAGGGACAGTCGACCGAGCTGTGGACGCCGATCGACATGGCGAAGATCAAGAACAGCTCGAACCTGCTCGACCGCTTCGTCAACAAATATCCGGATGGCCGCGTTGCCGGCATCGGGGCCGTGTCCTGGTACATCACGCTGGTCACCAACACCGATGTCTACAAGGAAGCGCCGACCTCCTGGTCCGCGTTCTGGGATCCGGCAAATGCCGACAAGCTGGGCCTGCTGGCGCTGGTTTCCAACTCCTTCCTACTGGAAGTGACCGCCAAGACCTACTTCGGCGGCACCAATGCGCTTGATACCGAAGAGGGCATCCTCAAGGTCTTCGAAAAGCTCGCCGAGGTTAAGCCGAACGTCCGGCTCTGGTACCGCGACGAGGCACAGTTCGAGCAGTCGCTGAAGTCGGGTGAAATCCCGATGGGCCAGTACTATCACGACGTGACCGGCCTTGCGGCCGCCGACGGCAATCCGGTGCGCTCGACCTTCCCGAAGGAAGGCGGCATCCAGGATTCCGGTTGCTGGGCACTGTCGCGCGCCTCGCAGAAGTCCGAGGAAGCCCATGTCTTCATCGACTACATGTGCCAGCCTTCGATCCAGGCGACCCTGTCGCGCAAGGTCGGCACGTCGCCGACCGTCAAGCGCGAAGTCACCGATCTGACGGATAAGGAATTTGCAGCCGTTTCGTCTGACATCGAGCCGATCGTGCCGCGCTACGACCTTTATCAGTCCAAGTCCGATTGGCTCAACCAGAAGTGGACCGAGCTGATCGTCGGCTGATGACAAGACGTTGGCCCTCCGCTTTTTTAAAGGGGAGGGCCGGAGCTTAAACGAAAGGGGGCATCGTCTCCCTTGCCACCCCTCCCGCAGACGGGAGGGGACTATCCCGCGGAGAGACAATGTCCGGACTCGCCCTTCAAAACGTCGTCAAGGAATTCGGATCCTTCAGAGCCGTCAACAATGTCGACCTCAACGTGCCGCACGGGACGTTCGTCTGCATGCTCGGCCCGTCCGGTTGCGGCAAGACCACGCTTTTGCGCATGATCGCCGGCCTTGACCTGCCGACCGGCGGGGCGATCCAACTTGATGGCGACGACATCACCCATGTGCCGACGCACAAGCGCAATCTCGGCATGGTGTTTCAGTCGCTGGCGCTTTTCCCGCATCTGACCGTCGGCGAGAACATCGCCTACCCCTTGCGCATCCGCGGTGCGGCAAAGGAAGACCAGAAGAAGCGCGTCGACGAACTGCTGTCGATGATCCATCTGACCGGTTATGCCGACAGGCCCGTTGCCAAACTTTCAGGCGGCCAGCGCCAGCGTGTCGCGATCGCGCGCGCACTGGCGATCTCGCCCAAACTTTTCCTTCTCGATGAGCCGCTGTCGGCACTCGACGCCAAGCTGCGCGAGGCGATGCAGGTGGAATTGCGCCAGCTGCAGCAGAAGCTCGGCATCACCACCATCGTCGTTACCCACGACCAGCGCGAAGCGATGACCATGGCCGACACGGTCGTCGTGATGAACGGTGGCGAGATCCGCCAGGCCGCGTCGCCGATCGAGATCTATCGCCGCCCCGCCGACAGCTTCGTCGCCGACTTCATCGGCCAGACCAATCTTCTCGAGGTGCAGGCCGACAGTGCCGGCCGCGTCGAGGTGCTGGGGCAGCCGATTGCCGGCCTTGCATTGCCTGCAGGCGCTTCCAAGGGAACGCTGTCGGTTCGTCCTGAAGATGTGCACCTGACCGCACCCGATGCCGGCGCACTCACTGGCAAGGTCACCTTTGTGCGCGATCTCGGCGGCACGATCGAAACCTTCGTCGACATTGCCGGCCGGCAGATCGTCGCGGTCTCGACGCCGCGCGGCCGGCCAGACGTCACCGTCGGCCAGGAGGTCGGCATTGCGCTTACCCCCGACGTTTGCGTGGTGTTGAAGAAATGAGACGCGAACCGCCCCAGACCCTTGGCGATTACGCGCCGCTCCTCTTTCCCGCGGCGATGCTGACGATCTTCTTCGTCGTGCCCTTCGGCACCATGATCGCCGTCAGCTTCTTCCAGCGCCAGCAGGGCGGCTTCTACACGCCGGCCTTCGTCTTCGACAATTATGCGCGCTTCCTCTCCGCCTTCTTCGGCGGTGTGCTCGGCTTTTCGCTGCTGCTCGCCATCACCGTGGCGATCTGCTGCGTCGTGCTGGCGCTGCCCTTTACCTACATGCTGACCCGCATGGGACGAAAGGTGCAGGTGCTCTGGCTCGTGGCGCTCCTGTCGATCCTGTCGCTGTCGGAAGTCATCATCGGCTTTGCCTGGTCGACGCTGTTCTCTCGCACGGCCGGCATTACCAACATTCTGGTGGCGCTCGGCATCATGAGCGAGGCGAAGGCACTGACCCCGAGTTTCGGCGCGGTGCTGACCGGCATGGTCTACCAGGCTTTCCCCTATACGGTGCTGGTGCTTTTCCCGGCACTTGTGCGGCTTGACCCGACCCTGACGGAGGCTGCCCGGACGCTTGGCGCATCGCCGCTCAAAGCCTTCTTCACCGTCGTCGTGCCGGCGCTCAGAAACACCATCACTGCAACGCTGATCATGGTGTTCATCTTCGCGCTCGGTTCCTACCTGCTGCCGCAGCTGCTCGGCCGGCCGCAGCATTGGACCCTGTCGGTGCTGATCACCGACCAGGCGATCTACCAGTCGAACATGCCTTTTGCCGCGGCCATGGCGGTGTTCCTGGTGCTGGTGACGCTCGGGCTCGTGGCGCTGACCGTGATTGCCGGACGCAAGGGAGAAGCGGTATGACCTCGATCTTCCGCAAGGCCTACTTCTTCCTGATCGGGCTCTTCCTGGCGCTGCCGCTGATCGTCGTTGCCGGTGTATCGGTCAATGCCAAGCAGACGCTGGCTTTCCCGCCACAGGGCTTTTCGCTGTCCTGGTACGGCGAGATCTTCCTCAATCCGGAATGGCGCAGCGCGCTTTTCGCCTCCGTCACGCTGGCGTTGCTGTCGGCGGCCCTTGCCGTTGCGATAGCGTTGCCGCTGGCCTGGTTCCTCTGGCGCCGGATCGCGCCCTGGGCCAATATCTTCCAGTTGCTCGGCGTCGCGCCCTTTACGCTGCCGCCCGTGATCACCGCGCTTGGCATGCTCACCTTCTGGGCAACGGTCGGCTTCTACGGCCAGCCCTGGACGGCGGTCGTCAGCCACGCGATCTTCTTCGTGACGCTGCCGCTGGTGACGTTGTCGCTCGGCTTCACCGCGATCGACCGATCGCTGGTCGAGGCAGCCGCGACCATGGGGGCCGATGAGCGCACGATCTTTCGCACCATCGTCCTGCCGCTGATCCTGCCCTATATCGTCTCGGGCTACGCGTTCGCCTTCGTGCTTTCGCTCAACGAATACATCGTTGCCTACATGACCGTCGGCTTCACCATGGAAACGCTGCCGATCAAGATCTTCAATGCGCTTCGCTACGGCTACACGCCGACCATGGCGTCGGTGACGATCCTGTTCGTCACTACGGCCGCCGTGATCTTCGGTCTCGTTGCCCGTTTCGGCGACCTGCCGAAGCTTTTGGGCGCCATGTCGTCGGACGGAAAATGATGAAGCTCGCCGCGCTCCAGATGCAATCGGCCTGCGGCGATGTCGCCACCAATCTCGACCGCCTTGCGCGGGCGGCGAAGGAGGCGGCTGCGAGAGAAGCGACGCTGCTGATGACGCCGGAACTCGGCCTTACCGGGTATGGCGCGGGGGGGGGCGATCCGCGATCTCGCCGAGCCGGCGGATGGACTGATCGTCCGGCGCCTGGCGCAGATTTCGCGGGAAAGCGGCATCGCGCTGATCGCCGGTTTCGCCGAACTCGATGGCAACGACATCTATAACAGCGCCGTCTATGTCGATGGCGATGCGACGCCGACCGTTTACCGCAAATCGCATCTCTACGGCGACTACGAGCGGTCGCTGTTTAGGGCCGAAAAACCGTCGACACGGCTGTTCGCCCACCGTGGCGTCACCTGTGGCATGCTGATCTGCTACGATGTCGAGTTTCCTGAGAATGTGCGCAGGCTGGCATTGGCGGGTGCCGAAGCGGTGCTGGTGCCGACGGCGCTGCCGGCCGGATGGTCGGGCACCTTCATCACCGACCACATGATCCAGACGCGCGCCTTCGAGAACCAGGTCTTCGTTGCCTATATCAACCATTGCGGCTCGGACCCGATGTTCTCCTTTGCCGGCCTCTCGCGCATCGCATCGCCGGACGGACAGGTGCTGGCCAAGGGTGACGCCGGCCACGAGGCGCTGATTTTTGCCGACATCAATCCGGCGAGCTTCGCGATCTCGCGGCTGGAAAATACCTATCTCGGTGATCTCAATCGCACGTAGGCTTCTCCGGTTTGGACGATCGTGGAAACGCTCTGTCTCCTAGTTTTACGCATTTCCTGACGAAGAACTGCTTCGCGCTTTTCCTGGAAAGGCTCCGAGGTTGTGCGGAGATCGTTCACTCCAGAAGAACATTGCGTTCTACATTGTCCACTTTCGCAATCGCCGTGCCGCCCCATATTGTGCTCAACAGAAAAGCCACGCATTGGAGGCAATCATGAGTTTGCAACTGACGGGTATTCACCATCTGACGGCAATCACGGCGAACGCGCCGGAGAACCTGCACTTCTACACCAAGGTTCTCGGGCTGCGCCTGGTCAAGAAAACCGTCAACCAGGACGATACAACCGCCTATCACCTGTTTTACGCCGACGGCAAAGCGAGCCCGGGAACGGACCTGACCTTCTTCGACTGGCCGGTCGGACGCGAAGGCCGCGGCACGCACAGCATCTCGCGCACCGGCCTGCGGGTCGGCAGTGCCGATAGTGTTCGCTGGTGGAAGGGTCGCCTCGACGAGATGAAGGTGACCGCCGGCGATGTGCGCGAAATCGACGGCCGCATCTCTCTCGACTTCGAAGACGGCGAAGGCCAGCGTTTCCGGTTGATCGACGACGGCGGACTTTCACCCTCGCACCCCTGGGAAAAGAGCCCGGTTCCGGCCGAGCACCAGATCAAGGGTCTTGGGGCCATCACCATCAGCGTGCCTGATATCACCAACACCGAGCTGGTGCTGACGCAGGTGATGAACATGACCGAGGCAAGACGCTATCCGTCGCCGGATGGCGAGGGCCAGGTGCATGTGTTCTCGATGGGCGAAGGTGGTCCCGCAGCCGAACTGCATGTGGCCGTTCAGCCCGGCCTGCCGCCCGCCCGCCAGGGTGCCGGCGCGGTGCATCACGTCGCCTTCCGGGCGCCGGATACAGATGCGCTGACGGCGTGGACGGAGCGCCTGCAGGGCTTCCGCCTGCCGTCGAGCGGTGAGGTCGAACGCTACTATTTCCGCTCGCTCTATTTCCGCGAGCCGAACGGCGTGCTGTTCGAGATCGCCACCGACGGGCCGGGGTTTGCCGTCGACGAACCGATGGAAACGCTTGGCGAAAGCCTGTCGCTGCCGCCGTTCCTGGAGCCGAAGCGGGCCCAGATCGAGGCACGGCTGAAGCCGCTGGAATAACGATCAAAAGCAGAAAGCCGGGGCTCGTCCCCGGCTTTTTCGGTTTTACATCCCCCTGATCCCATTGGCTTTCCCGTCGCATCGACCCATGATGGCGGCAACAAGCAGCAAAGGGTCAGATCATGGTGAAAATCCTCGGCATTTCAGGAAGCCTCAGGAAGGCGTCGTTCAACACAGGCCTGATGAAGGCTGCCGCGTCAGCCTCGCCCGATGGTGTCGAATTCGGAACCGCGACGCTGCATGGCATTCCGCTCTATGACGGCGATGTCGAGGCCAGGGACGGCATCCCCGAGGCCGTTACCGCGCTGAAACAGAAGATCATGGCAGCCGACGGCGTGATCCTGTTCACACCCGAATACAACAATTCGATGCCGGGGGTTTTCAAGAACGCGATCGATTGGTTGAGCCGGCCATCGGCCGATATCGCCAAGGTGTTTCGTGGGCGACATTTTGCGCTCGCAGGTGCGTCGCCGGGCAATTTCGGCACGATCCTCAGCCAAAACGCCTGGCTGCCGGTCATGCGTACGCTCGGCGCCGAGCTGTGGTCGGGCAAGCGGCTGATGCTGCCGCGCGCGGAAAGCCTGTTCGATCAGGACGGGCTGCTGACGGACACGGACGCGAGCGACCGTCTGCGCGCCTTCGTCAAGGCTTTCGCAGACTTTGCTGCGGCAAAGAGTGGGAATTAAGGGCTTCAGTCCTGAGGGGACACTTGTCTAGCCTCCCACGAGGTGGCGAAAGACCGAATTTTGTCATCCTCTGGCTTGACCCGAGGATCCATCTGCGCGCGCACCGTCGGTGCAACGTGGCTCAAAGCCTTGAGGCCGTGGATGCTCGGGTCAAGCCTGATGCTCGGGTCAAGCCCGAGCATGACGGAGAGAATGGAGGGTGCGCCTGCTACGCTGCCAACGCGAACTCTTCCTTCGTCCGCGAGCCCTCAGACGCTGTTTTCTGTCAGCCATTGCTGGATGGCAGCGATATCGGGAGCGCCGATTTCATGCCCCATGTCGAGATCGATGGCCGTGAGCCTGGCGCCGGTCTTCTCCAGCTCAGTTTTGAGGCGCGGCGCAAACTGGCCGTAGCCGTCGCTCTTGCCCGTCAAAAGCAGGATGTTCGTGCCGGCGAGATCGGGCGTCGGCATATCGTCGAGAACCACCATCGAGCGCATCAACACCACCTGCCGGATCAGGCCTGGATGCAAGGTCATCAGCGCGCCCAGCAGGTTGGCGCCGTTGGAATAGCCGATGAAAACGGCCTTTGAGAGATCGATACCGTAGCCATCGCGCGCGCCTTCAAGAAAGGCCGCAAAGGCGTCGGCCTCCGAGCGCGCATCCCTCTGGTCGAAGGTGGTCGAGGAATAGCGCCGGAACCAGCGCGGCGAGCCTTCTTCGGTGGAGCGACCGCGAACGCCGAGCAGCGTGGCGTCGTGATCCACCTGATGGGCGAGGTGCAGAAGCTGCGTCTCGTTGCCGCCGCTGCCGTGCAGGAGCACGAAGGTGCGGTCGTCGGGCGTCTCCGGATGATAGAAGCGATGAACGAAGGGCAGGTCCCGCTCCGCCAGGCGCGGCTCCCCCGGCAGCGCGAACTGCGGCAAGCTGACCAGCGTTTCCGCAGTGCGGTCGGCAAAATGGGCGGGGATGAACAGCTCCGTGCCGAGCGTCTCCTTCGGCTCGTCGACGGTGAAGCCGGGCTTGTCGGTTGCAAACTCGTAGAGCGAGCCGCCGGGTTCGCGGACATAAAGCGAATAGAAGTATTTGCGGTCGTGGGCGTTGATGACGCCGGCATCGTCACGTTTGAGGTCGTCGCGGACCTTCAGAACGGTTTCCTTGTCCGGGGCGCGAAAGGCGATATGGTCGATCGTGCCGGTGCCGGGTGCCGATGTCCAGAAACCGGTGGCGTCGCGCACGTCGATGATGTCGCCCGATTGCGAGGTGAAGCGGCGGATCGTGTCGGTGGCGCCGGTTTCGCTATAGCCGAAGTGCTCCGCGAGAAAACGGGCGGAGTCGGCCGGCTGCTCCGTCAGGATCGTCGCTCCGCGCAGGCGCCGGATCGCGTCTGCCTGGGGAATGTCGCGCGTGCTCCATGGTGCCGCTGCCGAAAGCGCATTGGTTCCCACGAGCTTGACGATGACGCCGTCGGGATCCTTGAGCCGCAGCACCGGTTCGCCGAATTCCTGGGCAGGACCGGAAATCTTGATGTTGTACTGGAGCGCCCGCGTCAGCCAGAAGCCGATGCTTTCCGGCGCGATGGCAAAGGCGATCTCGCTTGGCTGGCCGTGGCCAACGCGGCCGGGTGCGCCGTCCTCCCACATCAGGAAGGTCACAAGCGAGCCGGGGGAGCCCTCAGCGTCGCCGTAGAAGAGATGGAGCTGGGTGGCATCCTCGTAGCCGCCGGTTCGCTTTACCAGGCGCAGGCCGAGGAAGCCGACGTAGAAATCGACGTTCGCTTGCACCTTGCGAGCAATCAGCGTGATGTGGTGGATGCCGCTCGTCATTTTTCGTCTCCCGATATGATGCGCTCACAAACCACATGCGGATCGCTGGCGCCAGAACCGCGGCGGAGAACGCTGTGTTCACGTGGGCGGAAAAGTCAGCTCCGCTCCTTGGCGAGGAAGGCCTTGAAGGCGTCGGCATAATCCGGGTGCCAGCGCGACAGCGGCGGCCGGTTCTCGACGATGTCGCCGGCTGCCCACAGAATACGTTTCTCGTCAGTCGACCGGATCACGTCGTTGTCCGGGCAGAGGATGTAGAAGTCGCCGCGCTCAAGGCTTTCCATCATGAAGTCTACTGTCTGATCCGGCGTCCAGGCGCCTTCCGGTTTTTCCGTGCGGCCACTTGCGGTCAGCGACGTGTAGACGAAGCCGGGGATGAGCAGATGGGCGTGGACCTGGCCGCCGGCGATGTTGCGCAATTCATGTTCCAGCGCCTCGGTGAACGCCTTCACGCCGGCTTTTGAAACATTGTAGGCGGGGTCGCCGGGAGGCGTGGTGATGCCCTGCTTCGAGCCGGTGTTGATGATGACGCCCGGCTGGCCATGGGCGGTCATGTGCGAGGCGAAGACGCGTGAACCGTTGATGACGCCCCAGAGATTGACGGCGAGTACCGCCTCCCAGTTTGCCTGCGGGCCGAATATCGCGCTGCCGGGCTGAATGCCGGCATTGTTCATCAGCACATGGACTGGCCCGAAGCGCGCGCGGGCGTCGCGCTCCAGCGCTTCGATCTCTTCAAGGCGAGAAACGTCCGCCGGGATGGCTGCAACATAGTCCGTGCCCTGCGACGACAACTCTGCGACCTCGGCTGCAGCTCGCGTCAGGCGCTCGCCGTCGAGATCGGCGAGTACGACACGCATGCCGAGCCGCGCGAAACGGCGGGCGCTGGCAAGGCCGATGCCGGAAGCGGCGCCGGTGACGACGGCAAGGTGATCGGGGGCAAAGGCGGGGTGAGACATGGCGGAAGCTCCAGCGGTCAGGATCGAACGCAAGAGATAGGGCGCAAGGAGGCGCCTGTCCATCACTGTGGTCCGTTGCGCCTAGCGTTGAAGCGCCTGAAATCTATCCGTTTTCAGCACGCCAAACCTTGTCACCCCGACCGGGCACACTAGTTCCGATAAGAACCATCGGTAGCCAGAGTGGCCTGCCGCAACAGGTATCGGATGGATTGATGGCAGGAACGGCAACCCGCAACGACAAACGCATCCCATGCGAAAGCTGTCCCTTGCGCAAGCTCGATCATTTCCGGGCATTCACCGCGGACGAGCTGGCCTTCGTCTCACAGTTCAAGACAGGGGAACTCGCAGTCGACGGCGGGGCGACGATCCTGGTGGAAGGCGCACACAGCGCCCATCTCTTTACCGTGCTGAGCGGTTGGGGATTTCGCTACAAGATGCTCGACGACGGGCGCCGGCAGATCCTCAACTACATCATGCCCGGCGATCTCGTTGGACTACAGGGCAGCCTCATGGGGGAGATGCAGCATTCGATCGAGGCCCTCTCGCCTGTCACGCTCTGCGTCTTCGAACGCGGCAAGCTCAATCGGCTCTATAGCAGCTATCCTGATCTCGCCTATGACCTGACCTGGATCGCCGCGCGCGAAGAGCGCATCCTCGACGAGAACCTCTTGAGCATCGGCCGCCGGTCGGCGCTGGAACGTGCCGCCTATCTCATCGCCTTTCTCTATCAGCGTGCCAAGGCGTTGGACCTCTTCAACGGCAGCCGCGTGGCGATCCCGATTACGCAGCAGCACGTGGCCGATACGCTCGGCCTCTCGATCGTCCATACCAACAAGACACTGAAGAAGCTGGCCGAGCGTGGCATGATCCGCTGGGCGGACAAGGGCTGCAACGTTCGCGATATCGACGGCCTGCTGACGATCGCCGGCTGGGAAGGTTTCAGCGAGGCCAAGCGGCCGCTGATCTGACGCTTCGGTCTGGACTGATATGCAAGAAGCCCCGCCGGACGGCGGGGCTCGGTGACACCGTTCATCGGTCGTCAGGCGGCGACGATCGCTCTCAACATCCACAGCGCCTTCTCATGGAAATTGAGCCGGTCGGTCAGCATGTCCGTCGTCACCAGGTCGCCGTTGTCGTCGGCCTTGGTGCCGGCGTCGCGCATGCGTCGGGCCGCAGCCTCGTGGTCGGCAATGAGGTCGGCGACCATCTCGGCGGCGGTCGTGTGGTTCACCGAGGCGCTGGTCGGCGCAAACTGATTGGCCTCGCCAAGCTTTGCCGGCGCCAGGTGCCCCAGCGCGCGGATGCGCTCGGCGATGATGTCGGTGGCCTTGAACAGTGTGTTGTAGTGTTCCTCGGTCAGTTCATGCAGCGGCTTGAACAGCGGACCGACGACATTCCAGTGATAGATGTGGCTCTTGATGACAAGCTTGTACGTGTCGGCGAGAATGTCGGAGAGCGCGGCCGCCATCTGCTGGCGATAGGCCTTCTTCAGCCCGATGTCGAATTCCTCGTCCTTGACCTTCGGTTTCAGCACGGAGGCTGCCTGTGCCATGATCTTTCTCCAATCCGTTTCGGAAATTCATCCTGAGTATCGAGACGCGGCCGCGAATGCAGCTTTCAGCCGGCGATGCGCCGCTTCCTATTGAACGCCCCCCAGCGCGCCTTGTTCCTTCGCTGGCGCGGGTAGAGATGCGACAAAATCGCTGGGGGTGCCCGACATGTCTTTTTTAAATGCCGGGTGGGTTCGCGGGGTCTATAGATCAAGGTTGAATGCGGCGACCGCTTCTGCGGCCGGCGCATGGTTCTCGCGAAAGGTGGACCGAATGCCAACGATCGAGATTCCACCGTCGATCAGAACAGTGCTCGTTCTGGAAGACAATTTCATCATCGCGATGGATGCCGAAGAAATCCTGAAATCGATGGGTATCAGCGATGTCCAGATCGCCGCCAACGCCGATCAGGCGATGAAGCTGATTGCCGCCCAGTCGTTCGATTTCATCATCCTCGACGTCAATCTCGAGGATGAGACCAGCTTTGCGGTAGCGGATGCGATCCTCGCCCGCGGCTTGTGTTTCGGCTTTACCAGCGGCTACGGCGACGCGGAGATCTTCCCGGCGCATCTGCGGGGTATCCCAAGGATCGACAAGCCATTCAACGAGAGTTCGATCGGCAACCTGATCGCCACGGCCACCAGGCGGTGAGGCGGCTAGAGCCGTAGCCTCGGTCTCTTAATCTCGCCGGGTTCTGCATCAAGCCACCGGCTGAGAGCGGCGGTGGCGATGGTGAAATGACATCGCGTGGCGGCGAGGCGTTACCGGTCTCACGTCCATATCGTAATGACGCTCGTTCTGGCCGATTCCGGCCTCAGGTCTTGCCGCGGGAGACGAACCAGGGATTGGCAAAATCGCTGTCGCTCGTCTGATTGCGTTTGCCATAGGTGAGCGGCGTGCCTTCCATCGTCAGCGTCTCGCCGCCGGCCGCGCGCAGGATGGCATCGCCGGCGGCCGTGTCCCACTCCATCGTACGGCTGAAGCGCGGGTAGACGTCGGCAAGGCCGTCGGCCAGCAGGCAGAACTTGAGCGAGGAGCCGACGGCCTCGTAGTCGGTGATCCCATGTTCGGCGAGATAGGCAACGGTCTCGGCACTGTTGTGCGAGCGGCTCGCAAGCGCCACCAGCCGATCGCCGCGACTGCGACAGCCGATCACGGTTTCAGGTCCGACGTGAAAGGCTTCGGAGACCACTGCTTTCAGTGCCTTGCCGCCGGCGGCGGCGTAGAGGATGCCGAGTGCCGGAGCGTAGACGACGCCGGCAACTGGCGCGCCGTTTTCGATCAACGCGATGTTGACGGTGAAGTCGTTGTGGCGGCCGATGAATTCCTTGGTGCCGTCGAGCGGGTCGACGAGAAAGAATGACTTGCCTGAGATGTCGGGGATGGAGCCGGCCGCGACCGATTCCTCAGCCACGACGGGAATGTCAGGAAAGGCGGCGGCAAGATCGGCCAGGATGATGCGCTCCGCACACGCGTCGGCGTCCGTCACGGGCGAACAGTCGGGCTTGTAGGTCACTGCCGGGCCGGCGTTGTAGATGTCGAGGATGGCGCGCCCGGCGGCGATCGCGGATTTTTGCAGAATGTCGAGCATTGCCTGTCGTCTTTCGGGCCTTTGTCGGGCCATACCACACTCAACGACAGAAGTTGCCCATAGTTTTAGACGGTTCCTACGAAATGTCGTGTCGCAGGCGCCGGTTACGCGAGTTTTCGTGCCTTGCGGCAAATGGCCGGCTTGATTTTTGCAGCTGCGAGAAGCTTGCATCTTTGCTCCTCGCGCCGGCTGTGCAAATGTGCCGACGCAACTGAACTGGATGACTTCATGCGTTATTCCGCATACTCGATCGTCAGGAACGCCCTTTCCGGAAACCTGAACTGGAAACCGCAATGGCGACAGCCTCAGCCGAAATCCCATTATGACGTAATCATTGTCGGTGGCGGCGGCCATGGTCTTGCGACCGCCTACTATCTCGCCAAGGAATTCGGCGTGAAGAACGTCGCGGTGCTCGAAAAGGGCTATCTCGGATCGGGCAATGTCGGCCGCAACACCACGATCGTGCGCTCCAATTACATGCTGCCCGGCAACGAACCCTTCTACGAATTCTCGATGAAGCTCTGGGAAGGGCTTGAGCAGGACCTGAACTACAACGTCATGCTCTCCCAGCGCGGCGTCATCATGCTTTACCACAGCGACGCCCAGCGCGACGCCTATGTCAGGCGCGGCAACGCGATGTGGATGGAAGGGGTTGCGGCCGAGTTGATCGAGCGCGAACAACTGAAGAAGATGATCCCCTTCCTCAATTATGATCATGCGCGCTACCCGATCCTCGGGGGCCTCCTGCAGCGGCGCGCGGGCACCGCCCGCCATGACGCCGTCGCCTGGGGTTATGCGCGCGGGGCGGACCAGCACGGCGTCGACATCATCGAGCATTGCGAGGTGACCGGCATTCGCCGCGAGAATGGCGTCGTCACCGGGGTGGAAACGTCAAAGGGCTTCATCGGTTGCGGCAAGCTGGCGCTGGCAGCGGCCGGCAACTCCTCGCGCGTCGGCGAGATGGCCGACCTGAAGCTGCCGCTCGAAAGCCACGTGCTGCAGGCCTTCGTGACCGAGGGGCTGAAGCCGTGCATCGATCACGTGATCGTCTATGGCGGCGGACACTTCTATATCTCGCAGTCGGACAAGGGCGGACTGGTCTTCGGCGCCGAGATCGACGGTTACTCCTCCTATGCCCAGCGCGGTAATCTAGCGACGGCCGAACATGTGATGGAGGAGGGGGTGTCGATGATCCCCGGCCTGTCGCGCGTCCGGGTGCTGCGCGCCTGGGGCGGTGTCATGGACATGAGCATGGATGGATCGCCGATCATCGACCGCACCTCGATCGACAACCTCTACCTCAATTGCGGTTGGTGCTACGGCGGCTTCAAGGCGACGCCGGCCTCGGGCTACTGTTTCGCGCATCTCATCGCCAGGAACGACACCCACCCGGTGGCGCGCGCCCTGCGGCTCGATCGTTTCGCGCGGGGCTATGCGGTCGACGAGGCAGGGGCCGGGCCGCAGCCCAATCTTCACTAGAGCATCCCGCTTTCAAGTGGAATCACTGAAAGCGGATAAGATGCTCTAGAATCAAAGTGCTAGAGCGTCCTTTGTGCGTTCATCTGAACGCACGGCGCTCTAGATCGGCGCGAGCCGGATGACGACCATCCGGCTGACCAGGAATATTGAGGGAGCTGTGTTGAGGCTCCAGGATACGGAAGACAATGGCAAGCCTGATCACCTGTCCCCATTGCGGGGTCCGCCCGAAGGAAGAGTTCGCAATCCGTGGCGATGCGTCGGTCATTCGGCCGGCGCCTTCAGCCTCGGATGAAGCCTGGCATGACTATGTCTATGTGCGCGCCAACCCACGCGGCCGAACGGTAGAACATTGGCATCATGTTGCCGGCTGTCGCCGGTTCCTGGTTGTCGAACGCGACACGGTCACCCATGAGGTCTATTCGGCTGTCGACGGTGCGGCCGCGGCGCGTGAGGCGCAGCGATGACCGCTTATCGCCTGTCCGCCGGCGGTCTTGTCGATCGCAGCAAAGTGCTGAGCTTCACCTTCGACGGCAACCCGCTGCGCGGCTTTGCCGGCGATACGCTTGCCTCTGCCTTGCTTGCCAACGACCAGATGCTGGTCGGCCGCAGCTTCAAGTACCACCGGCCGCGCGGCATCGTCAGTGCCGGGCCGTCGGAGCCGAACGCGCTCGTGACCCTTGGTTCGGGCGCCCGCAGCGATCCGAATACCAAGGCGACGGTCGCCGAGCTCTATGCCGGGTTGACGGCGAAGAGCCAGAACCGCTGGCCATCGCTCGGGTTCGATGTCTGCGCGGTCAACGGCCTGCTTTCGCCGTTTCTCGGCGCCGGCTTCTACTACAAGACCTTCATGTGGCCCCGCCAGCTCTGGGAAAAGCTTTATGAGCCGGTGATCCGGCGGGCCGCCGGTCTCGGGCGGGCGGTGCTGGAACGCGACCCCGAGAGCTATGAAAAATCCTGGGCCTTCTGCGATTTGCTCGTCGTCGGCGGCGGACCGGCGGGTCTGATGGCCGCCTTGACGGCCGGTCGCGCCGGGCTTCGCGTTATCCTGGCGGATGAGGATTTTCGCCTCGGCGGATCGCTGCTGTCGGAAACCGAAACGGTTGACGGTGCGTCGGCGCCCGCGTTTGCAGATCGTGCCGTCGCTGAACTGAAGTCACTCGAAAACGTCACGCTTCTGCCGCGCACCACGGTCTTCGGCTGGTATGACGACAATGTCTTCGGTGCGGTCGAGCGCGTGCAGAAACATGTGGCCGAGCCATCGACCAAGCTGCCGACCGAACGCGTGTGGCGCATTGCCGCCAAGCGCGCTCTGCTGGCGACCGGCGCTGAAGAGCGGCCGCTGGTGTTTGGCGGCAATGATCGCCCCGGCGTGATGATGGCCGGCGCCGTTTCGACCTACGCTAAGCGTTATGGCGTTTCTGCCGGCAAGTCGGTTGCAATCTTCACCAGCGGCAGCAGCGGCTATCGCACGGCTCGCGACCTGTCGGCGAAGGGCGTTGCGGTTTCGACTATCATCGACAGCCGACCGGAGACCAACGATGTCGCACCCGATGGCGTGCGGGTGATCCGCTCCGGCTCGATCGTCGACACCAGGGGCAGGAGGCGGCTGTCGGGCATCGTCGTCGAGCGCTCGGGCTTTGAGGAACTGATCGCCTGCGATGCGCTTGGCATGTCCGGTGGTTGGAGCCCGGTCATTCATCTCGCCTGCCAGCGCGGCGCTCGGCCGGTGTGGTCGGATACCCTTAAGGCATTCGCAGCACCCGATGTCGGCAATGCCCTTCGGGTCGCTGGAGCGGCCAATGGTGTCTACACGCTTGCCGGCTGCCTGCGCGACGGTGCCGAGAAGGCGACTGCGATTGCCTCAGAGCTTGGCTTCAACGCGGCCGCAGCACTGCTGCCGGTGACTGAGCCCGAGGTTGAACCTTCGTTTGCTGCTGTATGGTATGTGCCCGGCGCCAAGTCGAAGGCCTTCGTGGATTTCCAGAACGATGTGCACGCGAAGGATCTCGGTCTCGCGCTGCGCGAGGGTTTCGGCCATGTGGAGCACGCCAAACGCTATACCACCAGCGGCATGGCGACCGACCAGGGCAAGCTTTCCAATATCAATGCGGTCGGCATTCTCGCCGGCATGCGTGGGGTGAGTCCGGCCGAGGTCGGCACGACCACGTTCCGGCCGTTCTACACGCCGGTCTCCTTCGGTGCGCTGGCGGGGACATCCCGCGACAGCCACGCGACGCCGACCCGCAAGTCGCCGCTACACGAATGGGCGAAGAAGCACGGCGCGACCTTCGTCGATTCCGGCCTCTGGTTCCGCTCGGCCTGGTTCCCGCGCGCCGGCGAAAAGACCTGGCGCGAAAGCGTCGACCGCGAGGTCCTCAATGTTCGCGCCAATGTCGGGCTCTGCGATGTGTCGACGCTCGGCAAGATCGAGGTTTTCGGAGCTGACGCGGCGGAGTTTCTCAACCGGCTCTATTGCAACGCCATGCTGAAGCTGCCGGTCGGCAAGGCCCGTTACGGATTGATGCTGCGCGAGGACGGCTTCGTCTTCGACGACGGCACCGTGAGCCGGCTGGCGGAGGACCACTTCTTCGTGACGACGACCACTGCCATGGCCGGCGCGGTCATGTCCCACATCGATTATTGCGCGCAGGTGCTGTGGCCCGATCTCAAGGTCAGGTTCTGCTCGTCAAGCGATCAGTGGGCGCAGATGGCGATTGCCGGCCCGAAGGCGCGCGATGTGCTGCAGCAACTGGTCGACGAGGATATCTCGGAAACGGCTTTCCCGTTCCTGTCGGCACGCGCAACGGCGCTTCGCGGCGGCATCCACGCCCGGCTGTTCCGCATCTCATTTTCCGGCGAATTGGCCTTCGAACTTGCCGTTCCCGCCGGTTACGGTGAAGCGGTTGCCGAGCAGATCATGGAGGCCGGGCGAGCGCATGATATCTGCGCCTACGGTGTCGAGGCATTGAACGTGCTGCGGCTTGAAAAGGGGCTTCTGACTCATGCGGAATTCGACGGCCGCGTGACACCCGACGATGCCGGGCTTGGGCGCATGTTTTCGGCGCAGAAACCCGATTTTATCGGCAAACATCTGTCCGCACGCTACGGCCTGACGGCGGCAGACCGTATGCAGCTTGTCGGGCTGAGGCCGGTGGACAAGGACAAGGACATGCGTGCCGGCGCTCATCTTCTGAAAGAAGGCATGAAGCCGTCGACGCTCAACGATCAGGGCTGGGTCAGCTCCGCCGGCTATTCGCCGGTTTTGGGGCAGCACATCGCGCTTGCCTTCCTCAAGTCCGGGCGCGAGCGCTACGGCGAAAAGATCGTCGTCTGGGACAAGCTGCGCGATCACGAGGTCATCGCCGAGGTCTGCGACCCGGCGTTCGTCGATCCCGAAAACAAGAAGCTGAAAGCCTGAGGAGGCGGTGATGGTTCGCGACTACAACAACCGCCATGCGCTCGACCAGAAGCTGCGCGGCACCCCGAAGCCCGCGAATGCGGATCACCTCGAGGTCGGCCATTGGCAGGCAATCGCGACTGTGCTCGCCCATGTCGGACTTGAAGCGGCGGTACAACGGGCGCTTTCGTCGACACCCGACCTGTCGTTGCGTTATTGCGGACCCGGCGAGTGGCTGGTGGTGTCGCAGGTCGATACGCCAGTCGGGCTCATGCGCCGTCTCGATATGCTGTGTGGCACGCAGGCGCATGTCGTCGACCAGAGCGACGGCCGCGTTCTGTTGCGCCTCTCCGGGCCGTCCGTGCGGCAGATCCTGGCCAAGGGCATCGGCGTCGATCTCCACCCTGCGGCCTTCGCACTGGGTGGCAGCACCAATGTGCTTTGCGGCCATATCGGCATCAACCTGGCGCGCACCGGCGAGAACGCATTCGAGTTGATCGTTTCGCGCAGCTTTGCCGAATCGCTCTTCGACGACCTGATGGCGATGGGCCGCGCGTTCGACCTTTCGGCCGCTTTTTCCGACTAAAATCAAATGCGGCATCGAATGCCGCATTTGGGTCGCCAACCCGCCAGCAGATGGCGGAAACGGACAAGCGTTCTTCGCAGCCACGTCTTTAACGCGGCCATCTTTCTGACTAGGCTTTGCCCTGCTCGCCGCACGCTGTTCCCGTGCCTGAACAGACCGGGTGGGCGGTAGTCGTGCCTGACCCTTTCTTCCTGAAAACTGAGCCGCGCTTCGCCCGGATGCGCGGGAAAGCGGAGTGTGCGCATGAAAAGCCATGCCAGAGTCGTCGTGATCGGTGGCGGCGTTGTCGGTTGCTCGATCCTCTACCATCTCACGAAGTTCGGCTGGACCGACGTGGTGCTGCTGGAGCGATCGGAGCTGACCTCCGGTTCGACCTGGCATGCCGCCGGTGGCATGCACACGATCAACGGCGACCCCAACGTCGCCAAGCTGCAGAAATACACCGTCGAACTCTACAAGGAGATCGAGGAATATTCCGGCCAGGACATCGGCCTGCACATGACGTCGGGCATGATGCTGGCCGCGACCAAGGAGCGTTTGGACTGGATGAAGTCGATCCTCGCCAAGGGCCGCTACATGGGGCTCGAGGCCGAGCTGCTGACGCCCAAGGAAGCGCACGACCTGATGCCGCTGCTGGATCCAGATCAGTTCGTTGGCGCGGTGTTCGACCCGGTCGAGGGCCATCTCGATCCCTATGGAACGACCCATGCCTATGCCAAGTCGGCCAAGAAGAATGGGGCCGAGATCTATCTGCACACAAAGGTCGAGGATCTCGTGCAGCGCGAGGACGGATCCTGGCGCGTCATCACCAATCAGGGCGAAATCATTGCAGAGCATGTGGTCAACGCCGCGGGCCTCTGGGCGCGCGAGGTCGGCCGCATGGTCGGGCTGGAGCTGCCCGTTCTGGCGATGGAGCATATGTATCTCATCACCGAAGATATGCCCGAGGTCATCGAGTTCAACCAGACGCGCGGCAAGGAGCTGATGCACTGTGTCGATTTCGATGGCGAGATTTACTTGCGCCAAGAGCGCAATGGCATGTTGATGGGCACCTATGAGAAAGCCTGCCGCCCCTGGTCGCCGGTGACGACACCCTGGGATTTCGGCCATGAGCTGCTGGCCGAGGACATCGACCGCATCTCGCCGGAACTCGAGGTCGGCTTCCGGCATTTCCCGGCCTTCAACAGAGCCGGCATCAAGAAGGTCATCAACGGGCCCTTCACCTTTTCGCCGGATGGAAACCCGCTGGTCGGGCCGGTGCGGGGGCTGCGCAATTTCTGGTCGGCTTGTGCCGTCATGGCCGGCTTCAGCCAGGGCGGCGGCGTCGGCCTGGCGCTTGCCAACTGGATGATAGACGGCGATCCCGGCTTCGACGTCTTTGCCATGGACGTGGCGCGTTATGGCGATTTCGCCACGCTTGCCTATACCAACGCCAAGGTGCGCGAGAACTATTCGCGCCGTTTTTCCATCCGTTATCCGAACGAGGAGCTGCCGGCCGCACGGCCGCTGCTCACGACGCCGATCTATGACCGGTTGAAGGCGGCCGGTGCCGTGTTCGGTGCTTCCTATGGCCTGGAAACGCCGCTGTGGTTTGCACCTGCCGGTGTCGAGGATCACTTCTCCTGGCGCCGCTCGACCGATTTCGACACGGTCGGCGACGAAGCCCGCGCGGTGCGCGCCGCTGTCGGGCTGATGGAAACCTCCGGCTTTGCCAAATACGAGATCAAGGGGGCGGGGGCGGAAGCCTGGCTCGATGGGATGCTCGCCTGCCGTATCCCGGCTGTGGGGTGGATGTCGCTGGCGCCGATGCTGAAAGACGATGGCAAGCTGATCGGCGACTTCACGCTCGCCAAGCTCGGTGAACAGGATTTCCTCCTCATCGGCTCCGGCATCGCCGAGGATTATCATATGCGCTGGTTCGAGGCGCACCTGCCAGAGAATGGCTCGGTCTCGATCCGTCCGTTGAAGCTGGAGCTTGTCGGGCTGTCGATCGCCGGGCCGAAGGCGCGGGACGTGCTGGCGGCGCTGACCCATCTCGACGTCGGTGATAAGGCCTTTGCGTTCATGGATATTCGCCGGATGAATCTCGGTATGGCGCCGGCGATCGTCGGTCGGGTCAGCTATACCGGTGACGTCGGCTACGAGATCTGGATGAAGCCGGAATACCAGCGCTACCTGTTCGATCTGATCCTGGAAAAGGGTGCGGCCTTCGGCATCCGGCTGTTTGGCCTTCGCGCCCTCAATGCCCTCAGGGTCGAAAAATCGTTCGGCAGCTGGTCGCGCGAGTTTCGGCCGCTCTACGGTCCGCTGGAGGCCGGCCTTGGCAGGTTTGTGGCGCTCGGTAAACCGGCGGGTTTCATCGGAAAGGCGGCGGCAATGCGCGAGAAGGCAGAAGGCGGACAGCTTCGTCTGCGCACCTTCCTGCTCGAGACGCGCGATGCCGATGTCATCGGCGACGAACCGATCTATTTCGACGGCGCGGTGCGCGGTTGGGTGACATCCGGCGGCTATGCCCACGCCAGCGGGGTGTCGGTGGCGCTTGGTTACGTGCCCAAGGAGATCGCTGATGAAGAGGCAGGCTGGGCGATCGAACTGCTCGGCGAGATCCTGCCGGCGCGGTTGCAACCCTACCCATTGTTCGACGCAAACGGTGAGCGCATGCGTGGTTGACGGGAGGCAAATCGGCGAGCTGGTCTTGTTGCTTGCCGATTCATCCACAGGCCGGATTGCACGCGGTTTTAGACTAAAGTTGACTATTCCCCAGGCGAGACGTGCATTTTTTTTGTTTTTTATGACTTCAAAAGCGTCAAATCGATTTTATAGGCGAAGATTTTGCCGCTCCCACGTTTTTTAGCTTTTCTTTTCGTTTGAAAGAGGTATGGAATCGATCAACAGAACGCTCAACAATGAGCTCAAAAAACAAGAGACCGGACCTTATGGATCTGGTCCAGGGGAAGATTGATGGAGTATTTCGTCCAGCAGCTCGTCAATGGGCTGACTCTTGGGTCTATTTATGGTATGATCGCAATTGGTTATACCATGGTCTACGGCATCATTGGCATGATCAACTTCGCCCACGGCGATATCTTCATGCTCGGCGGTTTTGCCGCTTTGATTGTCTTTCTGCTTCTCACAACATTCATGGCTGGCATACCGGTTGTACTTGCCCTGTTGCTGATGATGATCGTCGGCATGCTGACGGCGGCGCTCTGGAACTGGACCATCGAGCGGGTGGCTTACCGGCCGCTACGCGGTTCGTTCCGCCTGGCTCCGCTAATCACGGCAATCGGCATGTCGATCGCCCTGTCGAACTTCATCCAGGTGACGCAGGGACCGCGCAACAAGCCGATCCCGCCGCTCGTTTCCTCGGTTTACGAGGTGTTGGGCATCACGATCTCGCTGAAGCAGATCATCATCATCATCATCACGGCGATCCTGTTGTCCGTGTTCTGGTACATCGTCAACAAGACGCCGCTCGGGCGCGCTCAGCGCGCAACGGAACAGGACCGCAAGATGGCGGCCCTCCTGGGTGTTGACGTCGACCGTACCATCTCGGTGACCTTCATCATGGGCGCAGCGCTCGCTGCTGTCGCCGGCACCATGTACTTGATGTATTATGGTGTGGTCGTCTTCACCGACGGATTTGTTCCGGGGGTCAAGGCCTTTACTGCAGCTGTTCTTGGCGGCATCGGCTCCTTGCCGGGCGCTGTTCTCGGCGGGTTGCTGATCGGCCTCATCGAGTCCCTCTGGTCCGCTTATTTCACCATCGACTACAAGGATGTTGCGACGTTCTCCATTCTCGCAATCGTCCTGATCTTCAAGCCGTCTGGCATACTCGGACGACCGGAAGTCGAGAAGGTATAAATCAATGGCAAACATTGCTTCTACATCTGCAAGCGCCGGCAGTGATCTGACGGCGCGGGCCCTGCGCGAGGCTGTCTTCGCGGGCCTTATCTCTCTCGGCCTCTTCGTCTTGTTCGTCGGCCTGAAGAGCGACCAGAACATTCGCAACGAGCTGGTCCTCAACCAGCGCTGGGGTCTGCTTGCGATCTTCGTGATCGTCGCCGCCGTCGGCCGGTTCCTGATGGTCGCCTATATCCAGCCGGCAATGGCGCGCCGCAAGGCCGCCAAGGCCGAAGCGGAGGAGGTCGTTAGGGAAGAGAGCTTCTTCAAGTGCAATTTCTCGAAGATCGCGATCATTGCGCTCGTTCTCTATCCGCCTGTGATCGTGGCGCTCGTCGGTGCGCAGGGCTCGCTGAAGTGGGTCGACAATTTCGGCGTCCAGATCCTGATCTACGTGATGCTCGCCTGGGGCCTCAACATCGTCGTCGGCCTGGCAGGTCTGCTGGACCTCGGCTATGTCGCCTTCTACGCGGTGGGTGCCTATTCCTACGCGCTGCTGTCGACTTATTTCGGGCTCTCCTTCTGGGTTCTGCTGCCGGTTGCCGGTATTCTCTCGGCCTGCTGGGGCATGGTCCTCGGATTCCCGGTCTTGCGGCTAAGGGGTGACTACCTGGCGATCGTCACGCTCGCCTTCGGGGAAATCATACGGCTTGTCCTCATAAACTGGACCGAAGTGACCAAGGGAACGTTCGGCGTCTCCGGCATCGCCAAGGCGACCCTGTTCGGCATCAAGTTCGACGCTTCCAAGGATGGTTTTGCAGCGATGATGGGGCTCCCCATGTCGTCGGCCTACTACAAGATCTTCCTGTTCTATTTGATCCTTGGCCTTTGCATGCTGACGGCCTTCGTCACCATCCGCCTTCGCCGGATGCCGATCGGCCGCGCCTGGGAAGCGCTGCGCGAGGACGAGATCGCCTGCCGCTCGCTCGGCATCAACACGGTCACGACAAAGCTTACCGCCTTTGCAACGGGCGCCATGTTCGGCGGCATCGCAGGTTCGTTCTTCGCCGTGCGCCAGGGTTTCGTCTCGCCGGAATCCTTCGTGTTCCTCGAATCCGCGGTCATTCTGGCGATCGTTGTTCTCGGTGGCATGGGTTCGCTCACCGGTATCGCCATCGCCGCGGTGGCGATGATCGGCGGCACGGAAATCCTGCGCGAGCTTTCCTTCCTGAAGGCGATCTTCGGACCGGACTTCACGCCTGAACTCTACCGTATGCTGATCTTCGGCCTGGCGATGGTCGTCGTGATGGTCTGGAAGCCGCGCGGTTTTGTCGGCTCGCGTGAGCCGACAGCGTTCCTGCGCGAACGCAAGGCGATCTCCGGCAGCTTCACCAAGGAAGGGCATGGCTGATGGCCCTCGAGACAACGACAATGACAAAAGATCCCATTCTCTCGGTTGAGCACCTGTCGATGCGCTTCGGCGGTCTCATGGCCATCAACGACTTCTCCTTCGAAGCCTATCGCGGTGACATCACCGCGCTGATCGGCCCGAACGGAGCCGGCAAGACCACGGTGTTCAACTGCATCACCGGCTTCTACAAGCCGACCATGGGCATGATCACCATGAAGCAGAAGTCCGGTAAGGAATATCTGCTGGAGCGCCTGCCGGATTTCGAGATCACCAAGCACGCCAAGGTCGCGCGCACCTTCCAGAACATCCGGATGTTCTCCGGCCTGACGGTGCTGGAAAACCTGCTGGTCGCACAGCACAACAAGCTGATGCAGGCGTCGGGCTATACCTTCCTCGGACTGCTCGGCTTTCCCGCCTACAAGCAGGCCTCGAAAGAATCGATCGAATTTGCCCGCCATTGGCTGGAAAAGGCGTCGCTGGTCGATCGTGCCGACGACCCGGCCGGCGATCTGCCCTATGGCGCCCAGCGGCGGCTCGAAATCGCCCGCGCCATGTGCACCGGACCGGAACTCCTATGCCTTGACGAGCCGGCAGCCGGTCTCAATCCGCGTGAATCGCTGGCGCTCAACGAGTTGCTGCAGGGTATCCGCGGCGAAACCGGCACCTCGATCCTGTTGATCGAGCACGACATGTCGGTGGTGATGGAGATTTCCGACCACGTGGTCGTTTTGGAATACGGCCAGAAGATTTCCGACGGCAACCCGGATTTCGTGAAGAACGATCCGAGGGTCATTGCGGCCTATCTGGGTGTCGAGGATGAAGAGGTTGAAGAGGTGATCGAAGAAATCGAGGAAATCGAAGGCGGACAGGGAGGATCCAAGCCATGAGCGCGCCTCTGCTGCAAGTAAAGGCCGTCGAGACCTACTACGGCAATATCCGGGCGCTGAACGGCGTCGACGTCGAAGTGCATCGCGGTGAAATCGTCTGCCTGATCGGCGCCAACGGCGCTGGCAAGTCGACGCTGATGATGACGATCTGCGGCAGCCCGCAGGCGCGCACCGGCGCGGTCATGTTCGAAGGTGAGGAAATTACCCGCATGCCGACGCACGAGATCGCGCGTCTTCGCATCGCGCAGTCGCCGGAAGGCCGTCGCATTTTTCCGCGCATGACCGTATTCGAAAACCTGCAGATGGGCGCAAGCCTCGACAACCTCAAACATTTCAACGAGGACGCCGAGAAGGTGTTCTCGCTGTTCCCGCGACTTAAGGAGCGCCAGGCTCAACGCGGCGGTACGCTTTCGGGCGGCGAGCAGCAGATGCTGTCGATCGCCCGCGCGCTGATGGCGCGCCCGAAGCTCCTTTTGCTGGACGAGCCATCGCTCGGCCTGGCGCCGCTGATCGTTAAGGGCATCTTCGAAGCCATCAAGAAGCTGAACAAGGAAGAGGGACTGACCGTGTTCCTCGTCGAGCAGAATGCGTTCGGCGCCTTGAAGCTTTCCGACCGCGGTTACGTGATGGTCAACGGCCGCGTGACGATGAGCGGCTCGGGCAAGGAACTGCTCGCCAATCCGGAAGTCCGCGCGGCCTATCTCGAAGGCGGCCGCCATTGATGCGCCGCATCTGGAGTTTGTGACATGCAGGGTATTCTCTACGAAGAAGTGTCGGTCTGGCAGTTTCTTTTCATCACCTGTGTTCTGGGCGGCTGGACCGCGTGGAGAACGGGAAAGAGCGTCGCCGAGGGCTGGGAGGAGCTTCCGCGCCTCTTCGTCTATGTGGCGCTGCTGGGGCTTGGGATCCGCTTCGTGCACCACGCCCTGTTCGGAGGTACGATGTTCAGTCTGCATTACTATATCGTGGACACGGTCGTACTTTTGTTGTTTGCTACCGCAGGTTTCCGGTACTACCGGACCAAGCAAATGACCAATAACTACTATTGGCTCTATGAGAAGGCTTCGCCTTTCTCCTGGAAAGCCAAATAATGGGAACAGCGCGCGCCGGCCGCCGCGGCCGGTGCGAAAGAAATACCGGCGCGAATTACGGTGGGCATTGCGCAGGTTGGTAACGAGACCCGCTCGGATAATTGGGAGTAACAAAATGAAAAAGTCTCTTCTGTCGGCCGTTGCGCTGTCGGCAATGGTCGCTTTCAGCGGCACCGCATGGGCTGATATTCTCGTTGGCGTTGCTGGCCCGCTGACCGGCCCGAACGCTGCGTTCGGTGCACAGCTGCAGAAAGGTGCCGAACAGGCTGCTGCAGACATCAATGCTGCCGGCGGTATCAATGGGGAACAGATCAAGGTTGTACTCGGCGACGACGTTTCCGACGCCAAGCAGGGCGTTTCGGTCGCCAACAAGTTCGTCGCTGACGGCGTGAAGTTCGTTGTCGGCCACTTCAACTCGGGCGTGTCCATCCCGGCTTCGGAAGTCTATGCCGAAAACGGCATTCTCCAGGTAACGCCGGCTTCCACCAACCCGCAGTTCACCGAGCGCGGCCTCTGGAACACCTTCCGCACTTGCGGTCGTGACGACCAGCAGGGCGCAGTTGCCGGCGCCTTCCTTGCCGCCAACCACAAGGACGCCAAGATCGCCGTCATTCACGACAAGACCCCTTATGGTCAGGGCCTTGCCGACGAAACCAAGAAGTCGATGAACGAAGCCGGCCTCAATGAAGCCCTCTATGAAGGCATCAACACCGGCGACAAGGACTTCTCGGCCCTCATCGCCAAGATGAAGGAAGCCGGCGTCTCGATCGTCTACTACGGCGGTCTGCACACCGAAGCTGGCCTGATCATGCGCCAGATGAAGGACCAGGGCCTCAAGGCTACCCTGATGTCGGGCGACGGTATCGTTTCGAACGAACTGGCCTCGATCGCAGGCGACGCTGTTGACGGCACGCTGATGACGTTTGCTCCGGATCCGCGCAAGAACCCGGCTGCCAAGGAACTCGTCGAGAAGTTCCGCGCCGCCGGCTTCGAACCGGAAGCCTACACGCTCTACGCCTACGCTGCTCTGCAGGTTGTCGCCGAAGCTGCCAAGGCTGGCGGCACGACCGATCCGCAGGCCGTTGCCGAAGCGATCAAGGCCAAAGGCCCGTTCAAGACCGCAATTGGCGAACTCGGCTATGACGAAAAGGGCGACATCACCCGTCCGGACTACGTCATGTACACCTGGAAGAAGGGTGAAGACGGCAAGTACAGCTACTTCGAAAACGAGTAAATCTCGCTTCGAGGTTCGTTGAACCACGTCAGAACTTCGAAAGCCCGGCGAGCGATCGCCGGGCTTTTTGTTTCTGGACGGGTGTTAACGGGGATGGCGATGATTCTCGTCGGACTTCGCCTCGGCAAGGCATTGCACCGGGCCTCTTTCGTTGGGCCGCGCGGGCTGTCTCTCGCCGTCATTTCGTGCACTATCGCCGAACGATTCTGTTTTTAGAGGTTGTCCCATGAGTTCCAAGCCGCGCATTCTCGTCACCCGCCGTTGGCCCGAAGCGGTGGAGCGCGTGCTGGCCGAGCGGTTTGATGTCGTCTTGAACGAGAGCGACGTACCGATGTCGGCCGATCAGCTGGCAAAGGCGCTGCGCGACTTTGACGCGGTGCTGCCGACGGTCTCCGACCGCCTGCCGGCAAGCCTGTTCGACGGCGGCGACATCAGGGCAAAGATCCTCGGCAACTATGGTGTCGGTTACAACCACATCGATGTTGCCGCCGCCAAGGCCGCAAACATCGCCGTTACCAACACGCCCGGCGTTCTGACCGATTGCACTGCCGATATCGCCATGACGCTGCTGCTTGCCGTCGCGCGGCGTGCGGGCGAAGGGGAGCGTCAGATCAGGGCCGGCGAATGGACCGGCTGGCGGCCGACCCACATGATTGGCAGCAAGGTGACCGGCAAGACGCTGGGGATCATCGGTTTCGGCCGCATCGGCAAGGCGATGGCAAAACGCTGCCATTTCGGGTTCGACATGGAGGTGGTGTTCTACAACCGCTCGCGTGTCGATGCGGCGGAAGCCGCACGCTATGGCGCGCGCCAGCTCGGTACCGTCGACGAGGTGCTTGCGATTGCGGATTTCGTCTCGTTGCACTGCCCCGGCGGTGGCGAGAACCGGCACCTCATCAATGCCGAGCGGCTGGCGATGATGAAAAAGGGCGCCTATCTCGTCAACACCGCGCGCGGCGATGTGGTCGACGAGCCGGCGTTGATCGAGGCGCTGAAGAACGGAGTGATCAAAGGCGCCGGCCTCGATGTTTTCGAGGCGGAACCGAATGTGCCGGAGGGCCTGCGGGCGCTCGAAAATGTCGTTCTGCTGCCGCATCTCGGCAGCGCGACCGAGGAGACACGCGTCGCGATGGGCATGAAGGTGGTCGACAACATCACCGCCTTCTTCGAGGGGCGAGAGCCGCCGGATAGGGTCGCCTGAGATGGTGGCTGTTTGATGGGCAAACGCTGCCCATAAAGCAATCACCTTGCCGATTTTCTTTGCAAAACAATAGCTTGACTTGGCGCCTCGGGATGCCGACGATGTCGGCCGATGAACATGAGCAATGCGGCTATCATCGCCCCGCAGCGGGCGTTCGGAAAAGGACGACTGGTCGCGAAAGTGGCCGTCGGTCAAACGCGCGTTGCCGAGCTTTACCAGGAAGGCTGCGCAAAGATTCGGCTGCCGAAAACCTTCGATACTTCGATGGAAGCCGTGCTGATCAACTCGTCGGGTGGGCTCACCGGCGGCGACCGCATGCTCTGGGAGATCGAGGCCGGTGCGGCGACCGAGCTCACCGTCACCACGCAGGCCTGCGAGAAGATCTACAAGGCGAGTGCCGGCACGGTCGATGTCACGACACGCATCGACGTGGCGGCTGGCGCACGCGTCGATTGGCTGCCGCAGGAGACGATCCTGTTCGACCGCGCATCGCTGACACGCTCGCTCGATGTCGAGCTCGAGGACGGCGCGACGTTCCTTGCCGTCGAGGCCGTGCTGCTCGGCCGCAAGGCGATGGGCGAAGCGATGCAGACAGGCCTCTTGCGAGATCGCTGGCGCATTCGCGTCGGCGGCCGGCTGTTGCATGCCGAAAACCTGACCTTTGCCGATGATATCGCCGCTCTTGTCGCCCGGACTGCAGTGCTCGGCGGCAGCGTGGCATTTGCGACGCTGTTCTACACCGGACCGGATTGTGAATTGCTGCTGCCGCGGCTGCGCGCACTCCTCGAAACGCAAGTGGGGGCGGGCGTCAGCCACATCAAGCTCGGTGGTCGCGACAAGCTGGTTGCGCGCTTTGCTGCCGCGGACGGCTTCTCGCTCAGAAAAATCCTCATCCCGGTCATTTCGCACTTGCGCAAGCAAGAGACAGTGCCGAAAGTCTGGGTCCTCTAATCCACAATCAAACCGGTGGCGACGCATGAATCTTACCCCGCGCGAAAAGGACAAGCTGTTGATTTCCATGGCTGCGATGGTTGCCCGCCGCCGCCTGGAGCGCGGAGTCAAGCTTAATCATCCAGAGGCGATCGCGCTGATTACCGACTTCGTTGTCGAAGGTGCGCGTGACGGCCGATCGGTCGCGGAGCTGATGGAGGCGGGCGCCCATGTGATCACCCGTGCACAGGTGATGGAGGGGATCGCGGAGATGATCCACGACATCCAGGTGGAGGCGACCTTCCCTGACGGTACCAAGCTCGTCACTGTGCACGAACCGATCCGCTGAGGAGGCTGAGACATGTTGGCACTGCGTCCGAACTGCGAATGCTGCGACAAGGATCTGCCGCCAGAGAGCCGCGACGCGATGATCTGCACCTTCGAGTGCACCTTTTGCGTCGATTGTGTCGAAGGCACGCTCGGTGGCACCTGCCCGAACTGCGGCGGCGAGTTTACCCGGCGCCCGGTACGCCCGGCCGCGCTGCTTGTGAAATATCCGGCATCGACCGAACGGGTGCTGAAGCCGCTCGGCTGCGCCGACGTCGACGCGGCCTGACAAGGGAGAGGGAACTCAGATGATCCCAGGGGAAATCATTGCCGCAAGCGGCGATATCGAACTCAACCACGGGCTTGAGACGGTGACGATCGAGGTCTCCAATACCGGCGACCGGCCGGTGCAGGTCGGCAGCCACTATCACTTTGCCGAGACCAATGCCGGGCTCGACTTCGATCGCAGTGCCGCCCATGGCAAACGACTGGACATTCCCGCAGGCACCGCCGTCCGCTTCGAGCCGGGACAGAAAAGACAGGTCACGCTCATCCCGCTTTCGGGCAAGCGCGAGGTTTTTGGTTTCCGCCAGCAGGTCATGGGAAAGCTTTGAGCATGATGATGCGAACGACGCTTATCGCGAGCGCCTTGCTGCTGGCGGCCATGCCCGCGCTGGCGCAGGAGGATGATGTCGATTGCGCCAATGCAATGACGCAGGCGGATATGAACATCTGCTCCAACAAGGATTATGAGGCGGCCGACGCTGAACTCAACACGGTCTACAAGCAGACCGTTGCGGCGATGCGGGCCAAGGACAAGGAACTGGGTGACATCAGCGCCGACTATGTCGGCGCGGAGGAGGCGTTGAAGAAGGCGCAGCGCGCCTGGATCGGCTACCGCGACGGCCAGTGCGAGCTTGCCGGCTTCGAAGCGCGCGGCGGATCGATGGAGCCGATGCTGGTATCCGGCTGCCTGGCGCAGCTGACTGCGGCCCGCACCACGGAACTCAAAGAGCTGCTCGAGCCCACGGAAAACTAGCGCTGATGTCTGGCCGCACCATCATGATCGTGGGGAATGGAGAAGTGCCGGAAGGCGCTGCGGCAACGATCGATACGGCCGATGTCGTCATTCGTTTCAACGATTGCCGTTCTGTCGGCACCGGCGGGGCGAGGACCGATATCGTCGCCGTCTGCAATACTGGCCGGCCGGCGCTTGCCATGCTTGGTGGCGGGCGCTGGAAGAACAGCGCCGCCGTGCGGCAGGCACGCGAGATCTGGAGCGTTCGGTCGGGTGAAAAGTTTGCCGGCATGCGCGCGGCACTGGCCGAAACGCATCCGGATCTCGACGACTTCTGCGACGACTACACTTGCGGTTTCGAGAGTTTTACAACGGCGACCGGCCGGGTGCATCGGGTCGTCCCCCTCGCAGCGCACGAGCAGCTGGACCGGGATCTGTCGCGGTTCGCGCCCACGCCTTATGTCGTGCCGTCGAGCGGCATGGTCGTGATTGCCGACGTGCTTTCCGGTTTTGCATCGGCCGACGATCTGGTCGTTCTGGCTGGCTTCGGCCATGTCGGTTGGGAGTGGCATCCCTTTGCCGCCGAGCGCCGGTACGTCGACGCACTTGCGGCCGAGGGCCGTCTTCGCCGTCTTTCCCCTTCTTCTTCAGACTTGTCCCAAGGAGCCTGAACCCATGCCCTACAAAATGTCGCGCGCGGCCTATGCCAACATGTTCGGCCCGACGGTCGGCGACAAGGTTCGGCTGGCCGACACGGAACTGTTCATCGAGGTGGAGAAGGATTTCACCACCTATGGCGAAGAAGTGAAGTTCGGCGGCGGCAAGGTGATCCGCGACGGCATGGGCCAAAGCCAGGTGACGCGAGCGGCGGGTGCGGTCGACACCGTGATCACCAACGCGCTGATCGTCGACCACTGGGGCATCGTCAAGGCGGATATCGGGCTGAAGGACGGGCGCATCGCGGCGATCGGCAAGGCCGGCAATCCCGATATGCAGCCTGGCGTGACGATCATCGTCGGTCCGGGCACCGAGGTGATCGCCGGCGAGGGCAAGATCGTCACCGCCGGCGGCATGGACAGCCATATCCACTTCATCTGCCCGCAGCAGATCGAGGAAGCGCTGATGAGCGGGCTCACCTGCATGCTCGGCGGCGGCACGGGGCCGGCGCATGGCACGCTCGCGACCACCTGCACGCCCGGGCCCTGGCATCTCGCCCGCATGATCGAGGCTGCGGACGCCTTCCCGATGAACCTTGCCTTTGCCGGCAAGGGCAATGCCTCGCTGCCCGCCGCGCTGGTCGAGATGGTGCTTGCGGGCGCGACCTCGCTGAAGCTGCACGAGGATTGGGGCTCGACGCCGGCTGCCGTCGACTGCTGCCTTGGTGTTGCCGACGAGTACGATGTGCAGGTGATGATCCACACCGACACGTTGAACGAGAGCGGTTTCGTCGAGGACACGATCGCGGCGATCAAGGGCCGCACGATCCATGCCTTCCACACGGAAGGGGCGGGTGGCGGCCATGCGCCGGATATCATCAAGATCTGCGGCCAGCCGAACGTCATTCCGTCGTCGACCAACCCGACCCGACCCTACACCAAGAACACGCTGGCCGAGCACCTGGATATGCTGATGGTCTGCCATCACCTGTCGCCGTCGATCCCCGAGGATATCGCCTTTGCCGAAAGCCGGATCCGTAAGGAGACGATCGCCGCCGAAGACATCCTGCACGATATCGGTGCGTTCTCGATCATCTCGTCCGATAGCCAGGCGATGGGCCGCGTCGGCGAGGTGGCGATCCGCACCTGGCAGACGGCCGACAAGATGAAGCGCCAGCGCGGCGCGCTGCCGCAGGAAACCGGCGACAACGACAATTTCCGGGTCAAACGCTATATCGCCAAATACACCATCAACCCGGCGATCGCCCATGGCCTCAGCCATGAGATCGGTTCGCTCGAAGTCGGCAAGCGCGCCGACCTCGTCCTCTGGAAACCGGCCTTCTTCGGCGTCAAGCCCGACATGGTGCTGATCGGCGGAACGATCGCCGCAGCACCGATGGGCGACCCCAACGCCTCGATCCCGACGCCGCAGCCGGTGCACTACCGGCCGATGTTCGGCGCCTATGGCAAGAGCCGCACGAACTCCTCCGTCACCTTCGTCTCGCAGGCCTCGCTCGATGGCGGGTTGGCGGCCAGGCTCGGCGTTGCCAAACAGCTCGTCGCCGTCAAGAACACCCGCGGCGGCATCGGCAAGGCATCGATGATCCACAACAACCTGACGCCGCATGTCGAGGTCGATCCGGAGACCTACGAAGTGCGGGCCGATGGCGAGCTCCTCACCTGCGAGCCGGCGACGGTTCTGCCGATGGCGCAGCGTTATTTCCTGTTCTGAGCGGCAAACGATTTTGTCTCGAAAAAGCGGTAGCTGGCGGGCCTTCAAGTGGACCGCCTACGGGGTGTCGGGTCTTGTCCTGGCAGTCGTCCTCGGGATGGTCGTGCCGCGACCGCTGTTGCCGAAGACGGCCACGGCCGCTGCGGTTGAGCCGGCTGTTGCCGGCGAACGCGTCCTGATCCTCGCCAGTCCGATCCACACCGATATCGCCATTCCCCTCAATGACGAGACGCGGACGCGGTTTGCCTTCGCCGGCGAGGCAGGCGTGCCTCTGGATCACCCGGAGGCGCGATGGCTGATCTTCGGCTGGGGTGGCCGCTCGTTCTACCTGGAAACGCCGACATGGTCGGAGCTGAAGCCAATGCCGGTCTTGAGGGCGCTGGCGCTCGACCGTTCCGTTATGCATGTCGATATTGCCGGGGCGATCGTCGAACCCCAGCCGTCGGTTACGAGCGTTGACCTCAAGCGCGCCGAGTTCGAGAAGCTGATGACGTTCATCTCCGGAAGCTTTGCCAGGAACGGCGGCGCCGTCTTTCCGATCGAGGGCTTTTCCTATGGTTATGCCGACCGCTTCTTTGAGGCGGAGGGCAGCTTCAATGCACTGTTTGGATGCAACACCTGGACGGCGCGGGCATTGAGAGAAGCCGGACTGCAGACGGGGTTCTGGAATCCCTTGCCTTCCACTCTTGGCCTGTCCCTGCGGCTACACAACTGAGACATTGTCCGCGCCGGTTCGGGATCGCCACAGGCATGCGCTTGTCGCATGTCTGCCATGCGCGGGTGTGAATCGACGCCTTTCGTGCTGCACCGCAGCGGAATTTCCGGTAGGAAACGAGCTGATATTTTCCTCGATCGCGACTGTTCTCCCAAGGCCGCTCGCAATCGAGTGCCTGCACTGAAGGAGATGACCATGCTCGGCAGAAAAGTACCCTCCGTAACGTTCCGCACCCGCGTTCGCGATGAAGCCGTCGGCGGCTCCAACCCGTTCCGTTGGCACGACGTTTCCTCCGACGATTACTTCGCCGGCAAGCGTGTCGTGTTGTTTTCGCTGCCGGGCGCCTTCACGCCCACCTGCTCGACCTTCCAGCTGCCCGACTTCGAAAAGCTGACGGCCGAGTTCCGCTCCGAAGGCGTTGACGAAATCTACTGCATCTCGGTCAACGACGCCTTCGTGATGAACGCCTGGGGCAAGTCGCAGAGCCTCGAGAACGTCAAGCTGATCCCCGATGGCTCGGGCGAGTTCACCCGCAAGATGGGCATGCTCGTCGCCAAGGATAATCTCGGCTTCGGCATGCGCTCCTGGCGCTATGCTGCCGTTGTCAACAACGGTGTCGTCGAACAGTGGTTCGAAGAGGAAGGCTACTCCGACAATTGCGACAGCGATCCCTACGGCGTTTCCTCGCCGCAGAACATTCTCGAGACGCTGAAGTCGCAGAAGCTCGCAGCCTGATCCGGCTGACGACGGATCGATTTTTGAAACCCCGGTGCTAGCGCCGGGGTTTTTTCTTGCTACAGTGCCAGGCAGAAAAGATGTCGAGGGTTCAATGGTTTACATTATTGCATATCTGACGGCGCACCCGGGCAAGGGCGTGGAAATCCTGGCGCTGGCCGAGCCCCTGATCGAAGGAACGCGGCGGGAGGCAGGCTGCATCAGCTACGAGCTCTATCAAAAGCCTGCCGATCCCGACGCGCTGGTGTTTGTCGAAACCTGGAAGGACAAGGCCGCGGTCGACGCCCATTTTGCCGAGCCGCATCTGAAGGCGTTCCAGGTCGCGACGGCGGATCTGCTGGTCGAAGCGCGCATCGAGCTCGTGCACCCGGAAAAGGTCGAGGTGCTCTGAGATGCCCTATCGGTCGACGAGGTACTTTCGCCCGGACCCAGGGACGAGGCGCCGTTGCACAGCATCACCTTGGCCCACGATGCGCGGCATCTGCGCCGCAAGCTGCTGCATCTCGAAAACGACGATGTCGTCATGCTTGACCTGAAGGAAGCGGTGATGCTGGCCGACGGCGACCTGCTGGTGCTCGAGGGTGGCGGTCATATCCGCATCGTTGCGGCATCCGAAGCGCTTTACGAGATCCGTCCGCGCGACCCGTTGCATCTCGTCGAACTGGCCTGGCATCTGGGCAATCGCCACCTCCCGGCGCAGATCGAGACAGGCCGCATCCTGATTTCCCGCGATCCGGTCATTCGGGCGATGCTTGAGGGGCTGGGGGCGGCGGTCGTCGAAATCTCCGAGCCGTTCCATCCGCTGCGCGGCGCTTATCACGCGGCCGGAGGCCACGATCACGGCCACCACCATCACCATGGCTGAACGGGTCGACACGCAGGCGCTGCTTCGCCTCGTGACCTGGCTGTCGCCGGCTTTCCCGGTCGGCGCCTTCTCCTATTCGAACGGGTTGGAGCAGGCAGTTCACGATGGCCATGTCAGCGATATCGAGAGCCTGCGGCTGTGGCTGGAGACGCTTCTTTGCCACGGATCCGGCTGGAACGATGCGGTGCTGCTTGGCGAAGCCTATCGCGGTTTCGGCGAGCCGGTGCAGCTTCAATCCGTGATCGAGCTTGCCGAGGCGATGGCGGCAAGTTGCGAACGGCACATGGAAACCATGCTGCAGGGCGAAGCCTTTCTGGCGGCAGCGCGGCATTGGCCGCACACCGTGCTCGATCGGCTGGGAGAAAGAACCGCCTATCCGGTCGCCGTCGGTGCGGTTGCGGGTGCCCACGCCACAGGCCTCGAGCCGGCGATTGCCGCCTATCTGCATGCGTCCGTATCCAATGCCGTATCGGTGGCCATTCGCTGCGGCGTCACCGGCCAACGTGACGGCGTCGGGCTGATCGCAGCCCTTGAGCCGACCATCGCTGCAGTGGCGCGAAAGGCGAGCGCCGCATCGCTGGAAGACCTTGGCTCGGCCACGATCGCAGCCGATATTTCATCTCTCAGACACGAGACCCTGCATTCGCGGCTGTTCCGCTCGTAAGCGTGCGCGGCCATAGAGCGTTTCCAGTTCGGACGGAGACGTGGAAACGCTCTATCTCTTTGTTTTTACGCGTTTCCTAGCGGAGAAGGTTTCACGCTTTTCCTGGAAATGCTCTAGAAAGGAACGTCACATGGCATCGAAGAATGGTCCCCTGCGTGTCGGCATCGGCGGGCCTGTCGGTTCGGGTAAGACGGCGCTGACGGACAAGCTCTGCAAGGCGATGCGGGAGAATTACTCGGTCGCGGTCGTGACCAACGACATCTACACCAAGGAAGATGCCGAAGCGCTGGTGCGCATGCAGGCGCTGCCGTCGGACCGCATCGTCGGCGTCGAGACCGGCGGATGCCCGCACACGGCTATCCGCGAGGATGCGACAATCAACTTGCAGGCAATCGCCGATCTCAACCGTCGCTTTCCCGATCTCGATATCGTCTTCATCGAATCCGGCGGCGACAATCTGGCCGCCACCTTCTCGCCTGATCTGGCCGACCTGACGATCTATGTCATCTCCGTCTGCCAGGGCGAGGAAATCCCGCGCAAGGGCGGGCCGGGCATCACCAAATCTGACCTGCTTGTCATCAACAAGCGGGATCTGGCGCCCTATGTCGGCGCGACCTCGACGTCATGGATCGTGACGCGACCCGGATGCGGGCGGAAAAGCCCTTTGTCTTCACCGACATGAAACGCGGCGACGGCGTCAACCGGATCGTCGATTTCCTGACGCTGCATGGCGGGCTTAGCTCGAGGTAGCGCCTGGGTCGAGCCGGGGCCACAGGGAGGAATGGTCGTCCTTCGTGATCGTGGGCGACGAGATTCCGCTTTTGCGTTGTGGCCTGCTGCGACCGCTAGCTAGAGCGCTTCCGATTTAGACGGAACCGCACAAACGCTCTATCTCTTTGTTTTTACGCATTTCCGGACGGAAAACCGCTTCGCACTTTTCCTGGAAATGCTCTAGAACCGTTCCAGCGCCTGACGGTCGTGGATCTCGATCATGCGTCCTTTAACGGTGACGCCGGAGCGGCGAAGAGCCGAAAAGGCCCGCGACAGCGCCTCTGGCGCCAGGCCCAGCTTGCCCGCCAGCACATTCTTCTGGAACGGCAGCCGGAACGAGAAGGTCGTCGAGCCATCCGGGCAGTGACCGAGGATGTAGCTCGCGACCCGCTGTGGCGCCGTCAGAAGACGATCCTCTGCCAGGCAGTCCTCGGCCATCTGGCCATGACGGCAGAGCAGCTCCATCAGCGCCTGGGCAATATCCGGATGCTGCTCGGCGAGCTTGCGCAGATTGCGGCTGTCGAGGCGGGCGATGGTCGAGGACCCGATGGCCTGTGCGTTGGCGGTGGCGCGGTGCCCGAGGAACATGGCGCTTTCACCGAAGAGCTCACCCTTTGGAAAGACGGCGATGTCGGCCTCGCGCCCATCCTTGCCGAGCCGGTAGACGCGCACAAGGCCGGACAGGACGCAGAAGACGCTGTCAATGGGTTCGTCCTGATGAAACAGAATGTCGTGTTCTTCGTGGTTCGTTACGACGGCGCCTTCGAGAACGGCATCGGATGCTGTCGGTGACAGCTTCTCGAAGAAGCGGGAGCCCAGCAGCACCGCTCTGTCATTCGAGTTCAATCGCAAGGTCTTCATCACACCGGCCCTGAGGTAAAGTCTAGAGCGTTTCCGCCTTAGAAGGAGCACGAAAACGCTCTTGCTCCCCGTTTTTACGCATCTCCCGACGAAAAGCTGCTTCGCACTTTCCTGGAAATGCTCTGGTGTCAGGGTAACCGGGCTTTTGAAACGTCAATTGACCTCGATCAAACAATTCTCACAAAAAAGCCCGCACCGGTGGGTGCGGGCCCGATTTTCAGGTGATTTTTGGCCACTATTCGGCAGCGAGCGCCGGATGATTGATTACCTTGCCCGTTTGCTTGCCTTTCGACTGCCGTCCTCAATCGTTTTCAGGCGCTCTTCCAGGCCCTCGATCGTCTTGCCCTGGTCGTTGACGAATTCGGTCAACGCCTCGCGGTCGAGCGGCAGGTTTTCCTCGTCCTTCTTGCCGACGAGGCGGCCGAAGATCCAGGCGAGCAGGCGCGACAGATCATCCATGATCAGGAAGAAGGACGGTACCACGACGAGGCTGAGGATCGTCGAGACGATGATGCCGCCGATGACCGCGATCGCCATCGGCGCCCGGAACGAACCACCTTCGCCGACGCCGAGTGCTGAGGGCAGCATGCCCGCCGACATGGCGATCGAGGTCATGATGATCGGGCGGGCGCGCTTGCGGCCCGCTTCGATCATTGCCTGCGTGCGATCCATGCCGTGGTGCATCATCTCGATACCGAAATCGACCAGCAGGATCGCGTTCTTGGTGACGATGCCCATCAGCATGAGGATACCGATCAGAACCGGCATCGACAGCGAGTTCTGCGTCAGGATCAGGCCGGCAGCGACACCGCCCATGGCAAGCGGCAGCGAGAACAGGATGGTGAAGGGCTGGATCACATCCTTGAACAGCAGGATCAGCACCACCAGCACCAGCATCAGGCCGAGCAGCATGGCATTGACGAAGCTTTCCTGCATCTCCTCCTCGACCTCGGCGTCACCGCTCTTGAGGAGTTGAACCGTGCTCGGCATCTCGGCATCGTTTGCAATCTGCTCGAACCGTGCAGAGGCGGTGTTCAGCGCCACGCCGATCGGGAGATCGGCGCCAAGTGCAACGACACGGTTGCGATCGTAACGTTTGATCGAACTCGGGCCTTCTGAATAGTTGATATCGGCAACGCTCGACAGCGGCACCGTCAAGCCCGAAGCGGTCTGGATCTTCAGGTTGCGGATCGCGGCGATATCCGTGCGGAAGTCACGGTTGATCTGGACGCGGATCGGTATGAGCCGACCATCGAGGGCAATCTTCGTCAGCGCCGCGTCGATATCGCCGATTGTGGCAACACGGATGACTTCCGAGATTTGCGCGGTGGTAATGCCAAGGCGTGACATCTGCTCGTCACGCGGACGGATCTGCAACTCTGGACGGGGCAGGGCGCCGTCAGGGCTGACATTGGCCAGGAGTGGATCGCTGCGCAGCTTGGCTTCGAGAATTGCAACGGCCTGGTCCAGATCCGTCTCGTTGTTCGAGAGCAGGTTGAAGGACAGCTCTCGCTCACCGCGGTCGTTGAGCTTGATGACCCGGACGTCCGGAATATCCCGGACGCGGGCAAAGATTTCCTTTTCGATCTGGGCCTGAGGAATGATGCGGCCATCTGGCTCAAGCTTCGGCAGGTATTGGCCGATGACCGGCAGGCCGCCAATGACGTCGTTGACGATCTTGTTGAGAAGCGAGTGGTCGCGCTTTTCCAGCAGCACCGTCACGGTAGCCCGGCGCAGTTCCAGGTCGCCCTTGGGTGAGGCACCGCCGAGCACGAAGACGCTGTCCACGCCCTCGAGGTCCTTGACCCTCTCATAGATCTGCGCGGTCGTGCGGTCCGTGTCTTCGAGCATGGCATCCGGGGCCAGTTCGACGGAGAGGCTGACGCGCGACGTGTCGTCCGGGGGCAGGAAGCCGCCGGGCACGAACAGGAACAGCGCGGCCATGGAGGCCACGGTGACGCCGATGGCGATGAGCACCGTTAGGTAGCGCATGTACCAGCGCTTCGTGGTTGCATGAACCAGGCGCGTATACTTGCGCATCAGGTAGCCGTCTTCGAGATGATGTCCATCAAGTTTGGATGGACGCATCAGATAGGCGGCCATGACGGGCGTGATCAGCCGTGCAACCAGCAGCGAGAAGAACACCGAGACGGCGACAGTCAGGCCGAACTGGATGAAGTACTGGCCAACGATGCCCGGCATGAACGACACCGGTATGAACACCGCGATGATCGTGAACGTGGTCGCGATAACCGCAAGGCCGATTTCGTCTGCTGCTTCGATCGCCGCCCGATAGGGCGACTTGCCCATATGGATATGCCGCTCGATGTTCTCGATCTCGACGATCGCGTCATCGACGAGAATGCCGGTCGCCAGCGTCAGCGCCAGGAAGCTGACGAGATTGAGCGAGAAGCCGAGCAGTTCCATGACCCAGAAGGTCGGTACCGCCGAGAGCGGCAGGGCGACGGCGCAAATCAGCGTGGCGCGCCAGTTTCGCAGGAACAGCATGACGACGATGACGGCAAGCAGTGCGCCTTCCATCAGCGTATGCAGGGCCGCTTCATAGTTGCCGTAGGTGAAGTAGACGGAATCGTCGACCATCTCGATGGTGACGTCAGGGTTGGCCGCGCGGATCTTTTCCAGCGACTTGGCAACGGTTTCGGCAACGCTGACTTCACTGGCACCCTTGGCCCGGAAGACCGCGAAGGTGACGCCGGGATTGCCGTTGAAGCGCGAAAAGGAGCGGGGCTCCTCATAGGTATCGGTCACGGTGCCGAGTTCGGAAAGACGCACGAAGCGACCGCTTGGCACCGAGATCATCGTGTTGGCAAGCTGGTCGACATTGCGGGCGTCGCCGAGCGTACGGATCGCCTGTTCGCTGCCGCCCACCTGACCGCGGCCGGAGCCCAGGTCCATGTTCATGCGTCGAAGCTGGCCATTGACGTCGGCGGCGGTGATCCCCAGCGAATTCAGCTTGTCCTCGCTAAGCTCGACGCGAACCTCGCGGTCGGCACCGCCGTAGCGATCGACCCGGCCGATGCCGCTCTTGCCCTGAATTTCGCGCTTGATGACGTCGTCAACGAACCACGAGAGTTCTTCCAGCGACATGCCCGGTGCAGAGACGGAGAAGCTCTGGATCGCCTGGCCTTCGACGTCGACCTTGGAGACGATGGGCTCTTCGATCGAGGTGGGCAGGTCGCCGCGGATGCGGTCGATGGCGTCCTTGACGTCCTGGACGGCCTGGGTCGTGGGTACTTCCATACGGAAGATCACGGCCGTGGTCGATGTGCCGTCGTTGATCGTCGACTGGATATGGTCGACGCCGGTGACGCTGGCGACCGCGTCCTCGATTTCCTTGGTGACCTGGGTTTCGAGTTCGGCCGGCGAGGCACCGCTCTGCGCCACGCTGATCGACACGATCGGCACGTCGATGTTGGGGAAGCGGGTGATCGGCAGGCTGAAGAACGACTGATAGCCGAGCACCAGCAGCACGAAGAAGGCGAGGATCGGAGCGATCGGATTTCGGATGGACCAGGCTGAGAAGTTCATGGTCACGGTTCCTGTCAGTTGGTCGCTGGTTGCGCTGGTTTGACGGGGTTGATGCGGTCGCCGTCGCGCACATAGGCGCCGGCCCTGGCGACAACCTCTTCGCCGGCCTTCAACCCCTCGACCACCTCGACGAACTTGCCATCGGAGATGCCGGTCGTCACCGGGATGATGTTGACCACACCGTTGTCGACCTTGCGCACGATGGTCTTGCCGTTCTCATTGGTAACCGCCGTTTGCGGCAGAACGACAGCTGTTTTCTCTTCGGCGGTGATGATGGCGCTGGCATACATGCCGGAGCGTGCCTTGGCGGTGTCCTTGAGGCTGATGAACACGGTGCCGAGCCGGGAAACGGGATCGACCGTCGGGGCGATCAGGCGGATGGCGCCCTCGACCTTGGTGTTCCCGCCGGCAAGCGTGATCGTCGCCGGCTGGCCGACGGCAAGCTTGATGATGTCGGCTTCGGCGACATCCGCTTTCATCTCGATCGCGCCATCGCGGATCATCGCAAACAGCGGTTCGCCGCTGCCATTGGCGATCGCACCGATCTTGGCGTTCTTGGCGGAAATGACGCCGGCGACCGGGGCCTTGACCTCGGTGCGGGTGAGGCGAAGATCGATGTCGTCGATCTGGGACTGCGCCACCTTGATATCGGCCTTGGAGACCGCAGCGGCCTGTTCGGCGGAGCGGACCCGGGCACGGGTGGCCGCGGCAAGAGCGCGGACGCGATCGGCTTCCGCCGTCGAAACGGTGCCGTTCTTGGCAAGCTCCGCGTTGCGATCGCTGACGCGTGTCGCTTCTTCGGAATTGGCCTTTGCTTCGCTAAGTTGAGCGGTGAGCTGCGCCAGCCCGGCTTCCGCCTTGGCGAGCGCCGCTTCGAGCTGGCTCTTTTCAAGCCGCAGCGCGTCGTCGTTGAGAACCACCAGCACGCTGCCTGCTTCGACCTTGTCGCCGATATCGACATTGAGCGAGCGGATCGACAAGCCCTCGACCAGCGGCGCGACATAGATCTGCTCAACCGCCTGTATCGTCCCGGTTGCAACGACGCGATCGCTGATCGACTGATCGACTGCCTCGGTCACGACGATCGACGGCAGGCTCTGCGCGGGCTGCGCCTTGGCTGGTTCCTCGGCAAATGCACTTGAAAACGGAGCAATCATCATCGCAACGCAAACGCTGAGAGCAGGTAATACTTTCTGAGCCATCGGCTTTACAATCCTGGCAACGGAAACGACATAAAAAGGAACTGTGCCTTCGCAGGCCGGATCCCAATGCAATCAAGCGATTTTCAGTTTCGCCGACGCTTGTCTTCGCGGATTAAGCGAAACAAGGCATAGGCGCACGGCCATTTTCATTCATGCGCCACTCGCACGGTATCAGACCGTGAGCGCGGGCAGGACGGGGAGAGGCTCCCGCAGGCAAACTATTCGGAAAAATCAACTCCTCCGTGTTGCTTGCCTCCAACAAACATCCGCGCCTATGTAATCTTCACATCATCTGCTTACAAGTGCGGTGAAGTGATGGTTCCTCAATATTTCTTCCGTTCTGCAATCTTGGTTGCAATCTCGACACGATCTTGACAATCGAGGCGCATCAACGGCCCGTTGGCCCCGAATTGCCACCCCCACGCCCGGAAATTCGAGGCAACCTTAGCGGGCCATGAAAGGCCTGCACGCAAACGGAAGAGGGCCGCGCGATGGCTGTCGCGCGACCCTCTTCTGTCATTCGGTTTGTTTTCTTCCTACTTCAACGCGGCGTCGGTGATCTCGTGCGTCCAGGCGCCTTCCGGCTCCTTGGAGATGACCGGATCGGAACCGCCCGAAAGCAGCGACTGCACGGTGCGCTTGTAGTCGGCTTCATCCAGGGCGCCGTTCGAACCGGCGGTCAGCTTGGCCACTTCGCCCATCATGCGCTTCTGGTGCTTTTCGGTCTGGGCACCGGTTGAGTCATTCTCGAGAACGATGTCGGCTGCTTCATCCGGGTTCTGTTCGGCATACTTCCAGCCCTTCATCGAGGCGCGCACGAACTTGACCATCTTTTCCTTGAAGGCCGCATCCTTGAGCTTGTCTTCGAGCACGTAGAGGCCATCTTCGAGTGTCGCCACGCCCTGGTCTTCATACTGGAATGTCACGAGATCGTCCGGCTTGATGCCGGCATCGATGACCTGCCAGTACTCGTTGTAGGTCATGGTCGAGATGCAGGCCGCCTGCTTCTGGATCAGCGGATCGACGTTGAAGCCCTGCTTCAGGACGGTCACGCCTTCCGGGCCGCCGTCCGTCGGGATCTTCAGATGCGACATCCACGACAGGAACGGATACTCGTTGCCGAAGAACCAGACGCCAAGCGTGTGTCCCTTGAACTTGTCCGGGCTGGTGACGCCGCTCTCCTTGAGGCAGGTCAGCATCATGCCCGACTTCTTGAACGGCTGAGCGATGTTGACGAGCGGCACGCCCTTTTCGCGGGTGGCAAGGGCTGACGGCATCCAGTCGACGACGACGTCGGCGCCTCCGCCGGCAATCACCTGCGCGGGCGCGATATCCGGGCCGCCGGGCTTGATATCGACGTCGAGCCCTTCTTCTTCGTAGAAGCCCTTGTCCTTGGCGACGTAGTAGCCGGCAAACTGCGCCTGCGTGACCCATTTCAGCTGCAGTGTCACCTTGTCGGCGGCTTCGGCATGGAATGCTGCGAGCGAAAAGACGCCTGCGGCGAGAAGCGATGCAAGTCTCTTGTTCATGTCAGTTCCCTCTTGTTTTTGTTTCATTGTGTTTGAAGTAGGCAATTCGGGACGGAAAACCGTTTCACACTTTTCCTGGAATTGCTCCACGGTGTTCTCAGGCGCGCCCTCCGCGAATGGAAGGATGCCAGAAGGTGACGGCGCGCTCGATGAGCGCCACCACCCCGTAGAAGGCCGAACCTGCCACCGCCGCGACGGCGATTTCGGCCCAGACCATGTCGACGTTCATGCGGCCCACTTCCGTGGAGATCCGGAACCCCATGCCGACAATGGGTGTCCCGAAGAATTCGGCGACGATGGCGCCGATCAGCGCCAGGGTGGAGTTGATCTTGAGCGCGTTGAAGATGAACGGCCAGGCGGCCGGCAGGCGCAGCTTGACGAGCGTCTGCCACCAGGAGGCGGCATAGGTGCGCATCAGGTCGCGCTCCATGTGGCTGGACGCTGCCAGTCCGGCGATGGTGTTCACCAGCATCGGGAAGAACGTCATGATGACGACGACGGCGACCTTGGACTGCCAGTCGAAGCCGAACCACATGACCATGATCGGCGCAACGCCGATGACCGGCAGCGCCGAGACGAAGTTGCCGAGCGGCAGCAGCCCCTTTTGCAGGAATGGCGAGCGATCGATGAGGATGGCGACGACGAAACCAAGGCCGCAACCGAGGGCATAGCCTGTTAGCACCGCCTTCAGGAATGTCTGGCGGAAGTCTGCCGCCAGTGTTGGCAGCGAGTTGATCAGGCGCTGCCAGATCATCGACGGTGCCGGCAGCAGGACGGAGGGTACGGAAAAGCCGCGCACGATGCCTTCCCAGAGCACCAGCAGGGTGATGCCGAAGAGGAGCGGTACGGCGAAATGTGCGGCCCGGTTGGCGGCTTCGCTTTGAAACCGCTGGCGCACCAGCCATTCGTTGAAGGCCCAGGCCGCAAGCCAGAAGACGACGGCACCAATCAGGATCGGAAGATTCATGGCTTGGCCCCCATGCGCTTCAGGACGGCGGTGTGTGCAAAGCCGACGATCATGACCAGCACCGCCGCAAGCGCTGCCGCCATGAACAGCGCCGACCAGATCTGCACCGTCTGGCCATAATAGGAACCGGCGAGCAGGCGCGCGCCGAGGCCGGCTACGGCACCTGTCGGCAGTTCGCCGACGATGGCGCCGACGAGCGAAATTGCGACGGCAACCTTCAGCGAGGTGAAGAGATAGGGCATCGATGACGGCCAGCGCAGCTTCCAGAAGGCCTGCGCTTGCGAGGCATTGTATGTGTGCATCAGATCGAGTTGGATCGCCTCGGGGCTGCGCAGGCCCTTCACCATACCGACGACCACGGGGAAGAACGAGAGATAGGTCGAGATCAGCGCCTTCGGCAAAAGCCCGGAGATGCCGATCGCGTTGAGGACGACGATGATCATCGGCGCGATGGCGAGGATCGGGATCGTCTGGCTGGCGATCACCCAGGGCATCAGCGACCGGTCCATGGCGCGGTTGTGCACGATGCCGATGGCCAGGAGAATGCCGAGTACAGCGCCGATGCCGAAACCGAGCAGAGTGGCCGAAAGCGTGATCCAGGCGTGATAGACCAGGCTGCGTTTCGAGGTGATCGGCTTGTTGACGGTCGTATCCCAGATCTCGGCGATAACCTGGTGCGGTGCCGGCAGAACGGGGCGCTCCTGCGCCATGGTGTTGTGAACGATCTGCGAGAAACTGATCTCGGTGCCGGCGCGGGCAGCGGTGTCGCGCTCGAACGGCGCGTTCAGGAACACGACTGCAATGTACCAGACCACGATCAACAGCGCGACGACGGTGCCGACTGGCAAGAGCTTGTCCCTGAGGAAGCTTTCTTCTCTCATCGTCATGCCTTTCCGCTTGCCGGCAGCAAAATCAGGCCCATGGCGGCGATGCCGAGCATGACGCCGGCCGCCTGGGTGAGGCTCAGCTTTTCGCCGAAGACGGCAAAGGCAATGATGTTGACGAGAACCAATTGCACGATGGCTGACAACGAGATTGCGAGGCCAAGCCCGCCGTCGCGCATCAGCTTCACCATGATGATGTTGCCGACCATGTAGAGCCCGAGGGCCAGAACCAGCACGCCGACATGGCTGTTGGAGACATAGGCGCGCGAAGCCGTCGCGCCGCCGAGAAAAATGGTCGTGGCAAGCAGCAGCCAGAGGACATAGGCAAGGTTCATGGCCGTACCCCCCGCTCCACGCCAATGGTAGAGAATGTCAGGCAGGCCTTCCTCGTTGTCGCCATCGGTGCGGCTTACGGCAGAGAAGCCCTGGCGTTCGTAGAAGCGCTGGGCGTTGCCGTTTGCCTCGAAGGTCCAGAGGTTCAACTCTGTTGCGGACAGCGACCTCGCGGTCTTGAGCAGATTGCTGCCGACGCCCACGCCGCGGTGGACGTCGTCGACATAAAGCGCCGTTACATAATGATCACTTGAGAGCGCCATGAAGCCTGCGACCCGGTCGTTGCGCTCGGCAACGATCACGGTCCGCTCGGGAAAGACCGTCTCGAGATAATATCGCTCGACGTCGGCATGCTGGTGTATCCGCGGCATCCACGGCGTCGCGTCGATCCAGCGGTTGAGAATGTCGGCGCAGGCACTCATGTCGGCCCGTGTTGCAGGACGGCAAATGGTCGAAGACGCCCCGCTATTCCTCATAGCTGTGCCCCGCTCTCAGGCCCTCGCGCACGCGATGGGCGACCTCGAGAAACTCAGGCGTTTCGCGAATGCCGAGCGGGCGCTCTCGCGGCAAGGGCGATTCGATGATGTCGGTGACGCGGCCGGGGCGAGGGCTCATCACCACGATCCTGGTGGAGAGATAGACCGCTTCGGGAATGGAATGCGTGACGAAACAGATGGTCTTGTTGGTACGGGCCCAGAGCTTCAACAGCTGCTCGTTCAGATGATCACGAACAATCTCGTCAAGCGCGCCGAAGGGCTCGTCCATCAGGAGAAGATCGGCGTCGAAGGCAAGCGCGCGGGCGATCGACGCGCGCTGCTGCATGCCGCCCGACAGTTGCCATGGGTATTTCTTGCCGAAACCGGCGAGGTTGACGAGATCCAGCGTGCGGTCGATGCGCGCCTTCTGCTCCTGCCTGTTGTAGCCCATGATTTCGAGCGGCAGGGCGATGTTCTTCTCGATGGTGCGCCAGGGATAGAGGGCGGCCGCCTGAAAGACATAGCCGTAGGCGCGTTGCCGCCGCGCTTCCTCGGGCGTCATGCCATTGACGGTGATCGTACCGGAGGTCGCCTTTTCCAGATCGGCGATGACGCGCAGGAACGTCGTCTTGCCGCAGCCGGAGGGGCCGATGAAGGAAACGAAATCCCCCTTGGTCACATCCAGATTGACGCCGGTCAGGGCGTTCACCGGGCCGTCGGCGGTCTCGAAGGTCAGACAGAGGTCCCGGGCCGAAACCACGGATGCGGTATTGGACGTCATCGGCGAATACTCATTCTGGCTTGGCTGTGTCAGACTGCTATCCGGACCGGCAACATGCAATCGCGGATTTGTAAGCGGAGCCGTTTGCTGCTGGTTTTTCAGGGAATTCTGGAGAACAGTCATGTCTCGATCATCCAATCCTGGCTGTCGCGTGGTTCGCCCCGGCAGCGGACATGCCGGAAAGCAGGGGCTCAGCTATTTCGAGGGCATCGCGGCGGAAACCGTTGGGGCGACCGGCATCTGCATGCACCTCCTGACAATCCCGCCCGGCGCCCGTGCCAAGGCGCATCTGCACGAGGACCATGAGACGGCGATCTACGTGCTGTCGGGCGAGGCGCACACTTGGTTCGGCGAGCGGCTCGAGGAGCATGCCGTCGTTCGCGCCGGCGAGATGTTCTACATTCCGGCCGGCGTGCCGCACCTGCCGGCAAACCTCTCCGATGCACCCTGTTCGGCCGTGATCGCCCGCACCGACCCCAATGGGCAGGAAAGCGTCGTCCTCTTGCCGGAGCTTGACGCTCTCGTGCCCGGGTGACGCGACCAGCAAACGCGCCGAAGCGTCCCGCCGGTGCGGCGGAACATGTCCGGTGGGACAGAGTGGTGGGAAGACGTGCAGGCCGTGAAGCACGGGGATCACACGCCTGTTGCCGGGATGCCGCTGCGCTGGACGGCGCGGGGGGCGGTGACTTCCTTCCAGGTGGTGAGCGCGGTGCTGACGGCCGGGAACGGATCGCGGCGGACGAATTCGCCATGGCCCTCGCGCGTCTTGACCGTGTTTTCCTCGATGGCGACGACGCCGCGCGTCAGCGTGTAACGCGGCAGGCCCTTTACTTCCTTGCCCTCGAAGACGTTGTAGTCGATCGCCGACTGCTGGTTCTTGGCCGAGATCGTCTTCGACCGCTTCGGATCCCAGACCACCAGGTCGGCGTCGGCGCCGACGAGAACAGCGCCCTTCTTCGGGTAGATGTTGAGGATCTTGGCGATGTTCGTCGACGTGACGGCCACGAACTCGTTCATGGTGATGCGGCCGGTGTTGACGCCGTGGGTCCACAGCATCGGCATGCGATCTTCAAGCCCGCCGGTGCCATTGGGGATCTTGGTGAAATCGCCGACGCCGGAGCGCTTCTGCTCTGAGGTAAAGGCGCAATGGTCGGTCGCGACCACCTGCAGCGAACCGGATGCGAGGCCGGCCCAGAGACTATCCTGGTGCAGCTTGTTGCGGAACGGCGGCGACATCACGCGGCGGGCGGCGTGGTCCCAGTCCTTGTTGAAATATTCGGTTTCGTCGAGCGTCAGGTGCTGGATCAGCGGTTCGCCGAAGACGCGCATGCCCTTGGCGCGGGCTCGGCGGATTGCTTCATGCGCCTGTTCGCAGGAGGTGTGGACGATGTAGACCGGGCTGCCCGCCATGTCGGCGATCATGATCGCCCGGTTGGTTGCCTCGCCCTCGACTTCGGCCGGCGCGAATAGGCATGCGCCTCCGGGCCGTTGTTGCCTTCCGCCAGCAGCTTCGCCTGCAATTGGGCAACCACGTCGCCGTTTTCCGCGTGGACGAGCGGCAGCGCACCCAGGCCGGCACAGCGCTGGAAGGACGAGAACATCTCGTCGTCGTCGACCATCAACGCGCCCTTATAGGCCATGAAGTGCTTGAAGGTGTTGATGCCTTTGTCCCTGACGATGGTCTCCATCTCGTTGAAGACCTGCTCGCTCCACCAGGTGATCGCCATGTGGAAGGAATAGTCGCAGTTGGCGCGGGTCGACTTGTTGTGCCACATATCCAGCGCTTCGAGCAGCGACTGGTTGGGCGAGGGCAGGGCGAAATCCACGACCATGGTCGTGCCGCCGGCGAGTGCTGCCCGGGTGCCACTTTCGAAATCGTCGGAAGAGTAGGTACCCATGAAGGGCATTTCGAGGTGGGTGTGCGGGTCGATGCCGCCGGGCATGACGAAACAGCCGCTGGCGTCGAGCGTTTCGTCGCCTTTGAGGTCCGGGCCGATCTCGATGATCCTGCCGTCTTCAATCTTCACGTCCGCCTTGTAGGTCAGATCGGCGGTGACGATGGTTCCACCCTTGATGACAGTGCTCATTGATTTTCATCCTCGCGATTGTGCTTCCGGTGGCCCTTGGGCCGCCACGAAAAAGGGCGGAACTTTCGTCCCGCCCGCAAACTCATTCGACGATTTCGGCCGTTTCAACGACGGCGTGGAAGAGGACGTCGGCGCCGGCGCCGGCCCACTCCTTTGAGATGTCCTCCGCCTCGTTGTGGCTGAGGCCTCCGACGCAGGGGCACATGACCATGGTCGCGGGCGCGACCTTGGCTGCCCAGCAGGCATCGTGTCCGGCACCTGAGATCAGGTTCATGTGGCTGTAGCCGAGCCTTTCGGCGGCGTTGCGCACGGCAGTGACGAGTTTCGGATCGAAGGTCACCGGTTCGAAGTGGCCGATGGCCTCGACGGAGCAGCCGACGCCGAGCGCATCGGCGATCTCAGGCGCTTCCGCCTCGATCTTGGCGCGCATGCGGTCGAGCTTGGCCTTGTCGGGCGAGCGGATATCGACGGTGAAGACGACCTTGCCAGGCAGCACGTTGCGCGAGTTGGGCGAGAAGACCACCTGACCGACGCCGCCGACGGCGCCCGGCTGGTTTTCCATCGCCACGCCCTGAACCATCTCGATGATCCGCGACATGGCCAGGCCGGCATTGACGCGCATGTTCATCGGGGTCGAGCCGGTATGCGCCTCGCGCCCGGTCAGTGTGAACTCCAGCCACCACAGGCCCTGACAATGGGTGACGACGCCGATATCCTTGTTTTCGGCCTCGAGGATAGGGCCTTGCTCGATGTGATATTCGAAATAAGCGTGCATCTTGCGGGCGCCGACCTCTTCGTCGCCGACCCAGCCGATGCGCTTCAGTTCGTCGCCGAAGGCCTTTCCTTCCGGGTCCTTGCGGGCGTAGGCAAATTCCTGGCTGTGCACGCCGGCAAAAACGCCGGAGGCGAGCATCGCCGGCGCAAAGCGCGCGCCTTCCTCGTTGGTCCAGTTGGTGACGACAATGGGGTGCCTGGTCTTGATGCCGAGATCGTTCATCGAGCGCACGACCTCGAGGCCCGAGAGCACGCCGAGCACGCCGTCGAACTTGCCGCCGGTCGGCTGGGTATCGAGATGAGAGCCGACATACACAGGAAGGGCATCCGGGTCGGTGCCGGACCGGGTGAAAAACATGTTGCCCATGGTGTCGACGCCCATGGTCAGGCCGGCCTGATCGCACCAGGACTGGAAGAGCTTGCGGCCCTCGCCATCCTCGTCGGTCAGCGTCTGGCGGTTGTTGCCGCCGGCGATGCCCGGGCCGATCTTGGCCATGTCCATTAACGTATCCCACAGGCGGTCGGCATTGACGCGCATGTTCTCGCCAGGTGCTGCCACGGCGGTCTCCTCATTTTTTTGGGCGGCACCTTGGGTGGTGCATGCCCCTCACGTTCCCTTGGTCAAATCCAGGCTTGGTTTTTTCTGGTGCCCTTCGATCAGTCGTTGCCTTTGCTGGCGAACTGGCTGATAATTTGACCGGTTGGTAAAACATTACAACTTCCGTTGCGGCACTCAAGTCGGAAAAACAAAAAAACGAAGTTGTTGCCCGAAAAGATGGCGGCGCCGAAATTTGGGCAGATACGACCTGTGCGGATGAACGCGCAGGCACCTGCAGGGGGCGAAATGGTACTTCCGAGAGCGGCCAAGACCCAGAGGCGTACACGCATCCAGGAGGAGAAGGAAGAGCGCATTCTGGAGGCAGCGCTGGAGGTGTTTTCGGCGAACGGCTTTCGCGGCGCGACCGTCGATCAGATCGCCGATGTGGCCGGCATGTCGAAGCCGAACCTGCTCTATTATTTCCGCACCAAGGAAGCGATGCACCGCGCGCTGATCGATCGCGTGCTCGATACCTGGCTTGATCCGTTGCGTGCCTTCGACGCCGAGGGAAACCCGGTTACCGAGATCCGCAGCTACATCCGGCGGAAGCTGGAGATGGCGCGCGATTTCCCGCGCGAAAGCCGGCTCTTCGCCAATGAGGTCCTGCAAGGCGCGCCGCATATCGAAGACGAACTCAAGGGGCCGCTGAAGGAGCTTGTCGATGAGAAGGCGGAGGTCATCCGCGCCTGGACCAAAGCCGGCAAGATCGCCAAATGCGACCCCTACCACCTGATCTTCGCGATCTGGTCGACGACGCAGCATTATGCCGACTTCGACGTGCAGGTGCGCGCCGTGCTCGGGCAGGGCAATTCCGGCGAGGGTCGGTTCGAGGATGCGGCGCGGTTTCTCGAGCGCCTGTTCGTCGACGGGCTGCAGGTGAGCGAACAGCCTGCCGCCTGAGCGCCGTTGGGATCAATCCGGCAGCAATGCCATCAACGCCAGCCCGCAGGCCGTCGTCAGTGCCCCGGCGAGAACCGGCAGGCTGACCCAGCCGTGACCGAGAATGCCCTCAAGCAGAATGATGAAGCTGGGCGTCAGATAGCCGTAGCCGAGCACTTTCGACGATGGCAGGCGCAGGGATGCGTATTGCAGCAGGAGGAAGGTGATCGCGGTGGTGACGACGGCCAAATATGCGACGGCGATCCAGACGATGGCCGGCAGGCTTGGAAAGTCGGTGCTGGCAAGGCCTGCGGCGCCGGGTACAAGCAGCCACGGCACGGTGCAGGCGGCAACCCAGAAGCCGAAGGCGAAGGGGTTTTCCTTGCGGTCGAACTTGCGGATCAGCGGCACGTAGATCGCGTGGCAGATGACGCCGACGAAGAAGATCAGCTCGCCCTGGCCGATGTCGAAGGCGAGGATTGCCTGGATGTTGGCGCGAAAGATCACCCAGACGGCGCCAAGTGCTGCGATGATCAGGCCTGCGAGCACGCCGGGACGGGTGTGCTGGCTGAGCAGTAGAAAGGCAAAGCCCGCGCTCAAGAGCGGCATCAGCGTGAAGACGGCGCCCGTCGACACCGGGTCGGTGAATTCCAGCGCCTTGAACATCGTCAGCATGTAGACGGCGATCAGCCCGCCGAGGATGAGGAAGCGCCACAACTGCCTGGGGATCCGAAACGGCACCCTGGCGTAACCGAAGGTGAGCACGCCAAGCACCACGACGGTCAAGAGATAGCGCCAGAGCGTCAGCGGGCCGGCGCCCATGTGCTGTGCCGCCAATCCGCCGAAGGAGAAGGAACCGGCGATGAGCGCCGAAAAGGTCAGCATCGCCAGATGCGCCTTGAGCTTTTCGACGCCCTTGGCGTGGCTCTGGTGCGCCGTTTTCGGCGAGACATCCTGTTTCATGCTGGCTTCCGGATCCGGTGCTGAAGACTCGAGCGAGCGCCCATACACCTAAGCCGGAGCGGGTGAGGGTTGCAAGGCCTTGGCGATATCGCCGGCATCTTCGACGATCCAGGTTTCGAGGGTCGCCTGGCGTCCGCGAAGGCTGATGTCGAGCCGCTTGTGCGCCTCCATCACCACACCGGCGCGATTGACGAGCTCGGCCGAAACGGCGAGTTGGGCGTCGTGTTCCTTGGCAAGGCCTTCGAGCCGGCTTGCCGTATTGATGGTATCGCCGACGGCAGTCAGAGACGTCGCCTGTCCATAGCCGATCTCGCCGATGATGGCTGGGCCGGCATGCATACCGATCGCGATCCGCAGCGGCTCGTCGAGCTCGCCCTGGAAGGTCTGGTTGAGAGCATCGATGCCCTTGGAAATGCGCACCGCGGCTGCAAGCGATTGCTGGCAGGCCTCGGTAAACGAGTTCTTCAGGCCGAAGATTGCCAGCGCGCCATCGCCGATGAACTTGTCGATGACCCCACCGGAATCCTCCACCGCCTCGCCGACCATCTCGAAATAGCGGTTGAGGAGGAAGACCGTATCGAAGGGCAGCTTATGCTCGGCGATGCTGGTGAAGCCGCGCAGGTCGCAGAAGAGCACGGCGATACGCCGCTCGCGCCCCTCGCCATCCTGGCGCACCAGCTGCTTCTTGATGCCGATGCTGTCGGTATCGAGGATAGGCACGACGGTGACGTTGTGGATCGGACGGAACTGGCAGGCAAGGCGGACATTGTCGGGTGCGCCGATCCGTGTCAGCGTCGTCAGCTCGGCATCTTCCGGCCCCGGCTGGCCTTCGAGACCCTGAATCACGCGCACGCGGCAGGTAGAGCAGCGGCCGCGACCGCCGCAGACCGAGACATGCGGGATGCCGGCGGCGCGGCTTGCCTCCAGCACGCTGAAGCCGAGATTGACGGTGGCGACACGGCCATCGGGGTAGCGCACGCGGATGCGCCCACCCTTGGGCAGGACGCGCAGGGCAAACGTGCCGACGATCAGCCCGGCAAAGCCGAGATAGAGACCGAGCCGGATATTCTCGAGCAGGTCGACATCGAAGGCCGGCTTGGCTTCAGCGCTGTCGCCATAGCCGCCATGCTCCGCATAGACGCGCTCGACCGAGCGGGCGCCGCTGAAGAAGCCGAGAAGCGCGAAGATCGGCACGAGGATCGCGATCGTGTAGAGCAGGACCTCGTAGCGCGGAAACCAGGTCCGTCCGCGCATCCAGAACCAGGCGCCGAGGCAGCCGTGGCTCCAGGCGAGCAAAAGGGCGAGAGATTGGCGAGTGGCATTGGTCCAGCTGGACCAGAGCGCCCGCAGCATGCCGGGATAATCGGCCTCCACTCCGGTCAAAAGCGGTTCGACCCGTGCGGCGGTCACGTGGCCCAGCAGCAGGAAGGGCAGGCTGAGGCCGAAGACGATCTTGAGCGCTTCGCGCATCGGCATGCGCAGCGTCTGGCGGCGATACAGGCTATCGAGTGCCATCATGAAATGCGCAAGCAGCGCACCATAGAGCAGCACCGTGCCGGGCACGCTGTGCCAGACGACGTTGAAGACCTTGCGGCCGGACTCCATGGCATCGATGGAGATCAGTCCGAGCGAATGGTTGAGAAAATGGGCAAGGATGAACGTACCAAGCACTGCCCCGGAAACGAGGTGAATGCGCTTGCGTCTATTGGCGGAAATGATCGTCAAATAGCGAGCCCAGCTCTGCCGGCGAAACACCGGCTTCGGTTATTTCCCCCTTTATTATCCAGATCGCATACGCCGACAACTTACCTTTTCTACACAATCTGTTTCGTTATCGTGTCTTGCGCGTCATTGGCCACTGGCGCTATTCGGCGGGGTTCGGCTGCCAAAGCTCGATCGGGTTGCCTTCGGGGTCGTAGAGCCTGGCGGAGCGGCCGTTCGGATAGGTTTGCGGGTCGGCTGTCACCTCGATGCCCGCAGTACGAAGCTGCTCCGTCATGGCGTCGACGCGGAAGTTCAGCATCCACATCTGTTGGCTTTGGCCGAAACAGTCGGTGTCGCGCTTGAACGGGGCGAAGACGGTGCTGCCGGCGCGTTGCCTCCTTGCTTGGCTTCCGACGCCTCCGCTCGCAACAGGGATAGCCGTTGGCGTCATTCCATCATGGGCGGCAGCCGCGCGGCAAGGGTATCGATGAGCAGCCGCAGCTTTGGCGGCATATATTGGGTTTTCGGCCAGACGACATAGGTGCCGTAGGACAGAGCGGGCACATCGGCGAGTATCTGCACGAGCGAGCCGGAAGCGATGCGGTTGCCCACCAGCCAGCAAGGCAGCCAGGCGATGCCGAAGCCGTCGGCCGCCGCGTCGGCGATCGACGTCAGGTCGTCGAGCCGCAGACGCGCCGGCGGCGTGACGGTCTGCGTCTGGCCGGCCTTCACTGGAAAGGACCAGGCGAGAGGTTGTCCGCTGCGCCGATAGAGGATCGCCTGGTGCGCCGTCAGGTCTTCGATCGTCTCCGGTGCGCCATTCGCTTCGATATAGGCCGGGGAGGCGCACACGGTCATGCGCTGGTCGGCGATCTTGCGCATCATCAGTTCGGGCTCATCCCGTTGCGGGCCGGTGCGGATGGCGAGATCGAAGCCGTCCTCGACAAGGTCGACGTTGCGATCGCTGAAGTTGAGGTCGAACTCCAGCCGTGGATGTTGCTGCAGCAGTTTCGACAGCAACGGCATGATGCATTGGCGGCCGAAATGCACCGGCATCGACAGGCGCAGCCGTCCCTGTATCTCCTGTTTGCCGGATTCCAGCAGCGCCTCGCCGGCTCTGATTTCGCTGAGCGCCCTCTGGCAGTTTTCGTAGAACAGCTGACCCTCGTCGGTCAGGCTCTGGGTGCGGGTGGTGCGATGAAACAGGCGCACGCCCAGCCTTTGCTCCAGCTTGGCGACGGTCTTGCCGACGGCTGAACGCGACAGGTTGAGCCTTTCGGCGGCGGCGGAAAATCCGCCCGCGTCGGCCGCCTCCACGAACACCGAAACGCCGTTCAGGTAGCTCATCTTGTATCCCTCATGGAACCAATATGACGAAATCATATCGCAACTGGAGAGATAATTTCAACGCTATGCTTTCTCCATCAGATCAAATCCGATGAAAGGAAAGACCATGGCGAGACTGATGAAGGAATGGACCATCGATGCGTTCGGCCCTCAGAACCTGAAGCTCACGGAGCGGCCGATCCCACAGGCGGGGCCGGGCGAGGTGCTGGTTCGCACGACCGCCTTTTCGCTCAACTTTCGCGACAAGCTGGTGCTCGAAAACGGCATGGGCATGCCGCTCGTCTTCCCCTTCGTGCCGGGCTCCGACATGGCCGGCGTCGTCGAGGCGGTCGGCAGCGACGTGACGCGCTTTCAGGCCGGCGATCGGGTCATTTCCGTCTTCGACCCCAGCTGGATCGACGGTCAAAAGCCGGGAACGGCCCGTCAACCGACGTCGTTTGCGCTCGGCGGTCTCAATCCGGGCGTTGCTTCGGAATATGTCACGTTCCCGCAAGACTGGTTCGTCCATGCGCCAAAGAGCCTTGACGATGGCGAGGCAAGCACCTTGCCCTGCGCCGGTGTAACGGCCTGGTACGCGCTGGTCGAGAAGGGGCGGCCGAAGGCCGGCGACCGCGTCGTCGTGCAGGGGACGGGTGGTGTCGCGCTGTTCGGGTTGCAGATCGCCAAGGCGCATGGGGCCGAAGTCATCGTCACGTCGGCAAGCCGGGACAAGCTCGATCGCGCCCTCGAGCTCGGTGCCGACCATGGCATCGACCGCCTGTCGGAAGACTGGGTGGAGCGTGTGCTTGAGATCACCGGCGATCACGGCGCCGATCATATCCTGGAGCTTGCCGGTGGCGCCAATCTCGGCCGGTCGCTGCATGCGGTGGCGGTGCAGGGACGGATCTCGGTCATCGGGGTGCTCGAAGGCGCCGAGATCTCGGCGCCGGCGCCGCTGGTGCTGTTGAAATCGCCTGTCATCCAGGGCATCGGCGTCGGCCATCGCCGGGCGCTTGAGGACCTCGTCGCGGCTGTCGATCAAACCGGTCTGAAGCCTGTGGTCGATGCGCGCTATCGGTTTGCGGATTTCCGCGAGGCACTGGCGCATCTCGATCGCGGCGCCTTCGGCAAGGTGGTGGTCGCGGTTTGATCGAACACCAATTCCCGACGCCGCCGGACAAGAATCCGGCGGCGTCGGTTTTGGTCATTCCGCTGCCTGGCGGGCCATCGGATTGTTCGGATGCGTCGTCCAGTTGGCATAGTTCGGATCGACCGGCTTGCCGGTGCGTTGGTCCATGGCGCCTGCCGGCAGTTCTTCCATGGTGATGCAGTTCTCGACGGGACAGACGCTGACGCAGAGGTTGCAGCCGACGCACTCGTCGTCCATCACCTCGAAGTGGCGCACGCCGTTGACGAACTGGGTGATCGCCTGGTGCGAGGTGTCCTCGCAGACGATGTGACAGCGACCGCATTTGATGCAGGAATCCTGATCGATCTTGGCCTTGGCGATGTAGTTGAGGTTGAGGTACTGCCAGTCGGTGACATTCGGCACGGCGCGACCGGTGATGTCGTCGAGGTTGCGGTGACCCTTGGCATCCATCCAGTCGGACAGGCCGGAGATCATTTCCTGGACGATCTTGAAGCCGTAGGTCATTGCCGCGGTGCAGACCTGCACGTTGCCGGCGCCAAGCACCAGGAACTCGGCCGCATCGCGCCAGGTGGTGATGCCACCGATGCCTGATATCGGCAGGCCGTAGGTTTCCGGATCGCGGGCGATTTCGGCGACCATGTTGAGCGCGATCGGCTTGACCGCCGGGCCGCAATAGCCGCCGTGGGTACCCTTGCCGCCGACCGTCGGGTTCGGGGCGAAGTTGTCGAGATCGACGGAGACGATCGAGTTGATCGTGTTGATCAGCGACACTGCGTCGGTGCCGCCGGCCTTGGCGGCGCGGGCCGGCTTGCGGACGTCGGTGATATTGGGCGTCAGCTTGGTGATGACGGGCATGCGCGTGTACTGCTTGCACCAGCGAACGACCATTTCGATATATTCCGGCACCTGTCCGACAGCGGCGCCCATGCCGCGTTCGGACATGCCGTGCGGACAGCCGAAATTGAGCTCGATGCCGTCGGCGCCGGTTTCTTCGACCAGCGGTAGGATCGCCTTCCAGGCCTCTTCCTCGCAGGGCACCATGATCGATGCGATCAGGGCCCGGTCCGGCCAGTTCATCTTGACCTGCTTCATTTCCCGCAGGTTCACATAAAGGTCGCGGTCGGTGATGAGCTCGATGTTGTTGAAGCCCAACAACCGGCGGTCGGCGCCCCAGATCGCGCCGTAGCGCGGGCCGTTGACGTTGACGACAGGCGGTCCTTCCTCGCCGAGCGTCTTCCAGACGACGCCGCCCCAGCCTGCCTTGAAGGCACGCTCGACGTTATAGGCCTTGTCCGTCGGCGGCGCGGACGCCAGCCAGAACGGGTTCGGGGATTTGATGCCGACAAAATTGTTGCGAAGATCAGCCATTGTTCCGTTCTCCCGATCCGTTATGCAACGGCGCTCGCGCGCGGCATGGCCGCGGCGAAAGCCCGGTTGATCGCTTCAGCGGCATCGCGGCCCATGGCGACGGCGGAGACCGTCAGGTCCTCGCCACCCAGCACGCAGTCGCCGCCGGCCCAGACATTGGCGAGCGAGGTCTTGCCTTCGGCATCGGTGACGATGCGGCCGGCTTCGAACGTGAGCGATCCGAGGCCGGACGCCTCGAAGGACTGACCGATCGCCTTGAAGATCTGGTCTGCGGCAATGATACCCGTTTCGCCCGTCGTCGTCAGCTTTCCATCGACGAGCGTAGTGTATTCGAGTTCGATCCCGGCGACCTTGTCGTCCTTGAGCGCGATGCGCTTGGGCTGCAGCCAGTGGCGGATGGTGACGCCCTTGGAGGTGGCCAGGTCCTGCTCGAACTCGGACGCGTTCATGTGCTCCTTGCCGCGGCGATAACAGATCGTCACTTCCTCGGCGCCGAGCAGCTTGGCCTGGACGGCGGCGTCGATGGCGGTCATGCCGCCACCGAGAACCACGACCCGGCGACCGACCGGAATGTCGGCCTTGGTCTTCGACTGGCGAAGGGCGGCGATGAAATCGACGGCGTCGTCTACGCCCTCGGCGGTTTCGCCTTCGAGGCGCAGCGCGTTGACGCCGGCAAGGCCGAGACCGAGGAAGACGGCGTCATATTGTTCGGTCAAATCGCCAAGCGAAAAATCGCGGCCGAGCGCCTGGCCGTGGCGGACTTCGATGCCGCCGATCGACAGCACGTAGTCGACCTCGCTCTGGGCGAAATCGTCGACGGACTTGTAGGCGGCGATGCCGTATTCGTTGAGGCCGCCGGATTTCTCACGGGCATCGTAGATGACGACCTCGTGGCCCTTGACCGCAAGGCGGTGGGCGCAGGCAAGCCCCGCTGGCCCGGCGCCGACGACGGCAACCTTTTTGCCGGAGGTCGCAGCGCGGGTGTAGAACTGCTTGTTCTCCTTCATCGCGATATCGGTCGCATAGCGCTGGAGGCGGCCGATCTCGACCGGACGCTCCTCAGCCGTGTTGCGCACGCAGGCCTGCTCGCAGAGCGTTTCGGTGGGACAGACGCGGGCGCACATGCCGCCCAGGATGTTCTGGTCGAAGATCGTCTTTGCCGAGCCGATGGGGTTGCCCGTCGATATCTGCCGAATGAACAGCGGGATATCGATGGAGGTGGGACAGGCCGTCATGCAGGGCGCGTCATGACAGAAATAACAGCGGTCGGAGGCGACCAATGCCTCGTGCCTGTCGAGGGCTGGATGGAGGTCGGAGAAATTGGTTTCGTAGTCCGCGAGCGGCAGGCGGCCGCCGAGGATCCCAGATTGCGTCGTTCCCATTTTTGGCTCCCAATGTTTTCTCAGGATGATGGAACGGTAACACGCTTTATTTTTTTATCAAACGGTAAAAGTTTGGCATCGAAATGCTGGGAAAGCCTTGCGATCCGGGGATTTGCTGCAGACCTGCCAAGCCATTGTTCTTGACTGCTGTTTGACAGGGCAGGGCAAATAGTGGCAGCAAATCAGAGCGGGATGAGGAAAAGTGTGTGCGGTTTTCCGCCCGCATCCCGCTCTAACTTAGGGGAAGCGATCGCGATGTTTTGAGTTGATTCGACCCAAAACATCGCGATCGCGGGGGAATGGAGAAGTGGCATGGCGCGACGGGCTGAGGCGAACAACAGGCTTGATGATGCTGCCCGCGCGGGCTGGTTATACTATGTCGCCGGCCGTACCCAGGACGAGATCGCCACGGTCATGGGCATTTCGCGCCAATCGGCCCAGCGGCTGGTTTCGCTTGCCATGGCGGAGCGCCTGATCAAGGTCAGGCTCGATCATCCGATTGCCGCATGCCTGGAGGCTGCCGAACGGCTTCGGGAAAAATACGAGCTAAAGCATGTGGACGTGGTTCCGAGCGATCCCGGATCGAGTTCGACCACGGTCGGCATCGCCGAGGCAGGGGCCGCCGAGATCGAGCGCTGGCTCAAATTAACCGAGCCCCAGGTTCTGGCGATCGGTACGGGCCGGACCCTGAAGGCGGCGATCGACCAATTGCCGGCGATGGAATGTCCGCAGCATCGCATCGTGTCCTTGACTGGCAATATCAGGCTCGACGGCTCGGCCGCCTATTACAACGTCATCTTTAGCATGGCCGATGCCGTCAAGGCGCGGCATTTCCCGATGCCTTTGCCGGTTCTCGCCTCCTCGCCGGAGGAGCGCGCGGTGCTGCACAGCCAGAGCCTCGTCCAGGTGGCGTTGAAGCTGGGCGCGGAGGCGAATGTCGCCTTTGTCGGTGTCGGCGAACTCGGCCCCGAGGCGCCGCTTTGCCAGGACGGATTTCTGTCGCAGGACGAGATGGGGCAGCTGACGAAGTCCGGCGCCGCAGGGGAAATCTGCGGCTGGATGTTTGACCACGACGGCGCATTGCTGGCGGGCAGTTTCAACGACCGTGTCGCCTCCGTTCCTCTGCCATCGCGCGACAATGCGTCGGTGATCGGGCTTGCCAAGGGGCGGCGCAAATATGAGGCGCTGAAGGCCGCGCTCAAGGGGCGGATCATCAACGGCATTATCACCGATGAGGCGACCGCCGCCTATCTGCTCAACGCCTGATCGCAGCGTTTCTGCTTGGGAAGGGCCGGCCATGCGCCGGCCCTTTGGCGTTCATATCACCACCTGCTGATAAAAAATCCGCAATCAAAACAGATTCATAACGGCTCTGGTTGCAGCGCAGCAACGAAAGCGGATTGACATTTTTTCACAAGAAGTGAGTAATTGCTCATGAGCAAGGCAAATGCTCAATTTCTTCTGGGAGGAAGTCGATGAATTTGAGAACTTTCCTGCTGAGCACGTGCTCGGCAGTCGCTCTGGCAGGTCTGGCCCAAGCAGAAACGCTGACCATTGCGACCGTGAACAACGGCGACATGATCCGAATGCAGAAGCTGGCGGATGAATTCACGTCCAAGAATCCGGACATTACGCTCGAGTGGGTGACACTCGAGGAAAACGTGCTGCGCCAGCGCGTGACGACGGATATTGCCACCAAGGGTGGCCAGTACGACATCATGACCATCGGCACCTACGAAGTGCCGATCTGGGCCAAGCAGGGCTGGCTTATGCCGCTCGACAATCTCGGCGCCGACTACGACGTCGACGACCTGCTGCCGGCGATCCGCTCGGGCCTGACCATAGACGACAAGCTCTATGCCGCACCGTTCTACGGCGAAAGCTCGATGGTGATGTACCGCAAGGACCTGTTCGAAAAGGCCGGGCTGACCATGCCCGACGCGCCGACCTGGGACTTCATCGCCGACGCGGCGCGCAAGATCACCGACAAGGGCAACGAAGTCTACGGCATCTGCCTGCGCGGCAAGGCGGGCTGGGGCGAGAACATGGCCTTCCTGACCGCAACCGCGAACGCCTTCGGCGCCCGCTGGTTCGACGAGAACTGGAAGCCGCAGTTCGACCAGCCGGAATGGAAGAACGCGCTCGACTTCTACGTCAAGCTGATGAATGACGCCGGACCGCCCGGTGCATCCTCGAACGGCTTCAACGAAAACCTGTCGCTGTTCCAGACCGGCAAATGCGGCATGTGGATCGACGCGACGGTTGCGGCCTCGTTCGTGACCAACCCGAAGGAATCGAGGGTTGCCGACAAGGTGGGCTTCGCGCTTGCACCTGACACTGGCCTCGGCAAACGCGGAAACTGGCTCTGGGCCTGGAATCTTGCCATCCCCGCCGGTTCGCAGAAGGTGGCCGCGGCCGAGAAGTTCATCGCTTGGGCAACCGGCAAGGACTATCTGAAGCTCGTTGCCGACAAGGAAGGCTGGGCCAACGTTCCTCCGGGCACGCGCACATCGCTCTACGCCAACCCTGAGTACCAGAAGGCAGCGCCCTTCGCGAAGATGACGCTCGACTCGATCAATGCAGCCGACCCCAAGAACCCGGCCGTCAAGCCGGTGCCCTATGTCGGCGTGCAGTTCGTGGCGATCCCTGAATTCCAGGGGCTCGGCACAGCAGTCGGGCAGCAGTTCGCGGCGGCTCTTGCCGGTCAGATGACCGTCGACCAGGCGCTTGCCAGCGCCCAGCAACTGACCGAGCGTGAGATGACCAAGGCCGGCTACATCAAATAAGGCTCCCAAGGGCCCGGGGTGCCGGCCGCAAATGGTTGGCGCCCCGGTAATTCCTGGAGGCAGTCAAGGGGCCCACGCGGGTAAACGCGCTGGCCCGACCCGATCTCGAAACAGCGTTGAATTCCGTCATTTGGGGGGACGCCATGGCGACCTTGCACACCCGCTCCGCCGCGCGTTTGATGATCGCGCCCTCGGTGCTTCTGCTTCTGGCCTGGATGATCGTTCCGCTGGCCATGACAATCTACTTCTCGTTCCTGCGCTACAATCTCTTGATGCCGGGAATGGAGGAGTTCGCGGGCTTTTCGAACTACAGCTACTTCCTCACCGATCCCGCCTTCTTCCAGGCGATCTTCAACACGCTCGCCATCGTGCTGGGCGTGCTCTTCATCACCGTCGTCGGCGGCATTGCGCTGGCGCTTCTTCTCGATCAGCCGATGTTCGGTCAGGGGATCGTGCGCATCCTGGTGATCGCGCCGTTCCTGATCATGCCGACCGTCGCCGCGCTGGTGTGGAAGAACATGTTCATGAACCCGGTCAACGGGCTGTTCGCCTGGCTGGCCAAGCTCTTCGGACTGCAGCCCTTCGACTTTCTCGCCAATGCACCCCTGATGTCGGTGATCCTCATCGTCGCCTGGCAATGGCTGCCCTTTGCGACGCTGATCCTTTTGACGGCGCTGCAATCGCTCGATGAAGAGCAGAAGGAAGCAGCCCAGATGGACGGCGCCAGCGCCTGGAGCCGCTTCATCTATCTCGTGCTGCCACATCTTTCTCGTGCGATCACCGTGGTGATCCTGATCCAGACGATCTTCCTGCTCTCGGTCTTTGCGGAAATCCTGGTGACGACCAATGGCGGTCCGGGCACGCAGAGCACGAACCTCACCTTCCTCGTCTATGCGCAGGCCCTGCTGCAGTTCGACGTGGGCGGCGCATCCGCCGGCGGCATCATCGCCGTCATCCTCGCCAACATCGTCGCATTCTTCCTGATGCGCATGATCGGCAAGACGCTGGAGGCTTGATACCGATGGCACGCACTGTCTCCACCCAAAGAAAGATCGTCGTCACGGTCGTCGCCTGGACGATCGGCATCCTGATCTTCTTCCCGATCCTGTGGACGTTCCTGACGAGCTTCAAGACCGAGGCAGAGGCGATCGCCTCGCCGCCGTCCCTGTTCTTCTTCGACTGGACGACGGAGAACTATCATGAGGTCCAGAGCCGATCGAACTACTTCCTGCACTTCATGAACTCGGTCGTCATCTCCTTCGGCTCGACGCTGATCGGCCTGATCATCGCCATCCCGTCTGCCTGGGCGATGGCGTTCTCGCCGACCAAGCGCACCAAGGACGTGCTGATGTGGATGCTCTCCACCAAGATGATGCCGTCGGTCGGTGTGCTCGTGCCGATGTACCTGTTGTTCCGCAACACCGGCCTGCTCGATACCCGCACCGGCCTCGTCATCGTGCTGACGCTGATCAACCTGCCGATCATCATCTGGATGCTCTACACCTACTTCAAGGAAATCCCCGGCGAGATCCTCGAGGCGGCACGCATGGACGGAGCATCGCTGTCCAAGGAGATCATCTATGTGCTGACGCCGATGGCGATCCCGGGCATCGCCTCGACGCTGCTCCTCAACATCATCCTTGCCTGGAACGAGGCGTTCTGGACGCTGAACCTCAGCGCCGCGAAGGCGGCGCCGCTCACGGCCTTCATCGCCTCCTATTCGAGCCCCGAAGGCCTGTTCTACGCCAAGCTCTCGGCGGCCTCGACCATGGCGATTGCCCCCATCCTCATACTCGGCTGGTTCTCGCAGAAACAGCTCGTGCGCGGCCTCACCTTCGGCGCGGTCAAATAAGGGATACGACAATGGGAAACATTACACTCAGAAACGTCTCGAAGGTCTTCGGCGCCCATGCCGTCATCCCGTCGATCGACCTCAATATTGACGATGGCGAGTTCGTCGTCTTCGTCGGCCCGTCGGGCTGCGGAAAATCGACGCTGCTCAGGCTCATCGCCGGGCTAGAGGATGTCAGCGATGGTGAGATCGTCATCGACGGCAAGAACGCCACCGAGCTGCCGCCAGCGCAACGTGGACTTTCGATGGTGTTCCAGTCCTATGCGCTCTATCCGCATATGAGTGTGCGCTCGAACATAGGCTTCCCGTTGAAGATGGCGAACGAGGACAAGGCTGTCATCGACAAGAAGGTGGCCGACGCAGCGCGTGTGCTCAACCTGACCGACTATCTCGACCGCAAGCCTCGCCAGCTTTCCGGCGGCCAGCGCCAGCGTGTCGCCATCGGCCGCGCGATCGTGCGCCAGCCGAAAGCTTTTTTGTTCGACGAGCCTTTGTCGAACCTCGACGCAGCACTGCGCGTCAACATGCGGCTCGAAATCAGCCAGTTGCACCAGGATCTGAAGACGACCATGGTCTACGTCACCCACGATCAGGTGGAAGCCATGACCATGGCCGACAAGATCGTGGTTCTCAACCGGGGGCGCATCGAGCAGGTCGGCTCGCCGCTCGACCTCTATCACAAGCCGGACAATCTCTTCGTGGCGGGCTTCATCGGGTCGCCGCGGATGAACTTCGTTTCCGGTGCGCCGGCTACCGCCTACCAGGCGCACACTATGGGCATCCGGCCCGAGCATCTGGTGCTTTCAACGGAAAACGGCACCTGGGCCGGCACGGTCGGCGTTGCCGAGCACCTGGGCTCGGACACCTTCCTGCACGTCAACGTCGACAATATCGGAACGATGACCGCGCGTGTCAGCGGCGATTTCGCCGTCGCCCACGGGGACCGGGTGTTCCTGACGCCCGACGCCCAGCGCGTCCACAGGTTCGACGACAAGGGACTGGCAGTTCGATGAAACGTCTTCACGGGAAAAGCGCGCTGATCACCGGATCCGCGCGGGGTATCGGTCGTGCCTTCGCCGAAGCCTATGTGCGAGAAGGCGCCACAGTGGCGATTGCCGACATCAATCTGGCGCGGGCGCGTGAGACCGCATCGGAAATCGGCCCGAGCGCCTATGCCGTCGAGATGGATGTGACGCAGCAGAACTCCATCGACGCGGCGATCGCATCGGTTGTCACCGAGGCCGGTGGTCTCGATATCCTCGTCAACAACGCCGCGCTCTTCGATCTCGCGCCGATCGTCGAGATCACGCGTGAAAGCTATGACCGGCTGTTTTCGATCAATGTTTCGGGGACGCTGTTCACGATGCAGGCGGCTGCCAAACAGATGATCGCCCAGGGCAGGGGCGGCAAGATCATCAATATGGCGAGCCAGGCAGGCCGGCGCGGCGAGGCGCTGGTCGCCGTCTATTGCGCCACCAAGGCAGCGGTCATCAGCCTGACCCAGTCGGCGGGGCTGAACCTGATCAAGCACGGCATCAACGTCAACGCCATTGCGCCCGGCGTCGTCGATGGCGAGCACTGGGACGGCGTCGACGCACTGTTTGCCAAATACGAGAACCGCCCGCGCGGCGAGAAGAAGAGGCTCGCGGGAGCGGAAGTCCCCTATGGGCGCATGGGAACGGCCGAGGATCTCACGGGCATGGCGATCTTCCTCGCTTCTGCCGAGAGCGATTACGTCGTTTCGCAGACCTACAACGTCGATGGCGGCAACTGGATGAGCTGAGGCCCGTCTCCGGACGATGCCTCGATAAGGAAACGAGACCATGACGACCAAACTTTCTCTTGCCGCGCTCGACGCAGTGAAGGCCAAGGCCGGCGTGCCGAGCTACGATCGCGCCGATCTGAAAGCCGGTATCGTGCATTTCGGTGTCGGCAATTTTCACCGTGCCCATCAGGCCGTCTATCTCGACGATCTCTTCAATGCCGGGCACGACCATGACTGGGCGATCGTCGGTGCCGGGGTCCTTCCCTCCGATGAACAAATGCGGGCAAAGCTCGCGGCGCAGGATTTCCTGACGACGGTGGTCGAGCAGGACAACAACCGCACCGGCGCGCATGTGACTGGCGCGATGATCGACTATCTCAGGCCCGGCGACGTCGCTGGCATCGTCGCCAGGCTTGCAGACCCGGCGATCCGCATTGTTTCGCTGACGATCACCGAGGGCGGCTATTTCATCGATCCAGCCTCCGGCGTTTTTAATCCGACCCACCCGGCCATCGTTGACGATGCGCAAAATCCCGCCGCGCCGAAGACGGTCTTCGGTTTGATCGTTGCCGGTCTGAAGGCACGCCGCGACGGACAAATTCCGCCGTTCACGGTGATGTCATGCGACAACATTCCGGGCAATGGCGAGGTGACCCACGCTGCGGTTTCAGGCCTTGCCCGGCTGTTCGATCCTGATTTCGCCGACTGGATCGACGCCAATATCGCCTTTCCGAACGGCATGGTGGACCGCATAACGCCGGCCACGGGCGCACGCGAAATCGGCATCGTCGCAACCGATTACGAGATCGAGGATGGCTGGCCGGTGTTTTGCGAAGAGTTCAAGCAATGGGTGCTGGAGGATCATTTTCCGCAGGGACGCCCGGCGCTCGAAAAGGTCGGCGTGCAGTTCGTGCCCGATGTTGCGCCCTATGAGCACATGAAGATCCGCATCCTCAACGGCGGCCACGCGGCAATCGCCTATCCCGCAGCCCTGCTCGACATTCATTTCGTCCACGAGGCGATGGAGGAGCCGCTGATCCGTGATTTTCTCGCCAAGCTTGAGCATGACGAGATCATTCCGGTCATTCCGCCGGTGCCGAACACCGATCTCGGCGATTATTACAAGCTGATCGAGATGCGCTTTTCCAACCCGAAGATCGGCGACACGATCCCGCGGCTTGCACAGGACGGCTCCAACCGGCAGCCGAAATTCATCCTGCCCTCGACGGCCGACCGGCTGGCGCGGGGCGAAGACGTCGTCGGCCTGGCGCTGGTGTCAGCGCTCTGGTGCCGCTACTTCGACGGCACGACCGATAGCGGCAAGCAGATTGTCTTCAACGACCAGAACGCCGAACGGCTTCAGGCGGCAGCCCGTGCCGCAAGGCAGGATCCGACGGCTTTTCTGGCGCTGTCGGACATTTTCGGCGAGGTCGCCCAATCCGATCTCTTCCGCAAGCGCTTCACCCACGCATTGAAAACCCTCTGGGAAAAAGGTACGCGCGCTACGCTCCAGCTTTATCTGGACGGCAAGCTTACTGCATAATTCCTTAGAACGGGGCCCGATTTAAGGATGAAATTACGCAGCAATTCAAAGAGTTACAGCGACGTTGGCGCGTCTTAAAAGATGCGCGGCGCTGTAAGGGGTAGGGTGTTATGGCCGACGGCGCGTCCAGGTTGGTGATCTTCGATTGCGACGGCGTGCTGGTTGACAGCGAGCCGATCTCGCTCGAAGTCCTGGTCGACGTGCTGGCGGCGGCAGGCGTGTCGATGACCACGGAGGAGGCGACCGAACGGTTTCTCGGGCGCAGCCTGAAAAGCATGTCTGCCATACTTCACGACGAATATGGCCTGGCGACAGACGACGCCTTTCTCGAAGAAATGCGCACGCGGCTCTATCAGCGTTTCCGTACGGAGTTGCAGCCGATCGCCGGTATTCGCCGGGCGGTCGAAGACCTTGGCGTCGCCTGTTGCGTCGCCTCGTCCAGCCAGCCGGAACGCATCCGGCTGTCGCTGACCGTCACCGGTCTGATCGATCTTTTCGAGCCGAACATCTTCTCTGCAACGATGGTCAAACATGGCAAACCGGCGCCCGACCTGTTTCTGCTGGCGAGCCGGGAGATGGGCTATGCACCCAAGGATTGTATCGTCGTCGAAGACAGTCCGGCCGGCATCGAAGCCGCGCACGCCGCTGGCATGCGGGCCTTTGCCTTCGCCGGTGGCGGACATGCGCGCAGCGACCGTCATCGACAGACACTCGCCAAGCTCGACCCCGACGTGCTGTTTGACGACATGGGCGAATTGTTACAGTTTGTCCGCCAATAGTGCATAATTCCTCAAGTCGAAATCGATTTGATGGGAAAATTATGCGGCAGTTTCAAGATGTTGCAGCGTGCTGTAACGGGGACGGGGATCTCCATTGATGCGTGAATTCGTCGTTGCGGTCGATGTCGGTACCGGCAGTGCCCGTGCCGGAATTTTCGACCGGAATGGCAGGCTTCTGGCGCGTGCCGACCTGCCGATCGCCATGAACCGGCCGGAAGAAAATCATGCCGAACACGATTCGGAAGATATCTGGAGAGCTGTCTGCGGCTCGGTGAAAGCTGCCAGAGACAAGGCCGGCATCGCGCCGGAGAGCATTGCCGCCATCGGTTTCGATGCAACGTGTTCGCTCGTGGTGCGCGACCGGAGCGGCGCGCCGCTTTCCGTCAACCGAAAGGGCGAGGCGCGCTGGGACACAATCGTCTGGCTCGATCATCGGGCGCTGACGGAGGCCGATTTCTGTACCGCCACCGGACACCCGGTCCTCGATTTCTCCGGCCGCGTCATGTCGCCGGAGATGGAAATGCCGAAGCTGATGTGGCTGAAGCGGAATCTGCCTAGCCAATGGGAGAAGGCAGGCTTTTTCTTCGATCTCGCCGACTATCTCTCCTGGCGGGCGACCGGCAGTGCGGCGCGCTCGCGCTGCACCTTGACGGCGAAATGGAACTATCTCGCCCATGAACAGCGCGGTTGGCAGGCGGACTATCTCGCGCGGATCGGCCTCGAGGATCTGCTTGCGCGGGGCGGATTGCCGGAGGAAACGCAGCCGGTCGGAAGCTCGGTCGGGGGCTTGTCGGTGGAGGCTGCCGCCGAGCTCGGTCTTGATATCGGCTGCCAGGTGGCACCGGGTCTGATCGACGCCTATGCCGGGGCGCTCGGCGTGCTCGGCGGTTTTGCCGGCGAGCCGGAAAAGCTCGAGCGGCAACTGGCGCTGATCGCGGGCACCTCGAGCTGCATCGTTGCCTTCTCCAAGGATATGAAGCCCGGCTTCGGCATGTGGGGACCCTATTTCGAAGCGGTGCTGCCCGGCGCCTGGCTGATCGAAGGCGGCCAGTCGGCGACCGGCGCCCTGCTCGATCACATCGTGCGCATTCATGGCGGCGGCCTGGAGCCAACGACCGAGACCCACGGCCGGATCATCGCGCGCGTCCAGGAACTGCGCGTCCTGCACGGAACGCAGTTTGCCGAACGGCTGCATGTACTGCCGGATTTCCACGGCAACCGCTCACCGCTTGCCGATCCACACGGGCTCGGCGTCATCAGCGGCCTGCCGTTCGATTCGTCGTTCGATGCGCTGTGCCGGCTCTATTGGCGCACCTGCGTGGCGATCGCGCTCGGCATCCGCCATATCCTCGAGATGATGCGTGAGGTCGGCTACGAACTCGACACACTTCACGTCACCGGCGGCCACGTGCGCAATGCGCTTCTGATGGAGCTTTATTGCGACGTCACGGGTTGCCGGGTCGTAGCACCCGATGCGCCTGACGCCGTTCTTCTCGGAACGGCGATGGCGGCAGCCGTTGCCGGTCAGGTTCACGTCGATCTCGCCGTGGCCGGTGCGGCGATGGCGTCCGGCGGGCGCGAGCGGCGGCCGAACGACGCCATGCGTGACATCTACGATCGCGACTACCGCCGCTTCCTTGCGCTCTACCGCCATCGCGACGAACTGGACGCGCTGCAATAAAAAAATGATCGGCAAACGCGCAACTCCGGGAACCTTTGTTTGCGTCACGCATTTTATTTTCAGACCGGACGGTGGCGCGCATCGCCCCCAATGTGGCGCCGGAGGTAATCCGCCGGTTTACAACTCACACTCCCCCGGTGAGTTGAACAATGTCAGCCAGTGCCTTCCCTCGGCACTGGCTGTTTTGTTTCCAGCGCTTGCCATCAACGGGCATGCCAATCAGGACACCAGCGACGAAAGGCAAGGGCGGGCGACAGCAACAAGTGGACAAACAAAAGCCGGCGACCGAGGCCGCCGGCGATAGATGCTGTGTCGATGATCAGGCTGCGGCCTTCGTCGATTCGTTGAAGAACAGCGCCTGGCTGATCAGCGCCTTCACCATGTCAGGATTGAAAGGCTTCGTGACCAGGAAGGTCGGCTCAGGGCGTTCGCCGGTCAGCAGCCTCTCAGGGAAGGCGGTGATGAAGATCACCGGGATGGCGCTGGCCTTCAGGATATCGTTGACCGCATCGATACCGGAGCTGCCGTCGGCGAGCTGGATATCGGCAAGCACCATGCTCGGACGGGTCTTCTTATAGAGCGCGATTGCTTCGTCGCGGGTGCGGGCAATGCCGGTCACTCGGTGGCCAAGGCTCTCGACCATGTTTTCGATATCGATGGCGATCAGAGGCTCGTCCTCGATGATCATGATATCGGTTGCGACCTGTCGCGAGATTTCCTGCGAAGCGCGGTCGAGAAGGGAACCGATCTTGTCGTCGGTGACGGCAAGGATTTCGCTTGCTTCCTCGGGCCGGAAACCTTCGACCGAGACGAGAAGGAAAGCCTGGCGGGCAAGCGGCGAAACGTTTGCCAGATTGACCGAGGCGCGCTGCTCCCAGGCAAAGGGCGAAACCGGCTCGGGAACCAGCACCGACGAGGAGCCGAAGAGCGACGTGTAGAGGCGGAACAGCGCGACCCGGTCATTGCTGGCCTCCGGGAAAATGGAGGTATCGGCAATCAGGGCTTCGAGTACCGCGGCCACATAGGCGTCGCCTGATGTCTGCGACCCGGTCAATGCGCGCGAGTAGCGGCGCAGATAGGGCAGCAGCGGCGCGATCCGTGTGGACAATGTCATGGAGTACTCCCTCGAGAATATAATCTTGCAGTGATGCTCCAAAACGTTTCACGCAAAAAAAAGTTCCGGGAGGGAACATTTCATTTTTCAGACGCGTTAAGGCGGTAATGAACACCACAAGGCGACAGATTGACAATGAAGTATAAAACAGGGGCGGGGCGCACTTCCGGTACGACCTCATGGTCCGAAGACCCAAACACGCAGATCGCGGCCAAGTTAAAGGCGCTCTATCAGTCCGTTCAGGAAGAAGCGATACCTTCGCGCTTTCTCGATCTTCTGGAAAAACTCGACGCAGCCGAGCGGCAGTCGGTTCTGCAGGGAAGGGAGTGAGCGCCAGAATGTCGTCTGAAAAGAATGAGTTCAAGCGAGAGATGCTCGCCGCCCTGCCGAGCCTTCGCGCCTTTGCCATGTCTCTCATAGGTCGTCATGACCGGGCCGACGATCTTGTTCAGGACACGATCATGAAAGCCTGGGCCAAGCAGGACCACTTCCAGATGGGCACGAACATGAAGGCCTGGCTGTTCACGATCCTGCGCAACGAGCTCTACAGCCAGATGCGCAAGCGCGGACGCGAGGTGCAGGACAGCGACGGCCATTTCACCGAATCGCTTGCCCATCATCCGGAACAATATGGTTCGCTCGACCTGCAGGATTTCCGCCGGGCCCTCGAGACGCTGCCCCCGGACCAGCGCGAGGCGATCATCCTCGTCGGCGCGTCGGGTTTTTCCTATGAGGAAGCGGCGACGATCTGCGGCTGCGCCCTGGGCACGATCAAGAGCCGGGTGAACCGCGCCCGCCAGCGCCTTCAGGATATCCTCAAGGTGCAGGGCGAAAACGACTACGGTCCGGACGAAACGTCCGCTCCCATTACCTCACGGGCATTCGTTTCCTGATCCGACAGCTCTTTTTGGCCGCCAGAGCGTTGCAAATCGAGAGCAGCCCTGCTTTCACTGGCGGCCTGAACGTCTCCGCAGAAGAGCGCCGTGTGTCAATGGCAATCGGCGCCGGCTGACGGGTGCGGCAGTTTGGAGTTGAGGCCGGATGCGCGAAAAAAGAGAAGAAAAGACCGCCCCGCCGGAGACATCGCTGCTCGACGCGCCCGAGCGGTTGAGCGTGCTGCATGCGACGGTGCCGGACATGGCGGTACCCGATGCGGATTTCGACGGCATTGCCGAGATCGCTGTCCGCCTCTTCGATGCGCCGATCGCGCTCGTCAGCCTGCTTGACCGCGAGTGGCAATGGTTCAAGGCGGCGGTCGGTACCACGGAGACGCGGGCGTCATCGGAGGATTCGTTCTGCGTGCACGCGGCAGCCGATGCGGGAGGCAACGGCCTAGTTGTACTCGACGCCTCAGTCGATCTGCGTTTTCGCAATCGGCCGCTGGTCGCCGGCGCGCCATTCCTGCGCTTTTACGCCGGCGCGCCGATCGTTCTCGATGGCCAGCCGGTCGGCACGGTCTGCGTGCTCGACGTTGCCGCGCGCAGCGAGGTCGCACCGCATCTGATGGAGCAGCTGCGCCGGCTTGCCGATCTTGCCGCCTCGCTTCTCAAGCTCAAGGACGAGGCGCGACGGCGCGCCATCAAGGAGGCAGCGCTCTCCCGCGAGGAACAGCGCCACGCGATGGCGCTTGAGGCGGCCAATATCGGCAGCTGGCTCTGGAACGTTCGCTCCGGCGTGATCGTCGGCAACAGCGCCTTTATGCGCATGTTCGGCTTGCCGGCCGATCGGTCGTTCGGCGCCAGGGAAGTGTTCGGCGCCATCCATGCCGATGACCGCGGCGCAACCTTCGCCAAGCTTCGCCAGGCGATGAAGGCGGACGAGGAATATGACGGGATGTTCCGGGTCGGAAACACCGGCCGTTGGCTGCTCGGCCGCGGGCGGGTGCACGATCGGGATGCCAAGGGAAATCCGCTGACCTTCATCGGTGTCACCATCGATGTCACCGACCAGCAGGCATCGGTGCAGCGAACGCGGCTGTTGCTCAAGGAACTCAACCACCGGGTCAAGAATACCCTGGCGATGCTGCAGTCGCTCGCCCGCCAGACCCTGCGCCAGACCAGCGACCCGGCCGAATTCATGACCGCCTTTGCCGGACGACTGCAAGCGATCTCCGAGGCGCATGGACTTCTCTCGGACCATGAGTGGGGCACGATCCGGCTTGCGGACCTGATCTCCAAGCAATTGATGCCGCATGTCAGCGTCTATGCGGACCAGATCGAACTGCACAAGGACGAGGTGCTGCTCGGCCCCGACCAGGCCGTCGGCCTGGGGCTCGTGCTGCATGAACTTGCGACCAATGCGGTGAAATACGGCTCCCTTTCGGTGCCGACCGGCAAGGTGGTGCTGACGGCGCGCAACGTCGTCGAAGAAGGCGAAGCGGTATTGCACCTGACCTGGACGGAGGTCGGCGGACCGCCCGTGCGCGAACCGAAACGTCGAGGCTTTGGCTCCATCCTGATAGAGCGCAGCCTCGACAAGGTTCTCGGCAGTTCGGTGAAGGTCGAATATATGGCGGCCGGCGTGACCGCGCTGATCCGCTTGCCGCTTTAGGTTTCCCGTCGCTTCCTGCCGGTGCCGAACAAGGCGCCGATGGCAAGGGCCGTGCCCACGGCGAGCAGCGGCTGTTTGCGCAGGATGCTTGCTGCGGCCAGCATCGTCAGATTGGTTTGCATCATCGACCGACGGCGGCGCTCTTCGGCGAGCCGCCTATCCCGTCCTTGCAGGGCAATCATCACGATGATCAGGATCAAGGCCGTCAGGATGAGGGCTGCGGCTATCGACGCGGCGGCGACCACAGGCGAATAGGCGGCGCTGAGATAAAGCGCGATGGCGATCAGTGCGAAGATGTAGGCGGTGACAAGCAGCACGGCGACGACGGCGCACAAGGCGGCGTTGCGCTTGAAACGTGATGCGGTGGCGCCGATGTCGGCAGCCAGCAAGGCGGACAGAGCGGCCCCGAGTGGTCCCATGCGCATTTACTCCTGGTAACACGTCAAAACGGGTGGGATGCGTCTGGCGATCCCACCCCGTTCCAAGATCTGCATCGAACCTAGCGCCGCAGCAGTGCGGCGGCGATCAGACCGATGAGGGCTGCCGTGCCAAGCGTTGCGAACGGGTGCTCGCGTACCGCATGGCGAAGCTGCTTTTCCGTGCCGGCATAGCGGTCGCGCAGATCGCCGAGCAGTTCCTCGCCGCTTGCGAGCAAATCCTGAAGGCCGGCTTCCGCGTGCTCGCGGGCATCGTGCGCCTTGCTACGCGCCTGTTTCGAAGCGTCGGCACCGCGATCGGCAAGCAGGGCAACGAGCGCCGCCATGTCGCTACGCAGTTCGCTGAGCTGGTCTTCGATGGAAATGTCAGCGAGCGCGCCGTTGCGCTTGCTCGACCGTGAACTTGAACCTGAGAAGAGGCCTGAAGCCATGATTGGTCTCCCTTTCGCTGCAACGCCGGCCAAGGACGACCGGCGTGATCCGTTGGCACCGACATGGCAAGCGCATTGCCACGACCGGTACTTCGGGGAGAACAACGCACGAGTGCGCAAATTGTTTCGATAAATCTTGAAGTTGGCGCGATTTGCCGGCTAGAGCGTCGCCGTCTGCGGCAACACGAAGGGCACGTCGGCTGCCGGCATGGCGCTGACCTGCATGCGGCAGCCGAACACCACCTCCATCGTCTCGTCGGTCAACACCTCTCGCGGCGCGCCGCCTGCGCGGATCTTCCCGGCCTTCATCATGATCATCCGGTCGGCGAACATCGCCGTCAGGTTGAGATCGTGCATGACGGCGATGACGCCACCGCCGCGCTCGCAGAACCGGCGCGCCAGTTGCATGATGGTCAACTGGTGGCGGATATCGAGGCTCGAGACCGGTTCGTCGAGCAGCAGATAGCGCGGTTCGCCATCGCCGACCGGGTTGGAAATCTGGCAGAGGACGCGCGCCAGCTGCACGCGCTGCTGTTCGCCGCCCGAAAGCTCCTGATAGAAGCGCCCGGCAAAGCCGCCGAGATCGACGGCCTCGAGCGCTTCGGCGGCAATGCGGTCATTGGCCCTGGCATCTGATGTCGCGCCTGCGGTCAGGCCGAGCCGCACCACTTCGCGGACCGTGAAGGGAAACGAGATCACCGTCGATTGTGGAAGCACCCCGCGTTTCAGCGCGAGCTCCCAGGGTTTCAGGCCCTTGAGATTGCGGCCATTGATGCTGACTGATCCGCTTTCCGGCGGCAACTCGCCGGAGATCGCCTTCAACGTCGTTGTCTTGCCGCAGCCGTTCGGCCCGACGATCGCGGTCAGCGCGCCCGGCTCTGCCTCAAGCGAGATGCCGTGGATGACCTGGCGGCCGCCAAGCCGGACGGAGAGGTTGGATACCTTGATCATGGTTTCGGCTCACAGTCCCATGGTCGTGCGACCGCGCAGCAGGATCCAGAGGAAGAACGGCGCGCCTATGAAGGCGGTGACGATACCGATCGGCAACTCTGCAGGCGAGGCAATGGTGCGGGCGATCATGTCGGCCAGGATCAGCAATGTTCCGCCGAGAAGCGCCGATGCCGGCACGAGATAGCGGTGATCCGGGCCGATGACGAGGCGCAGCAGATGCGGTACGACGATGCCGACGAAGCCGATGCCACCGCTGACGGCAACGGACGCACCGGTTGCTGCGGCGACGCTGACGATGGCGATGTTCTTCATGCGCTGCACCGGAATGCCCATGTGGAACGCGGCTGCTTCGCCGAGCGTGATGGCGTTGAGGCCGCGCGCCAGAAAGGGCGTGACCGCGAGCGACAACAGGATGATCGGCGCGGCCGCGGCGATCTTCGTCCAGCTGGCGCCGGCAAGCGAGCCGAGACCCCAGAAAGTGACGTCGCGCAGTTGCTTGTCGTCGGCGATGAAGATCAGCACGCCGGTGAAGGCGCCGGTGAGCGCGCCAAGCGCAATGCCGGCGAGAAGCAGGGTGGCAATCGAGGTTTGGCCGCCGCGGGTGGCGATCCGGTAGAGCAGAAGCGTGGTGACAAGGCCGCCGATGAAGGCTGCGACCGGGAGCGCATAAAAACCGAACAGCGCAAACAGCGGGCCGAACACGGCCGAGCCGAGCACGATCAGCAGAACGGCGCCGAGGCTTGCACCGGAGGAGACGCCGACAAGGCCGGGATCGGCCAGCGGGTTGCGGAATAGCCCCTGCATGACAACGCCGGAGACAGCAAGCGATGCGCCGACGAGCATTCCGAGCACCGCTCGTGGCAACCTGATGTCGAGAATGATGATGCGGTCGCGAACGCTCAGGACCTGATCCGCATCGCTCGCGCCGAGCAGCCAGCGCACGACGTTGGACAGCGAAGCGTCGGCGGCACCGGTCATGATCGAGCCGATGAAGGTGGCTGCCGCGAAGATGACGAGTAGAACAATGACGACGCGGGCCAGCCGCGCACGATTGCCCGACCGCCATTCGGCCCGGATATCGGCGGCGAGGGCGGTCACGCGCCTGCCGAGGTCCAAAGCCTCACTGCGAGGCATTGGCCTTCTTTCCGTAGATTGCGGCGTTGAGTTCGCGAATGGCGCTTGCGGTGCGCGGGCCGAATCCGAGCAGGTGCAGGCCGTCCATGCGGATCAGCGTCTTGGTCTTGGCGGCAGGCGTCAGGCTCAGCGAAGGCAGGGCGAAGAGTTCGTCCGCCTTGGCGCTGTGTTCACCGCCGCGGTCCATCATCAGGATGACGTCGGGCTTGGCTTCAATGATCGCCTCGTCGGTCAGGGCCTTGTAGCCCGGGAATTTTCCGGCGGCGTTGATCGCGCCGGAAAGCTCGATGATGCCGTTGGCAGCCGTGCCGGTGCCCGACGCCATGATCTTGCCGCCCTGGGTGCTGAGCACGAAAAGAACGCGCTTGCGCTCGCCTTCCGGGCGCTTGGCACCACCGGCAACCGCTGCAGCAAGGTCGGCTTCCACCGACTTTGCGAGCGCATCGGCCTTGTCGGGCACATTGAGGAAGGTGCCGACCGAGCGGATCTTTGCCGGGATGCTGTCCTTGTCGAAGGTTTCCGGCACGCTGGTGAAGGCGATGTTGGCATCCTTCAGGATGGCGAGCGCCTCCGGCGGGCCGCTGCCTTCGACGGCGACGATCGCGGTCGGATTGACCGCGATGATGCCTTCCGGGGCGAGCGCGCGCATGTAGCCGACATCAGGCAGCTTGGTTGCAGCTTCCGGATAGGTGCTGGTCGAATCGCGGCCGACCAGCCGGCCTTCCTCGCCGAGTGCGTAGATGATCTCGGTAACCGCACCGCCAACCGAAACGACGCGCGAGACGTCCGGCTGCTCAATGCTCTGTGCCATCGCCGGGCGGATGAACGACGGCGCCCCTGGCGCCACGGCGGGCAACAGGAAGGGAGCCGAAACCGCAAACGCGGCCAGAGCCAGCTCCCAGAGGCGAAGGCGGCGGAAGTCGAGACCGTTGATCATCACGCTGTCCTTAAGCTGCGACGGTGGTGTCAAGGCGTGCGAGGCCCTCGGCGATATCGCGCCACTCGGGACGCTCGGCAAAACCTTCCTTACGCTTGCCGAAGAACTGGATGATCATCTCGCCCTTGGCGTCGAGCGCCTCGATCGAGGTGACGTGACCATCGGCAGTCGGCTTGCGCACGGCCCAAAGCTCGGCGATGTGATCGGTGCGCAGGTGAAGATGGAAGGTCGGGTCCATGACGTTCAGCCACGGACCCATCGGGGCGATCTTGGCGATCGGGCCGGAATGGATCTGGATCACGCCGCGATTGCCGACGAAGCACATGATCGGCAGTTCGATCTCGGCGCTGGCACGCATCATCGTTTCGATGCTCGACGGGTCGAGACGCCAGGCGAAGTCGTCGCCGATATGCTGCAGCGCCTGGCGGCGGCCGATCTTCAGCTTGCGCAGCAGGCCGTGGAATTGATGCGTGTCGGTCATCTTGGACCAGCGGTCGCGCAGCTCGGTGACGTCGACGACGTTCTCCTGCTTGTCATCGGCAGCCGGTGCGCTGGCGTCCGCAACGAAGGTCTGCGACTGGTCGTCGAGACGGAAGTCTTCAACGATCTTGTCGTAGGCGGCGACATTTGACGCCGGGCGCAGGTGCAGCTTGTGCACCGCATTGCCCCATTTGTCGAAGAACTGCAGGCTCTTGCGGGCTTCGCCGCTGTCATCGGTCTTGGTTACGGCAAAGGCATGCGCCCAGGCGCTCGGGAAGACGCGCAGGTCGATCTGCTCGCCAAGCACGATGCTGGCCATCTCGCCGGTTGTGATCTTTTCGTAGACGCCGATCTTTTCGTGAACTGCGCTTTCGTTGCGGGTCAAAGCCATGACCTCACCCAGTTCCTCGGCGCGCAGCAGGAAGCGGTTGGCATCCGCGTCGATGCGCACGGCGGTCAAGCCACATTCGGCCGCCACGAGGGCTGCTTCCGAAACTCCGAGCTGGGCCGCGATGTCGCGCTCGCGCATTTTCGGGTTCTCAGCGCGGTAGGCACGGATTTCGGACGGGGTGGGACGGAGGCTCTCGGTCATTGTTATTTGCCTATTTGTTCAGGATCAGTTTGCCTTGGCGGGTGATCTTCATGCGGTAGATCGCCCCGTCGTGGGAAATGAGGATCTCGCTTTCGCCGCGAAAGAGGTCGCGGCTCTCGACGATCCGCTGGGCCCGCTGCGCGGAGGCTACAGGTTGTGAAAATCGCGCATAATCGGTGTCGTCGGCTGCCACGGTTCGGTCGTCTCTAGATGGCGGGAGGCGGTGTTTTTCCCGCATTTCCTGCCGTGCAATTCGTTTACTATCTTGACTTCATTACTCATATTTCTTTATGGACGCAATACCGGATCGCCACACTCAAGTTAAGATGTCCGCGCTTGTGGATAGATGGCGACGACTTCAACGCTCCCAGGGTTCGGAGCGCCGATCGTGAGTGGTATTAGAATGATGCACCTTTCCCGTATGGTTGTTCCCGTGGCATTCGCGTTTGTTCTTGCGGCAGGCGGTGCAGTCGCCCAGGAGGCGTCGTCCGCTGGCGCGCTCAACATCGAACTCAACGAGGTCACGCCGTCGCAGAAGGGCTGCAAGCTCACCTTCGTCGCCGGCAACGCCTTCGTGCAGAATTTGAGCAAGGTTTCCTTTGAGTTCGTGATCTTCGACCAGAAGGGTCTGGTCGAGCGCATGGCGGTGCTCGACTTCCGCGATCTGCCTGCTGGCAAGACCAAGGTTCGGCAGTTCGATCTTCCCGGCACGAATTGCGAAGCGGTGAAGAGCCTGCTGATCAATGACGCGCCCGCCTGCGTCGGCGATGGTGTAGAGGGCGATGCCTGCATGAAGGGCCTCAAGACCGGTTCGAAGTCGCCGGTCGAACTCAAGGGCTGAGGTTGATTTTTCGCATTGAGTACTGCGTTTGCGTCGCGGCTCGCGGCGAAGGTTAGGCCAAGATGAAGCATACCGTGAAATGGATCGGCGCAATTGCCTTCTCGCTCGTGGCGCATACCAGCGTTGCCATGTACCTTGCCTCCTCTACGCCGGAACAGCCGCAAGACCTGATCGCCGGCGGTGCCGAGGTCGAAGTTGCGATCCTCGGTGATGCCTTCGAAGAAACCTTGCAGTCCGGCGATCCGACGGAAGTCGTCGAGCCGACCGAAGACGTTCCCGACGAAGTCAAGCCCGAGGAGATTACCCCGGTCGAAGACGTCACGTCGACCACGCAGGAGATCACGGCGGAGCAACCGCATGATTTGATCGCCACGGAAGCCGATGTCATCCTGCCTGCCGAGCAGGTTCCCACCCTGCAGGTCGCCGAGGCTGTGGTTACTGCCAGCGTCGCGCCGATCGAGACGGTCGTGCCCGAGGAAAAGCCGGAGATCCAGGAGCCGAAGAAGGAGAAGGTTGAAAAGCCTGAACCCAAGAAGGATCCCGTCAGGAAAAAGAAAGTCACCCGCAAGAAAACGGGCGACAAGGGGGAACAGGCACAGAGCCAGGTCAAGGGTAAGCTGGATGGGGACGTAAACGGCAATTCTGCGGCGGCAACCGGCAAGAACCGCTCTACCGCGGTCGGCAACGCCGATATGTCGAACTACAATGGCAAAGTTCGCGCGAAGATAAACCGGCGATACAAGCTTCCATCCGAAGCGCGCCGACAGGGGCTGTCGGGCACGACGACGGTGAGTTTTACGGTGTTGGCGGACGGCGGTGTTTCCCGCGTCAGCGTTGCCGGGAGTTCAGGCTCACTCGTTCTGGACACGGCTGCTCTTGATGCCGTGCGCCGTGCGGCTCCATTTCCTGCCATTCCAGAGGGGGCCGGAAAAAGTGCAATACCGTTCACTTTGCCTATTCAGGCAAGTGTTCGCTAGGCGACTGCCGCCGGCCACGGTGTGATCCGCGGCAGAAGCCGAAGCCCTTCAAAACTGATGGGAAAAATATGATTATAAAACTCATGTTTATACTTTACTCTGATAATCAAGTTTAATAAGTTGCCGCCGTGACGCAACCGAACGGTGTGTGTCGATCCCGGTGCGATCGGTTGCCATGAGGGCCGTCGACGCAGCAAAGAGGCGGAGAAGATTGCATGCGCGGCAAGCGTCACCATAATGCGGCCAAGAACGGCAAGGGTCGTTCCGGTTCCGAACGGGTCGAGGTCTGCGAAGAGGCCGCCAAGGCGACACTCGAAGGCCGCAGTTTCCTCTATGTCGGCGGACGCGATTGCCAGGTTGCGCATCTGCGCGAGATTGTCAGCTCCTTCGGTGCCGAGCTGCTTCACCACGATGGCGGCCTGCGCGAGGCGGTATCGCGCATCGACCGTGTCCTTCCTTCCGTCGACTGTGTTTTCTGCCCGATCGATTGCATCAGCCACGATGCGTGTCTTCGCGTGAAGACCGGCTGCAAGAAGTGGGGCAAGGCTTTCGTGCCGTTGCGCAACGGCTCGAAGTCGAGCCTTGAGCGGGCGCTGCAGGACCTGACCAACAGCCGCAACGACTTGGCATAGCCAAACATATGACGCGCGATGGAGGTGATTGACCTTCCGCGCGCATGGAGATTTTTTTCGAGATGAATGAAAACCGCCCGGACAAGTGCATGATGATCGGCCTGCACAAATTGGCAGCGCAGAATGGCGACGGGCTGGTGCCCGAACTCTACGAATTGCTGACGCGGCGTTCGCGCATGATCGAGGAAAACCCCAATGTCACCGAGTTCCCGTCTTGGGAAACGCGCCGGCCCGGCCGCGACCCTTTCGGGCTTGCGGAGCCGCAGGAGGGCACTATTCTGGCCTTCCCGAGAGCCGCGAACGACGCGGCTCGCAAGAAAGACAGCGCATAGGAGGCAGGCCATGTTCTTCGCAATGAACCGTTTTCGTATCGCCATTGGCCAGGAAGAGGCTTTCGAAGCCGTCTGGAAGAGCCGCGATTCAAGCCTTGCGGACATGCCGGGTTTTGTCTCGTTTCATCTTCTGAGGGGCGAAAACGTGCCGGACGAGGGCTATACGCTCTTCGTCTCGAACTCGACCTGGAAGGACAAGGATGCCTTTTCCGCCTGGACGAAGTCGGAGAACTTCCGGGCCGCGCACAAGAATGCCGGCGAAAACCGCTCGATGTATCTCGGCCCGCCGAAGTTCGAAGGTTTTTCCGTCGTCGAAGGCGCCTGATCTCAAGAGCTTCAAACTGGCGCGTTGAGCGTCACGGCGCCTTTCGTGGAAGGAAGGCGCCGATTGAAACGGCAAGCCAGCCGGCCATGATCGTCGTGCCGCCGAGCGGTGCCGACATCGGAAACAGGCCCTGTCCGGTCACGTGACGCATGGCAAGGTCAGCGGAAAACAGCGCCGTGCCGAAAGCGATCAGCAAGGCTGCGACCGGAGCCGTGCGGAAGCTCGGCCAGGCCGCATAAAGCGCGACGAGCGCCGGCGCGTGCGCCAGGCACATGGCCGAGATCTCGGCGAGCAGCCTGGGGTCGGTGCCATGCGAGGCGGCTGCAGCACTGACCACCCCGGCAATCCCCATCAATCCCGCGACGAAGAGCGTCGTTGCGCGCAATCCACTGGTCGGCATTGTCAGGTCATTCCTTGTTCTGCATGTGCAAGGCGAGGCGGGTGATCGGATCGAGAATGATCTGCCGCAGTTTTGGGTGAGCCACCGTTTCTTCCAGTGCGCGGGTAAAGCAGAGCAGCCATTCGTCGCGCTCCTCCGGCCCAATCTCGGCAACGAAATGCCGGCGCCGCAGCATCGGATGGCCACGCTTTTCCACATAGATCGGCGGACCGCCAAGCCAACCGGTCAGATATTCGTAGAATTTTTCCTCGCTGCCGGAAAGGTCAGGTGGATGAACCGCGCGGCAGCGTGCCGCTTCGGGCAGCGTATCCATCAGTTCATAGAAACGACGGGTCAGCGCGCGCACCGTCGGGTCGCCGCCGATCGCTTCGTAGAGTGTCGTCGTTTCCGGTTCTGCCATTGCCGCTTCCTTCGTCCCCGAAGTCCTAGCCCGCCAAGGTCTTGTGGACAACGGCTTTCCAGTCTCGCCTTTGCGGCGTTTCCGCGCGGTTCGACACATCGATCTTGACAAACCGTCCAGACGGTATCTTTATGGAAGCATGACAGAAGCCCATCGCCGCAAGAAGCAGCCCGAGCAGGTCCGCCAGCAATTGCTGGAGGTCGCCGCACGCCTGTCGCACGAGCAGGGGGTGGCGGGCATCACGCTCGATGCGGTGTCGCAAGCGGCCGGCGTCAGCAAGGGCGGGCTGCTGCACCATTTCCCCAACAAGTCGGCGCTGCTCGATGGCTTGTTCGACGATCTCGTCGCGCGTTTCGATGCGGCGATCGAGGCGGCGATGGCTGGCGATCCGGAGGCGCAGGGACGCTTTACCCGCGCCTATGTCGATGTCTGCTCGAAGCTCGATCCCGACACCGACGTTTCGGGCTGGCGAATGCTGACGATCGCGCTGATTGCCGAGCCGAACCTGAAGATCCGCTGGCGCGAATGGGTCAACCGCCGGGCTCAGGAGTTTGCGGAAACCGACTCTTCACCCAACTGCGTGCTCGCCCGTTTTGCCGCCGACGGTCTCTGGCTCGCCGACCTGATGCAGAGCCATGAACTCGATGCCGCGGCGCGTGTTGCCCTGGCTGAAAATCTCAAAGCGCTTTCGACGCGATAGACCGGATGGAGACCCAGATGAACCCCGCTATGCTCTATTCCGTCCTGGTCGTTGCCATCGTCTTCGAGGTGCTTGGCACCTCGGCGATGCAGGCGGCACAGCATTTCACCCGGCTGTTGCCGACCGTGACGATGGTCGTTTGCTACGCTGTCGCCTTCTTCTTTCTGTCCTATACGCTGCGCTACATCCCGGTCGGCATCGCCTATGCGGTCTGGAGCGGTCTCGGCATCGTATTGATTTCGCTCGTCGGATACTTTGCCTTCGGCCAGAAGCTGGATCTTGCCGCCATGCTCGGGCTCGGGCTCATCATCGCCGGCGTCGTGGTCCTCAACGTCTTCTCGAAATCCACGTTCCATTGATGTCTGGCCACTGACGCCTAGAGGGCAAAAAGCTCTTGCAAAGGCGCCGGCGTGTCACTAGCCTTACAAATTGAAACCGCTTTCAATTTTAACAGCTGCGCATAAACGGGAATTTGCCGATGTCAATCAGAACAATCGTATGGGGCGAGAATATCCATGAGCAGACCAATGAGGTGGTCAGGAGCATCTATCCGAACGGGATGCACAACACCATCGCGGCGGCGCTGAACACGGACGTTTCGATCGAGGCAACGACGGCGACGCTGCAGGAACCGGAGCATGGCCTGAGCGAGGAGCGACTGGCGAAGACCGATGTGCTTCTGTGGTGGGGGCACAAGGACCACGGCGCCGTCAGCGACGAGGTCGTCGAGCGCGTTGCCAAGCGCGTCTGGGAAGGCATGGGCCTGATCGTCCTGCATTCCGGCCATTTCTCCAAGATCTTCAAGCGGCTGATGGGCACGCCCTGCGCATTGAAGTGGCGCGAGGCCGGCGAGCGTGAACGGCTCTGGGCGATCAATCCGCGTCATCCGATCGCCGAGGGCATCGGCGAGAACTTCGTGCTCGAGAACGAGGAGATGTACGGCGAGCAGTTCTCCGTGCCGGAACCGCTCGAAACCGTGTTCATCTCCTGGTTTGCCGGCGGCGAGGTGTTCCGTTCGGGTCTGACCTGGCGTCGGGGCGCCGGCAACATCTTCTATTTCCGCCCGG